>CAXTKZ010000111.1:0-9592 GCA_964244985.1 uncultured Acidobacteriaceae bacterium
GTCAAGTCCCGATCGGCCTTGTCATCCCGCGCGATGTAGACGATGTAATCGCGGCAATGCGGGTATGCCGGGACCACGGCGCCCCGGTCCTTGCGCGCGGTGCGGGGACCTCGCTTGCGGGGCAAACCTGCAATGCCGCGGTGGTGTTCGACTATTCAAAGTACCTGCGCGGCGTCGGCGCGGTGGACCCTGTCGCGCGCACCGTGCGGGTCGAACCGGGCGTGGTACTGGACCGCGTCCGCGAAGCCGCCGAACAGCATGAGCTGACCTTCGCGCCCGACCCGGCGACGCACTCGCGCTGCACCCTCGGCGGCATGATCGGCAACAACTCCTGCGGCGTCCACGCACTGATGGGCGGCAAAACGGTCGACAATATCGAGTCGCTGGATGTGCTTCTGTACGACGGCACGCTGATGACGGTCGGCGCGACCAGCGAAGCGGAACTTGCCGAGATCATCCAGGCTGGCGGGCGACGTGGCACTTTATACGCCGGGCTGAGAGAACTGCGGGATACGTATGCCGATGAAATCCGGGCGCGCTTCCCGCGCATCCCCCGGCGCGTGTCCGGCTACAACCTCGACGAGCTACTGCCGGAAAACGGCTTCCATGTCGCGCGGGCGCTGGTGGGCAGCGAGGGCACCTGCGCGACCGTCCTCGGCGCGACACTCCGGCTCGTTCGCAGCCCGCAGCACCGGCAGCTGGTCGTGCTCGGATTCTCCGACGCGTTCGTCGCCGCGGATGCGGTCCCGCGCGTTCTTGAGTACAAACCGATCGGACTGGAAGGCTTCGACGGCCTGCTCGTGGACATGATGCACCGCAAGCGTTTGGCGGTCGATGACATCGCGCTGCTGCCGCCGGGGCGCGGATTTCTGCTGGTCGAGTTTGGCGGTTGGACAGCAGACGACGCGCTCGCGCAGGCTGAGGTTTTTCAAAACGCTTTCCCAGGCGCGCGGCGGTTCGTCGGATCAGAGGCCGCGCGCGTGTGGCACGTGCGCGAGCAGGCGCTGGGTGCAACGGTCTTTGTGCCCGGCGAGCCGCATAGTTGGGAGGGCTGGGAGGACGCGGCGGTTCCGCCCGAGAAGCTCGGCAGCTACCTGCGGCAGTTGCAAGCGTTGATGGCGCGGTATGGCTATCGCAGCCCCATGTACGGGCACTTCGGGCAGGGCTGCGTCCATATGCGCATTAACTTCGATCTCCATTCTTCGGAAGGCCTGGCGAAGTACCGCGCGTTTATCGAGGAAGCGGCGGACATCGTGCTCGCGCACGGCGGGTCGATCTCGGGCGAGCACGGCGATGGGCAGGCCCGCGCGGCTTTGCTGCCGAAGATGTTCGGCGAGCGACTGATGGGGGCGTTCCGCGAGTTCAAGCAGCTGTGGGATCCGGACAACCGGATGAATCCGGGCAAGCTGATTGACCTCGACCGAGTGTATGGCCCGACGGAAAACATCCGCGCCGGCGTTGGCTACACTCCCGCCCGGCCCGCGACGCATTTTTCTTTCGCAAACGACGGTGGCTCGTTCGGCGAGGCGGCGCTGCGCTGTGTGGGGGTAGGCGCATGCCGCAAGGAGCATGCCGGCACCATGTGCCCGAGCTTTATGGCATCGGGCGAAGAGCGCCACTCAACCCGCGGCCGCGCGCACCTGTTGTGGGAGCTGATGCAGGGCGATGTGCTCGGCGAGGGCTGGGCGAACAAGGATGTGAAGGAAGCGCTGGACGGCTGCTTGAGCTGCAAGGCGTGCAAAACCGAGTGCCCGGTCAACGTCGATGTCGCGACCTATAAGGCGGAGTTCTTGGCGCACTACCATGCGGAAAAACCGCGCGCTTTCCGGGATCATGTGTTCGGGCGCATGGATCGTTGGGCCCGGCTGGCCTCGGTTGCGCCAAGTCTCGCGAACAGGGGCTTGCGTGTGCCCGGAGCGCGGATGGTGACCGGCAAACTGCTGGGGCTTGCGCCAGAGCGGGTGCTGCCGTCCTTTGCGCGGCGTCCCTATACGCATTCGCTGCCGCGCGCGGGCCTGAAAACAGGCGCGGTGCTGTGGCCGGATACCTGGAACAACTACTTTCACCCGCAAGCCCTCCATGCCGCTGCCGCTGTTTTTCGCGACGCCGGGGTACCCGCATGGACGCCGCGCGCGCATGTATGCTGCGGGCGTCCGTTGTACGACTTCGGCATGCTCGATGAGGCGCGCGCCTATCTCGCGGCGATCCTCAAACGGTTTGCGCCGAAGATCGATGCGGGGCAGCTGTTTATCTTTCTGGAGCCGAGCTGCGCGAGCGTGTTTCAGGATGAGCTGCTGAACTTTTTTCCGGCGGATGAGCGGGCGCGCAAGCTCGCGACGCAGACCCGTTTGTTCGCCGACGCCCTGCGCGAGCTTGCGCCGGGGTACACGCCCCGGCGCGTCGCTGACCGTGCGCTGCTGCACGGCCACTGTCACCACAAAGCGCTGGGCAAGCTCGAGGCGGAGCGGGAGCTTTTACGCGCGGCGTGCGGGTCGGTGAGCACCCCCGATACGGGCTGCTGCGGCATGGCGGGCCCGTGGGGGCTGGAGCGCGAGCATTACGCGTGGTCGCAGGCGCTGGGCGAGCGCGCCCTGTTGCCCGCGGTACGCGCCGCGGGGGCTGACACGCTTGTGGTGTCGGGCGGTTTTTCCTGCCGCGAGCAGATCGCGCAAGGAAGCGGGCGCAGGGCAATGCATGTGGCGGAGGTTCTGGCGCTGGGGTTGGAAGCTAAATAAGAAGGGGTCGTCCTGAACGCAGGGAAGGATCTGCTTTCGCTTGCACCGTCGGCAGCCAAAGCAGGTCTTTCGTCGCGTCGCTTCTCAGGATGGCCCCACCTTTGTTGTGCTGCCGACTCAGCCCACGCCCTCCTAAAACCATGTCGGAGTGTGTTCGCAATTCATCACCCTACGCGGCGCGCTTGGATGCGGCTCTTCTCGCAATGCGTTCGGCTATCTGAGAAACAGCTTCATCTGCCCGCATGGAACCGCACCGCCGGATTCCGCCAAGCCATCCGCAATCGAAACTGCCTCATCCCATTCCGTAGTCAACAACCGGTAGATAAAGGACCGAGAGTCTTTCCGGTGTACATGTTTGCTTCAGTCAGCACTTATCCTCTATCCAGCGAGTGAGTTATGCCTTCCGTTTCCGCCAATATCCTGTCCGCCGTTGAAAAGCGTCTGCCCAAGGTCATCGATGCCAAAACCCACGGCATCATCGACTATGCCCACTGCGCCTTTTTTCTCACGCTAGCTTTCGCGTGCCGCAAATCAAACCCGCAGGCGGCCTGGGCGGCGCTCGGCACGGGTACGCTTGTGCTCGCGCAGTCGCTGCTTACCGATTACCCGCTCGGCGCGAAGCCCGTGATGTCGTTTGAAACACACGGCAAGATGGACGGCAGCTTTGCATCCGCGTCCTGGGCGATCCCGCGCTTGTTCGGTTTCAGCGGCACCAAGGCCGCGCGCGTGTTTCAGCTCAACTCGATTGTGGAAGGTGCCGTGGTGAGCATGACGGACTTCAGCAGCGTGCGTGCCCGGAACCAAAGGGCTTAGGAGAGAGTGATGGCTGTTGCAACAAATGTAAGTCAGGCAGAGCGGATCGGCAGCGCCGCCATCGGCGCGGGATTGCTCATGCCGCTTCTCAAGAAGCGTTCAACCCTGAGCTGGACCGCAGCCGTCGTGGGCGGTGCGCTCCTGTATCGAGGTGCAAGTGGGCACTGCGGAGTGTACAGCGCGCTCGGGATCAGCAGTGCCGGGAGCCAGCCGATTGAAACGCGGCAGGCCGTTACGATCGGCAAGCCCGCCGATGAGCTCTATGCCTTGTGGCGGCAGCCCGAAGCGTTCAGCCGCGTCATGCAAGACTTCGCCCGTGTTACTCCTCTCGACCAGGACCACGCGCGTTGGGTCGTCACCCTGCCGGGCGGCCATGCGGTCGAGTTTGAAACAGAGGTGGTCGAAGAGCGTCCGGGGGAACTGGTTCGTTGGCGGACGACCGAGAGCAGCCGGTTGCAGAGTGAGGCAAGCTTGCAATTCTCAAAAGCCGAAGGGGACCGAGGCACGGTTGCGACGCTGACCATCCATTTCGATTCCACGCGGCTGCCCGCCGGCGGTCTGTTGCGGGCGGCGGCGAAAGCGGTCCCAAGCATGAGCCGGGCCGGAGTAACGAAGGTGCTGCGCAACTTCAAGGCGCTGGCTGAAACCGGCGAAATCCCGACGCTGGCGCAGAACGCCTCAGCCCGCGCAAACGACGGCCGACAAGGAGATCGGATATGAGGGCTTTGTGCTGGAACGGCGTGAACGACCTGCGCGTGGAAACCATTCCCGATCCCCAGATCGTGAACCCACAGGATGTGATCCTGAAAGTGACGATGTCGACCACCTGTGGGTCGGATCTCCATCTGATCGACGGCTACATCCCCACCATGCGCGCGGGCGATGTGATGGGCCATGAGTTTATGGGCGAGGTGGTGGAGGTCGGCCGTGAGGTGAAAAAGATCAAAAAGGGCCAGCGTGTGGTGGTGCCGTCGTTTATCTCCTGCGGCGACTGCTGGTTCTGCAAGGAAGAGCTGTACAGCTTGTGCGACAACACCAATCCCAATGCCGAAACGCAGTCGGCTGTGCTCGGCTATCCGACCGCCGGCATCTACGGCTATACCCATGCATTCGGCGGTTATGCGGGCGCGCATGCAGGCTATGTGCGGGTGCCGTTTGCCGATGTGGACTGCTTCCCCGTGCCGGACGGCGTGCGCGATGAGCAGGCGCTGTTTGCTTCAGACGCAGGGCCGACAGGGTTTATGGGGGCTGACTTCTGCGACATCAAGCCCGGCGATGTGGTGGCGGTATGGGGTTGCGGTGCCGTGGGCGTGGTCGCGCAAAAAAGCGCATTTCTGTTGGGTGCCAGTCGGGTGATCGGGATTGATCGCTTCCCGGAGCGGTTGGAGCTGGCGCGCGAATGGGCAGGCGCGGAAACGATCGACTACACCGCGGTGGATTCCGTGCTCGAAACGCTGAAGGGGATGACCGGCGGGCGAGGCCCGGATGCCTGCATTGAGGCAGTCGGCATGGAAGCGCATGGAACGGGCGTGGGTTATGCCTATGACCGTGTAAAGCAGGCGCTGCGGCTTGAAACCGATCGGGCGACACCGCTGCGCGAAGCGTTGATGGCCTGCCGCAAGGGCGGCACGGTGGCGGTGCTGGGCGTGTACGGCGTGATCGACAAATTCCCCATGGGCGTGATGATGAACAAAGGCCTGACAGTGCGCACGGCGCAGCAGCACGGGCAAAAGTATGTGCCGCGCCTGCTTGGGTACGCACAAAATGGGCAGATGGATATGTCGTTTTTGGAGACGCACCGATTCCCACTGGAGGAAAGCCCGCGCGGCTACGATCTGTTCAAAAATAAGCAGGACGGCTGTGTGCGAGCCGTGTTCATTCCATAACAGAAGGGGGTCTGGTGGCGGAATACGTGCGGTATGCGGACGATGTGGAAACAATTGAACCGGATGAGGGGGAAACATTTCAGAAGATCATCGAGGCAATGAGCCTGGGTGGGGGAAAGGTGCGCGCTCAACGGGGCTTCACTCCGCGCGCATCGCATGCAAAAGCGCATGGGTTGTTGAAAGGTGAATTGCGGGTGCAGCAAGGCTTGCCCGAGCACTTGCGGCAGGGCTTGTTTGTTGAGTCACGCACCTATCCCCTAATTGCGCGGTTGTCGCAAAACCCGGGCGATTTAGACGACGACCGGAAGGTAAGCGGGCCGCGTGGGTTCTCCCTCAAGGTGCTGGGCGTGCAAGGCGAGATGCTTCCTGGGCACGCCGGGCACACCACGCAAGATTGGGTGCTGGGCACGGGGCCGGTTTTCAACGCGATCGGCGCAAAGACATTTCTGGCGCAAATCGCACCGACGGAGACCATCGCTCCGGAGATTTCACAGGGTGTCAAGGGTGTGTTTTCAGCCATCAACCGCGGCGCAAACGCAGCCTTGCATGCAGCGGGAATGCACAGCGCCGCGCTCGATTTTTTCGGACATCCGTTTCTGCACCCGCTGGCTGAAACCTATTACAGCCAGGTGCCCATCCGGTACGGCGCGTACATGGCCAAGCTGCGGGTTGCGCCCATCTCGCCCGGGCTAAAGGCGCTGTTCTCCAAACCTTGGAAACCGGAAGATTACAACGGGCTGCGTACCGCGGTGGTCGCGTATTTCAAGCATAACGACGTGAAGTTTGAGTTGAGCGTGCAGCTGTGCACAGATCTCGAAACCATGCCGATCGAGAACGCCAATGCGGAGTGGTCGGAGGAGCTTAGCCCGTTTCACGCGGCGGCGGAGTTGAGCTTTCCCGCACAGGATGCGTTCAGCCCGGAACGCAGCGCGTTTGTGGATGAACAGTTAAGTTTTTGTCCATCGCATAGTTTGGCGGCGCACAGGCCGCTCGGGTCGCTCATGCGGGCGCGCATGGCAACCTATGATGTGCTCAGCCGGAGGCGGCGAGAGGAGAATGGGGCGCGGGTGCACGAGCCGCATTCCATTGAGGAGCTGCCGGCGTAAGGCTTCCTCATTGTTTCCTTGAAAAGACCTTCAGCCTCCAAGCTCAATTGCGCTCTCCTAAGCACGGTAAAACACCTGCTTTTCACTATGCGAAATTGAAAAGCAGGTCCTATGTCGGTTCCTAGGATGAGCTTTCTCTACTAACCACGGCGGATCTCGCGGCTGCCTTTCAGGGCGTTGATGCCGGCTGCCACGGCACCGGCCAGCGCGAGCCAGGTAAATGCGGTACCCAGGCCGCCCGAATGTTTTCCTGTGTAGGAGGATTCCCCTGCCTTCGCTTGGCCCAGGATCGTTTCCGCGACTTTCGTAAACTGCCGGTCGGCGAATCCTGCTTCCTTTGCGGTTTTCCCAAGCATGGAGGCGGCCTTGCTCAACCCGAGCGACTCAGCATAAGCGCGCGCAGCTCCATACTTCGCGATGAAGTAGTGCAGCGTGACTTGCGCGGAGGTGATTGTGATGAGATCGCGCTCGATGGCATTGCCCGTTTCCGCGAGGAGCGACCGATGCACTTTGTCGATCGAGTCGACGACCGGATTCTGTCGCTCATCGGGGGTGATTTTTGCGGCGCTGAACACTTTATCCAGCCGCTTTGCCTGCTTTGCGTCCCACTCCGAGCCGGTTTTTAAAAGCCGCTTGAGCTTCGGATTGGTGGCGCTGCCGATGCTTGCCGCAACCTGTGGTGCGTTTTGCCGGTGGGCTCCGGAAAGAAGGCGCAGTTCATTTTGAAACAACTCGTGCAATCCACTGCTTGTAACCATAAGTACCTCTGCCGTCGATTGATATCTGTCAGGCAGGATGAGCGAAAACCGCTGCCTAGTTGCCTCCCCACCGAAGGCAAGCTGCTGAAAGAAGGTTGATGGGTGGAAAACAGGCGCGCGCGGCACCGGCAACG
This sequence comes from uncultured Acidobacteriaceae bacterium, assembly GCA_964244985.1. Classification (GTDB taxonomy): domain Bacteria; phylum Acidobacteriota; class Terriglobia; order Terriglobales; family Acidobacteriaceae; genus EB88. The sequence goes on from CAXTKZ010000111.1 coordinate 7,433, forward strand.
TTCCGGGCACCGATCGCTCCTAACTGAAGGAGCGGCCTCACCGCCACGAAAGGTAACTTCCCCAGATGAAAATGCAAAGCATCGACGATCTTTTGTACACAGGCTTGACCTACACGCAGGATTTTGAACAACAGATCGGGCAGCAGGCGCAGAAAATGGCGCAGGCCTCGTCGAACCCGGACCTGAAAGACGCATTTGAAAAAACCGGGACCAAGAGCAGTGAGTACGCGGAGCGCATTCAGCAGGTATTCAGCAAAATCGGCAAGGAGCCCAGCACCAACTCGAACTCGATTGCGAAAGCGATGATCCAGGAAGTCGAAAACATGATCGCGAACACCGATCAGGGCCCGGTACGCGATGCGGCACTGATCGTCGCGGCAAACCAGCAGCAGGAGTACCGCATAGCCGTGTACGGTTCGCTCAACCAATATGCCGGGTTGATCGGCAAGGACGATGCCGTGGCTGAGCTGAAAAAGAATCTTGAAGACAGCAAGAATGGGGATGAAAAGTTCACCAGCATCGGGGAGAACCAAGTGAACAAGGAAGCAGCGCAGGTTGCGGTCGGAGCGTAAAAGCGCTGAATAGTGTACGAAGTTTTCGCTGAACAACGGCTCATCCTGAACGAAGTGAAGGACCTGCCTTTTAGCCTCGATCACGGCTAAGAAACAGGTCCTTCATTCTTGGCTTACGATGAGTTGTTTTCGGGTATGAAAGAGGTAAGCCCGGAAGGCCAGTCTTTAAGACTGGCCTTTGTTATTTCAGCCACACAGGCTGAGCGTCCACCTTGATGCGGAACAGCTGGTACGGCTTTTGCCGCTCATCCTGCCCGTTATGCATGGTGGGTTGGCGATGCAGTTGGTTGGCCGTAAAATAAAGATAGCCGTCATCCGCGAGGCTCATGGTATCCGGCCATAGGATGCGCCCATCGTGCGCAAGCGTTTCCGTCAGGCCGCTCCTGGGATCGAAGCGGTGAATGCTGTCGGTTACAGGGTCCGTCATGTAAACGCGATTTTGCGTATCCGATTCAAGCCCGTCAGACGGCATCTTGCCGGTTGCGATCCGCACTGTTGCTTCCACCTGTGCATCGGATTTTGTCTTATCGCGCATGGCCTCGGTGGAAACGGCATACAACTTGGTCGAATTGATGGGGCAGTAAAAAAGCTCCGATCCGTCGGCCGAGACGGCGATGCCGTCCACCGCAAATACATCGGGTTTGGGCGGTTTGCCGGGCTCGGTCTGGTACACGGGGCGGCCTTCCGCGAACATCAGGAAGCCCGGCTCGGCAATCGTGCTGATGTGCTGGTTGAGTCGACGCACGGCGTGCCCGGTTGCGAGATCGACGACGATGATGGCGTTCGGGCCGCGGCTTGAGGAATCGGTGATGTAGGCTGTGCCTTTCAAACTATCGGTCTGCCCCGTGACAGGCTGGCCGGGGCTGCGCTGGGCGTTCGGGTGGGATGGGTCGGGGGGCGGCGCGTTGGGGTTGGGTGCCGGGCGGCTGCCGACCTCCGTTTGCCCATCCTGAGGACCGGTTTCGCCCACGCGCAGGTCGAAGCGGACATCGTTCATGTAGCTGTCTGTCCCGGCGACTTCGGGCGGCAGCAGGATGGTACGGATGATCTTGTTTGTTTTGAGGTCGATGCAGACCAGCTTGGGGCCGCCGGGGACGATATTTTTGAGTTTGGGCGCGCCGGTGTCGAGCACCCACAAGCGGTCTGCCGGGTCGACTACAACGGACTGCACGCTGACGAAGTGGGTCTGGTCGGCACCCTCATCCTGAAATGCATTGGGATTGGGCAGCTTCGCCCCGGGCCAATTGTTGATTTCAGCATTGGGGAAGGGAACGGGCTTGCCGTCGATCAACTCGGCAACCGTAAACGGGACGTCGTCTCCCCAGCGCGGGAAGTTGACAAAGATACGATGGCTTTGCGAGACCGTGACGCCGGTGGGCATGGCTCCAGAGAATGTCGCGACGGTTTCGAGGGTCCCGATAGGGCGATCGGTCGCGGGCTGCTGGGCAAGTAGACACGCAGAGAAAAAGCTCACTAGAAGAACGGCAGCGGCGGCTTTCATGCCCCTTTGGATGCCGAAAGCCCCCCATGCCTAGGCCAGGGAAGGCGCGTTGTGTTTGAGGGTATCGGCCAACCGGATGGCCATCGC
>CAXTKZ010000112.1:0-9483 GCA_964244985.1 uncultured Acidobacteriaceae bacterium
CTGCCTGGCGGCTCCCTGCCCGCTTTGCGCCGGAACGCGGCGACGCGCCGGGCGCAGCAGTGGGCCTGCGGCGCGGATCGATCAGCAGTCGCAGCGAATCCCATCCGTCCGCCGTGACAAGGCCCGCCGCGACCAGCTCCCACAGGGCGCGGTCGAGCTCCGGGGCGGGCACCCCGAAGGCGCGCACGAAATCCGCAGCGAACATGGCCCCGCGCTGCGCCAAACACGCCCGCACCCGCAGCGCGAGCTCCGTGAGACAGCAGGGCAGGTTCTCCTCCGGAGGCCGCCCGTCCAAGAGGCAGGCATCGAGCCACAACGCTTCCTCGCGCAAAAAGAATGTGAGGGGAGCCATGCTCGTCGGAACAACACGGCGCGGGCCGCCGGACTCCGCCGAAAAGAACGCCGGGTGCGGCGACACACGCCCCCAACCCACCATGCCCTGCATGCACAGCGCGTCCAGCCATCGAGGGTCGTACCCGGAGACACGCGCGGGCAGCAGCGTGCGCTCCCACTCAATGGCCGGAGCCTCAAACCCTTCCAGCCCGCGCAGTGCTTCGAGCACGCCTTCCTCGCCCGTAAGCTGCGTTTGCGGCGCGGCGTGCTGCCAGCCCAGCAGCCACTGCATGTACACGGCGGGCGGCACAGGTTCGACTTGTTTCCTTAAGGCGCCCAGGGTGCGTTTGTGGATGCGCTGCAGCAAGCGCCGATCACACCATTCCACATCGTGGTCGCTCGTTCCGGGCGAAGACGCGTTGCCGCTTGCCGGAGAAGACCGCTCAAAGACCCCGCGCATCAACGTACCCGCAACCTCCAACCGCAGCATCTGCTTCCATACCTCGCCGGGCTCAAGGTGCAGCAACGCCGCGAATGAGCGCGCGGTAGCAGGGCCGAGCAAACACATCCATCCCTGTACCGCGCGCCGCAACACGTCTTCCGCGGATTCTTCGTCGGCGGCGAGAACAGGTAAAGCCTGCTCCGGCATCAAGTCGGGCTGCAGCAGCCGTGCCGCTCCAAACCGCTCCGCCGTAACCCAATAGCGCACCCCGCCCGCGCTCGCCACGGTGGCCCGCCGCGCCACTTTCAATCGCGCAAACAGCGGCTGCCAAGCCTCCCCACAGCACGCGAGTACGGCAGCTTCCGGTACCAGCACCAACGCCCGCAAGTGGTCGTGCAGCTCGTGCTCGTCCCGCACATCGGGCCACTGCTGCGCGCGTACTTCGGCGATGGCCTCGGGCGACAACCGCCCCGCCTCGCCCAGCACGCTGTCAGGCACCGTGCGCCGCATCGCGACAGCGCGTGTACGGCGTTCTTCCAGGTCCGCATCGTCAAGAAATGAGTACGGCATGGCGTTCAACAGCTCATGCGAGAACTGCGAGGGCGTGGTCGTATCGACCGCGAGGCAGCGCACCCGCCCCGCGTCAATGTCCCGCAGCAGCACCGTCAGCCCTTCGAGGTCCATCGCTTCCTGCAGAGTGTCCTTCATCACCTCGCGTACCAGCGGGTGGTCGGGCACCTCGATATCGCCTTCGATGTTTTCCTGGCAGGCGGCTACCTGTGGAAACACATTCGCCAGCAGATCGTCCGAGCGCGTACGCAAGACCTGCGGCGCGACCTTTTTACCTTTTTGAAAGCGCAGCAGCTGCAGCGACCGACACGCGTTCCAGCGCCAGCGCGACTTAAAGATCGGCGAAGTCAACGAGGCCTGTTGCAGCAGCTCGCGCACGGTGTGCTCGGTGAGGAACTGAAAGACATCGGAGAGCGGAAACGAGTGCTGCTCGGCGAGCGAGATATTCAGCCCGTTGTCCGTCGCCGCTGCCTGCAGCTCAAAGTTGAACCCACGGCAAAAGCGCTTACGCAGCGCGAGGCCCCAGGCCTTGTTGATGCGGCCGCCGAAAGGAGCGTGCAAAATCAGCTGCATGCCGCCGGCCTCGTCGAAGAACCGCTCCGCGATGATGGTTGTGAGCGAGGGCACCGCTCCCAGCACGGCACGCCCCGCGACGATGTAGCCGACCAACTGCTCCGCCGCGGCCTCGCTCACGCAGCACTCCCCGCACAGCCAGGCGACCGCCGCCGCGACCTCAGGGTGCGCCTGCGAAATATACCCCGGCTGCACGTTCGGCGTCATCGCGCCGATACGCTCGCGTAAATCGGACACAAACTCGCTCAGCTCGCGCGTGCGCTGCGGTGCTTCGCCGCCCCAAAACGGAATGGATGGAGGCTGTCCGCCCGCATCTTCCACCAAAATGCGGCCCGCGCTTTCCACCAGGGTGATGCGCCAGCTCGTGTTGCCGAGCAGAATCACATCGCCCGGCGAGGAGTCGATGGCGAAGTGCTCGTCCAGCGTGGCGATGGGCACGCCTTCCGGCTGCGCGATGACCTGAAAGATCGCGGTGTCCGGAATCGTCCCGCCGTTGCACACAGCAGCCAGACGCGCACCGCGCCGCGCGTGGAGCACGCCGTTGACGCGGTCGCGCAGCAGCCATGCGCCCCACGTGCCGCGGCTGTTTACAATTCCCTCGCTTAAAAGGCACAGCAGCTCATCGAATGTTTCGCGCCCGAGCGAACGGTATGGGTAGGCGCGCCGCACCAGCGCGAACAGCGCGTCCTCTTCCCAGGACTCAGAAGCGCAGGCAGCCGTGATCTGCTGCATCAGCACATCGAGCGGTTCAGGTGGAACCTCCAGGCGATCCAGCACCCCGGCGCGCATCGCCTGCACCAGCGCCGCGGTCTCCAGCAGGTCGTCGCGCGTGGTGACGAAAAAGCGGCCCTTGGGCGTCGCGCCGCGCCAATGCCCCGCGCGGCCCACGCGCTGCATGGCGGGCGCAATGGCGCGCGGCGAGTTGACCTGGCATACCAGGTCGATCGCGCCGATGTCGATGCCCAGCTCAAGCGAGGCCGTCGCGACAAGACAGCGAATCTCGCCTGCTTTCAACTTGCGCTCGGCTTCGAGCCGCAGTTTGCGTGATAAAGACCCGTGGTGCGCCGCCACATTTTCCTTGCCCAGGCGTTCGCCCAGCTCGTGCGCCAGCCGCTCGGTCATGGCGCGTGTGTTGACAAACACCAGCGTCGAGCGGTGCTCCAGCGCAAGCTCCGCCAAACGCGCATGAATAAAGGCCCAGATGCCGCGCGTAGCCACCGAACTCAGCTCCTCATCCGGTATTTCGACGCCGAGATCGAGCACGCGCCGCTGCCCCACGCTTACGATCTCCGCCGGACGGCCGGAGCCGGCTAGAAACTCCGCAACAAGCGAGATGGGGTTCTGCGTCGCTGATAAACCGATCCGCTGCGGAGCCGCCGCATACCCGGCCCCGCGCACGGGCGCGTCTACATGGGGCTCGCCGCGCACAAGCGCGTCGAGGCGCTCGAGCGTCAGTGCCAGGTGCGTTCCGCGCTTATCGTCGGCGACCGCATGGATCTCATCGACGATCACCGTCCGCACATGCCGGAGATTGTTCCGGCTTTTTTCCGCGGTCAGCAGAATGTACAACGATTCAGGCGTCGTGACTAGGATGTGCGGCGGCTTGCGCAGCATCGCCTGCCGGTCTTTCGGCAGCGTGTCGCCCGTGCGTACACCCGTGCGGATCTCCGGGCACAGGCGCTCGCGCTCGAGCGCGAGCGCCTGGATCTCGCGCAGGGGCCCTTCCAGGTTTTTCTGTACGTCGTTTGAGAGCGCCTTCAGCGGCGAACAGTACACAACTTCCGTACACTCGCCCAGGTCACCGGCGATTGCTTTCCGCAGCAGCCCGTCGATCGCCACCAAAAACGCCGCCAGCGTTTTGCCCGAGCCGGTCGGCGCGGAGATCAACGTCGTGCGCCCGGCAAGAATATGCGGCCAGCCTTCCATCTGCGGTTCGGTCGGAGTCCCGAAGCGCGCCGTAAACCACTCCGCCGTGACAGGATGCGCCCAAGCGAGAGGGCCCGTGGCGGCGGGGGAGGCTTGGAGCACAGCTTGGGGAAACAAGGGCAGCATTCCGCTCGATTTTACCCGCCGAACCGCCTTTCGGCTTCCCCTTCGCCTCCCTGCTGCTTGCGATGGCTTTCGCGCCGCGCAACGCCTCAACCGGCAGGTGCGCATTCGCGGCCTCTCTGAGGCGCATGCGGCCCTTTTCAGGAGGCACTCGGTTGACGAACTCATCCGCGCCGGGCAGAATAGAACTTGCTCCTTCCCGGAGCTTGAGTGGGCCTGTGGCGCAGCTGGGAGCGCGCTTCCATGGCATGGAAGAGGTCATCGGTTCGATCCCGATCAGGTCCACCAGTTGAATCAAAGTCGGCTCCGGAAACAGTGACAAAACTTAGGTTTCGCCGGAAAGCCTTCCAAGGTAGAAGGCCTTGTCCATGCGGCGGCTGACCGGAACATAAATGCCAGGGTGCGATCAAGGGCGAGTTGTTTAGCATCAGTATCTCCTTGGACATAATGGTCCAGCCTGCCACCCGTTGGCGCGCCGGTAGTTTCTGCGTTCCTTTCAGACCGACCTGTTTAACTTGCAGCAAAATCGCAAAGCAGTGCCCTAAAGTACACCAGCCGGATTTCTTGCCCTGTCTTCCGGTACGTTTTGCATCTGGGCGAAATTGCCGGCCAAGATCCGAAATCGAGCCAGTCCGGTGAACGATTGCTCGCTTCCCATGAAGCGAATATCCAGTCTTCATTTCGTAGGTACAGGCACTCCCCGCGCCCATTAAGCTGAAGCGCTAAGGAGCCGCTCGCGACTGCCTTCCGGCTGCGTTGCCCGTCATTACCCGTCGTTGCCCAGCCAGGGCCCTGGGCAATGCGCGGGCCGAGGGTCCCCAGGAAAGTTCTGCGTCACCCTGAGGATGCGCTCGGCCGCAATCGCCGCGTGCGTGCCGACGAGCTGCTGCCTGAGGGAACCACGCAGGATGAAGTTTCGTATAGAGCTGTGAACCGCGGCGTATTTCGCCCAAAACATCGACCTATGGAGAACACGCTTGGAGCCTGAACCACAACCCAGATCGGTTTATGCTTCAGTCCTCGCCGGCAGGGCCGCTTCCCTTCTGCTGGCGCTTTTGTTTATTCCGTCTTTTTTGTCTGCCCAGCAGAATAAACCGACTGTTATCCCGGAGGGTCCGCCCCGCGAACAACCGTTGATCGACCGCAGGGTTCCATTGCTGGCTTCACCTCTCCGGCTGGCTGATTTCGAAGGCATGCACCCCTCGGAAGCCATAAAGGACCACCTCGCCACGGTCTCCGGCTTTACCCAGACGAACCCCCATGACGGCGCACCGGCCACGGAACGAACCGAGGTATATCTCGGCTATACACCGTCTGCGCTGTACATCGTTTTTCTCTGCTTCGACCGTCATCCGGGGCTTATACGCTCACATCTCGCCCGGCGCGAGAACGTCCTCACCGACGATACCGCTGCCGTCCTGCTCGACCCGTTTCAAGACCACCGTCGAGGCGTCCTCTTTCAAGTCAATGCCGCCGGGGTGCAGGCCGACGCTGCCTGGACGGACGGCTCCAATCCCGACTACAGCTACGACCAGGTTTGGAACTCCGCAGGACGAACAACCGCGCAAGGCTGGATGGCGCTGCTGGCTATTCCGTTCCGCTCCATCCGGTTCCGCCCAGGAGCTCCCGGATGGGGTGTTGTGTTCTTCCGCAACCTGCCGCGCAACAGCGAAAGCGACACCTGGCCGCATGTCGCCACTTCGGTTTCCGGCACGCTTACCCAGGAGGGTACGCTGCGCGGGATCGAAGGCGTTACCGGCTCTCACAATCTTCAGCTCAACCCCTACACCCTCGCCCAGAAAGAGCATCAACTGCTGAGTCTCGACCCGAATAACCCTTCCTTCAGCACCCGCAACTTTGAAGGGACCGCGGGCGGCGAAGCCAAGGCAATCGTAAAAGACTCGATCGTTCTCGATGCGACCGTCAATCCCGACTTCAGCCAGGTGGAGTCGGATCAGCCCCAGTTCACTGTGAACCAGCGCTACCCTGTGTTTTTTCCCGAGCTGCGCCCCTTCTTTTTAGAGAACGCCAACTATTTTTCCACGCCCATCAACCTGCTCTACACCCGCAATATTATTCGGCCCGAATTCGGCGCCCGTGTCACGGGCAAGCTCGGGTCCACCAACATCGGCCTGCTGGCGATCGACGACCGGGAACCGGGCGAAGCCTTCGCGCACGACGCGCCGGACTTCGGCAAGCATGCTTTGTATGGGGTGGGGCGCGTCACGGAGGATCTCGGCAAAGGGTCGAGCGTCGGTGCCGTCTACACCGACTATGAGTTCGCGGGCGGCTTCAACCGGATCGGCGGGCTCGACTTTACGGCGCGTTTCAATGATAAATGGACCGCGCTAGGCCAGTTTGTCGAGAGCGCCACCAAGCCACAGGATGGGGCGCACTATGCCGCGGGACCAGCCTCGTGGCTGGAGTTTACCCGCAGCGGCCACGCCTTGAACCTCGACAATGTCTACCAGGATTTTGCATCCGGCTTCGGCAGCCAGGTCGGTTTTATCCAGACAGCCAATATCCGGAGCGATCAGCTCCACGCCAACTACCAGTGGTATCCCAAGCACAGCCTCTTCCAGAGCATCGGCCTTGAAACCAACGAGCAGATCGCGTTCGACCATGGGGGCAACCGCGTGTACCACTACTCAACAGTCGACCCCTTTTTTGCTCTGGCACGGAAAACCATCATCGCGCCTTTGATCGGCCAGAACTCCGATACCGTGGGTCCCCAGGACGGCTACCCTCTTACTCGGAATAGAAATCTGACCGAAAACTTCGGCGGCGTTGCGTTCCGCAGTGCTCCGCTGCCCCAGCTCAACTGGAACATCGTTTTCACCCACGGCGGCAATCCCAACTACAACCCCGCCCCCGGCGCGCCGCCTTCCCTGCTCCACGAAGATTTTCTTCAGGCCCGCATGAGCGTGCTCCCCTTCCACTCACTCACGGTGGACAATACTTACCTGCTCGACCGCAACCATACGGCTGCCGGCCGGGATGTTTTTGAGAATCAGGTCTTGCGGACCAAGTTGAACTACCAGTTCACCCGCGCCGTTTCGGCCCGCGTCATCGTCGAGTATGACTCCGTGCTTGTCAATCCCGCACAAACTTCGCTGGTCCGCACAAAGCAGGTCGCCACCCAAGCCCTGCTCACCTGGCTGCCGCATCCCGGCACGGCCATCTACCTCGGCTATAACAACGACATTCAAAACCTGGACCGCACGCTCTGTCAGCGCGCGCAGAGCGGCGGGTGCGACCCCGCGCAGCCTATCCTGGGGCGCTCCTCGAATTACCTAAACGACGGCCGCCAATTCTTTCTGAAAGCCAGCTACCTGCTGCGGTTCTAGGGTGCTTCCATCCAGTTTCAGTGCAGCTGATTTCATCATCGGTGTTCCTGTTGGATTTACCCACAGGCAGAAGGACGAGGTTGCATTTGGCCATAGTGTGTAGGAAAGTGCGGAGCCGGACCCTATGCTGGTGATCGACTTCAAGATAGTTTCTATATCGTCAGAAGTAGTTCGTGTCGCCGTTGTAGACGACTTTGAGCGAGTGGGAGCCGGCAGGGAGAGTAGAAGTAACAAAAGAGGCATGTCCGCTGGAGTCAAGTGTCAAGGTGGAGAGGAGATTCGATCCGTCGTAAAGGCTTGCACTTCCCGTAGGAACCGCATGGGAAGCGGAACCGGTAAATGCATAGGTGAGCTGCAATGAGTCACCGTAGTAAGAAGGATTCAGCGAGGAGCTTCCGGCAATGAGGATGGCAGCCTTACTGACGGTTTGGGAAAGAGTCGGTGAGGTGGCACCGTTGCAGTTCGTGCTCCCCGCATACGAAACCACAATGCTGTGCGATCCCCCGGAAAGGGACGAGGTGGTCCAGGAAGCACTGCTGCCCGTGATAGTTACAGTACCCAGGACATTGGAGCCATCCTGAAAAGAGAGGTTTCCCGTGCACCCATAGCCCAAAGATGCGGTAAAGGTCAAAGAACTGCCGTAAGTGGACGGGTTGGCACTGGAAGTGAGGGTTAAAGAGGGGGAATCCTGAACACCCGTCCCGCTCAGAGCGATCGTTTGTGTGGTGCCCGGATTCGTGTTGAGCGCAGTGTCTGTGGAGACCAAGGATCCGGTAATCGACCCAATTTGCTGAGGAACAAAGCTGATGGGTAAGGTGCAATTTGCACCGCTCGGCAAGCTTCCGGGCGAGCTGGATGAACTGGTGGTCACCGGACATGCGGACGAAGAAGCGGAAGAAAGCAGGAAGTTGTTGGCGATGGAAGGATTCTGACCGGAAGACGGGATCGGAAAGCCAAGTGAGGCGTTGCCGATGTTTGAGAGGGTTGCCGTTTGAGGGCTGTCGCTGCTGCTGGTGCCGTACGGGGTAGACGCAAAGGTAAAAGCACTTGAGGTGACATTCACCTTGCGGATGCGGTTGCCGGCGGTGTCGTCGATGATCAAGTTCCCGATCCCATCCATGCTGATGCCTCTGGGCGCATTCAGGGTGGCGACCGTAGCTGGTCCGTTATCGCCGGAAGAGCCGGCGACTCCAGTGCCCGCGACCGTGGATATCACCTTGGAAGCTGCGGACACTGCGCGGATACGGGAGTCGCCCCAATCGGCCACGTACAAATTTCCTCCGGCATCGACCACGAGACCTCTCGGCCCGTTCAGGGAAGCGGACGTGGCGATCGTGCCGTCCCCACAAGCGCCCCCGCCGCATGCGCTCCCTGTACCGGCAACAGTGGTAACCACCCCTTGTCCCGGTCCTGCCCCGGAAAGCCATGTAACTTCACGGATGCGATTGTCTCCTGAGTCGGCAACCCATAAGTTCGACCCCGTATCCACAAAAACAGCAATGGGAGTGTTAAAATTGGATAGCAGTGCCGGACCGCCGTCGCCGCATGTTGACGTGCTGGACGCACATGCGGCACCGGTCCCAGCTACCGTGCTGATGTAACCCGAGCCCAGCATGCGAATCCGTTGATCACCGGCATCTGCGATGTAGAGATTCCCCTGGCCATCCATGGCCAAGCCGCTGGGCGCGTTCAGCTGGGCTGCCGTACCCAGGCCGCCATCCCCGCACACCGCTGTGGTTGCGCTGCATAATGAACCGGTGCCGACGACAGTAGAGATAATCTGCGTTCCTGCGGCGATCATCCGCACGCGATTGTCGCCAGCGTCGGCAATATACACATTTCCCGCAGGGTCCACGAACACCCCTCTCGGCCCGTTCAGCTGTGCGGCCGTCGCTGAACCTCCGTCGCCGCACGGGCTCGCACTACAGGCCGCGCCGGTACCTGCAATCGTCGTAATCGTGCCGCCGGGAGAAAACCTGCGCACGCGGTTGTCTGCCATGTCCGCAACCCAAACGTTGCCCGCACCGTCGGTAAAGTCTCCCCTCGGTTGGTTCAGGGTAGCCGACACGGCACTCCCTCCGTCGCCGCACACGCCGGTCGACGTGCTGCAGGCCGTACCTGTGCCGGCAATCGTGGTCATCACGCCGGGACTCAACGAGGTCTGCGGTC
>CAXTKZ010000113.1:0-9311 GCA_964244985.1 uncultured Acidobacteriaceae bacterium
CGGCGGCACCGGCCATCAGGAACTCCACAGCGTCCTCGCCCGTGCGGATGCCGCCCACGCCCAGAATGGGAATCTTCACCGCTTGCGCAACCTCCCACACCATGCGCACGGCAATCGGCTTGATCGCCGGGCCGGAGAGTCCGCCGGTGACATTGGCGATTTTGGGACGACGGGTTTCGAGGTCAATGGCGAGCGATAGGAACGTGTTAACCAGGGTCAAGCCGTCCGCGCCGTTTTCTTCCGCGACCCGGGCCATCGCCGCGATGGAGGTCACATTCGGCGAGAGTTTCACGAAGATCGGACGTTTACTGGCCTTTTTTGTTGCGGCGACCAGCTCCCCCAAAAGCTTTGCATCCGCGCCGAACACCATGCCGCCGTGCGCGGTGTTGGGGCAGGATGCGTTGATCTCATACGCCGCAATGCCTTCGGCCGCGTTGAGGACGTTGATGACTGCAAGGTAATCGTCGATCTTGTATCCAAAGACATTGCACAGGACGGCGCAGGGCGGGGGCGTTCGGCTGAAGCTCCGGAGCTTGTCGTTGACGAAGGCGTCCGCGCCCACATTCTGCAAGCCGATGGCGTTGATCATGCCCGCCGAGGTTTCAAGAATGCGGGGCGCGGCGTTGCCGGGCATGGGTGCGCGCGAGAGGCCCTTGGTGACGAAGCCGCCAATGCGCTCCAGCCGGATGATGTCCTCGAACTCGACGCCGTAGCCGAAGGTACCGCTGGCGGCGAGGACCGGCGTTCGGAGCGGGACGCCAGCCACGGTTGTGTGCATGTTGGGCTTCATGACTGGTGTGCCTGTGGGCGTGCGGGGGCAAGAGCTGCTCGCGTGGTTGTTTTGGGGGCGGCCGATGCTCTCGCTTTTGAAACACGGCGGGAGCGGCGGCGCGTGGGCACGGGCGGCTTGGGATAAACAAATTCGGCCGCCGGGCGCAACCCCTCTTTCAGAATGCGGCCCACGGAAGCCGAGGGCTGATCGATCCCAAGCACAGAGGCGAGAGTGGCGGCGATGTCGACCGGCTCCACCCGGCCTCGATACGTGCCGGGGAGAAACGGCGCGCCGTAGAATCCGAGCGGCACATGACGGTCATAGCTGTAGGGCGAGAAGTGCGTTGTCCCGGTTGCGCTTGTGCCCTGCATCTGGAAGGCGACGGGAATGGCGGCGACGTACCAGCCGCCGTTCGGGCTGTAGCTGTGGGCCAAGAGGCGGCCGAACTCCGTCGGCGGCAGCGCGCCCATAGCCAGCTCTTGCCGAGTGTAGGTGCGGAACAGACGGGGGGAGGGTGCCGGGCGCGAGGCTGCTTCCGGCGTCGGGTTTTCCGGCGCTTCCGCGGGTGGGGGCGGGGCGGCGAGTGAGTCGAACGCGTGCCCCATCGCGGACTTTACAGCATCCTCCGCCTCCTGCTCGATAATGCCGGCGCGCTCAAAGGTTGGGCGGTTCAGAGAAAGGTAGGGCAGGTCCTGATGGGGAAGCAGGTACACGATATTTTCGCCGGGGGAGAACTTGGCGTTCATCGCCTGGTTCAGGTCGGCGAGGAGCTTTTCCATGTTGATGATCGCGCCGGGCAGGCCGAGCGCGGAGGAAACCGCCGGGGTCGGGGCGATGCCGTGGTCCGCGGAAAGTGCGAGCACCACGCTCTCAAGCCCGCCGGGAATGTGGGTTTCCAGCCAGTTCGTAAAGCCGTCCAGGTCGGCGTCGAGCCCATCGACCATGCGGTGTTCCTCCGGCGAGTCCGGGCCGTACTGGTGCCCCTCAAGATCGTTGGGCGAGAGCGAAACGGTAAGCAGGTCCGTGGTTTCATGGCTGCCCAGCTGCTCGCCAGCAATCAGGGCCTCGGCGAAGGCGAGCTCATAGCCGTTGGCGGCGTCAGTCGGGCCTACCTCTTTGTAAAAGTTCGTCAGGTTGGCGACGCCGGCGGCTGCAGCAGCCTGTGCGATCGCCGGGCCGTTATCGAAATCCGCTGCCCACCGGGGGAGCGCACGCATGTAATACGACGAGGTCACAAAGCGTCCCGACGCGCCGTCGACCCAAAACGCGCCGTTCGCGGCGGCTCCCGCGGGCAGGATGGCAGCCCGATCCTTGAGCGAGACCCCGTACACGCGTGACAGACCGCCCGTGGCCAGGCGAAGCTCGTCACCGACCGTGGATGCGAGAAGATTCAACGGAGAAGCACCCGCGGACTTTTGCGAGGGGGCCGCTTCTGTGCCTACCTGTGTGTAGCGCTCATCCTCGACGGAGGAGATGGGGCGCTCCTTGTTGCGCGTTAAATCCCACCATTCATTGGAGCTGATGCCGTGCCCGTCGGTATAGGCTCCCGTGCCCAGGGTAGCGTGGCCGGGCGCGGTTTTGGTGTTGGCGTAGCCGTAATAGCAGTCGGGAAAGTATGCGCCTTTATCGAGAAACAGCCGAAAGCCGCGCCCTTTAAACTCGCTCCGGAAGCGCTGGAGGTAGTCGGCGCGGAACTGGTCGATGACGATGAAGACCACGAGTTTGGGACGGCCATCGTAAGCCGCGGCCTCTGCCGCGGATGCGGCGGCAAGCGGAAGCGCAATGAGCAGAAAAGCAGCGAGGAGGCGCTTCAGCATGAGCGATCTTTCAACGATTCGTTCGGCAGCGTGTTGGGCATGGGAAACAGCTTCCTCCTCAGCATAGAGCAGGAGGGGTCCGCCGCGCCGGGGGAAGGCGCGCGAAAACCGCAGGGTCTTCCCATTCTGGAATCGGCTTGAGAGACCGTGCCGGAATGGTTCTTTGTGAGGGGCCTGTCAACACCAGCCGACTTATGAAGGAAGTGGCGTAGCGGCAACCTTATTGCTCGGCAGCGATCGTGCCCCGATGCGCAAGCCCCCATTCCGTCATCGAGGCCATCACCGGACGAAGCGTGTTGCCAAGCACAGTGAGGCGGTACTCCGTTTTCGGCGGGATGACAGCGTACTCGCACCGGGAGATCAGGCCCCATTGTTCCAACTCACGCAATTCTTTCGTCAAGATGCGGTCACTGATCGGCGGACACGCTCTGCGAATCTCCGAAAACCGCAGCACTTCGGTTCGCACAAGCGCCCAAACGATTCGCGCCTTCCACTTTCCGCCGAGGATGCGCGAGGTGAACGCAACGGGGCACTTCAAGGAAAATTCCATAAAAAGACACTAACAAAAATAACCGTACTTGCAGAAGGTTAGTGAGTGTTTTCTGATGAGCCAACAGGACGGATCCGAGGATCAGTCCCGAGGAGAGTGGTATGAAAGCAGTTTGCGTAACGGAAAGCCGTGCACTTGAGGTACGGGAGGTTCCCACCCCGGAGAATCCGCCGGGTGGGCATCTCCTTGTAGAAATCCATGCTTGCGGCATCAATCATGGGGATAAGACCTTTCTGGCTCGTCCCGCGTCGGCCAATAACCTGAATACAAGTCTTCACGACATCTGGGGAGCCTCGGCCGCGGGTACCGTGCTATCCATCGGTCCAGACGTACCCGCGGAGTTTGCCGGCAAACGTGTCGCCCTCTATCGTTCCTTGACGCCCAGCCCACACACGGTCGGCCTCTGGAGCGAACGCGCTTTGGTGCCCTGGACGAGTGCTGTGAGCCTGCCGGATAGCGTTTCGGTTCAGGACTACAGCGGCTCCCTGGTGAATGTGATTACCGCTTATGCCTTTCTCGATGAGATGGCTGCCGCGGGCCATAGGGGCGTCCTTGTCACGGCGGGCAACTCCGCGACCGGGCTTGCAATGGCCGCGCTCGCACGGAATCGGAGTATCCCGGCGATCTTCCTCGTGCGCTCCGAGAAGTCGTGCGAAGAGCTTCGCGCGCGGGGCGTCCAACACGTCTTGGCTACAAGCGGCAAAGGCTTCGAGGCAGAAGTCACCCGGCTTGCCGAGCAGTTGCAAACAACCGCGGTGTTTGACGGCGTGGGTGGCGAGCTGATCACCCGGCTTGCGCCGCTGCTTCCCATTACCAGCACGGTTTCATTTTATGGCTTTCTCGCGGGGTCCGCTCCCCAATCCGTCCCCTCGGCAGTGTTCATGATGAAGAACCTGACGATGAAGCGATTCAGCAACTTCAACAGCGCTACGGTTCAGGATGTGAAACAGCTTGCGGACGCGCTCGCGCATCTGCGGGAAGTGATTGGCGATCCGTTCTTCCGCACGAAAGTGGGCAAGACCTTCGCCTTCGACCAAATCGGAGAGGCGATGGCGTATGAGGCGACTCCCGGGGCGAAGGCCGTTCTGGTCACAACTGCTGGATGAGCCGCTTGGGGCCGGTAATTGGAAGCGCGTTTTTAGGAAGTCGGGCGCGCTGTGCCGGCATGAACGCTTGATACTTAAAACCTTTTATCAAGCCCAAACGAAATGCCTTTCAGCCGCCCCCCAGCCCAGCAATGCGGGTTTGAGGACTCCCCGCCCGTCGCATCGCTGGCATCGTGGCAATCGGTCGTGACCCCGTGGCCGGCAGCTCCAAGATCGTAGTGTGCATACGGGCCGTTAAATGTGCCTGCCCAATTTGTGTAGGCCGTCAACCCATCGCCGATCCGGCGCTTGTAGGCGATGGTGAAAAAGTTCGCCGCGTTGTTGACGCCGAGGCCTCCAGTCGAATCTCCAGGGGCCCCGAGCGGCGGCAGTGCCAGCGAAGTGTTATGCTGACCTGGGTCTCCGGGAGCGCGATACGCCCGCGCCCAACCTAGCGACAGGCTATCCCCCGCGGAGATAGCCTGTGTCACGGCAATCCAGCTTCCAAGCCTTTGCCGTTCGTTTTGAAACGCCAGAAAGTCCGGGACGTACCGGTGCATGGTTTCAAACAGCACGCTTGCCGTCGTTCTCCGGGCAAAGGTGTACTGCGCGCCCACCTTGCCGGCGTCTTCGTCGGCTACATCCGCGTTGAAGAAAAGCGTGGGCACATTGGCATACGGTCCCGTCAGGTCGCTTTGCCGGTTCACATTCAGATGCCGCTCATAGGCGGCGACAAGGTAAAGCGGCTCCCGCGTATACGCCACGCTTGCGCTGACCCCATCGCCGAACCCGCCGTCATTGCAAGCAAAAGGCAAGCTGCCACCGCTTCCTGGAATATCTCCACCAGTACAGCTTGCCTCGCCGGCGGCGATGTTGTCGTTGCTGCTCGAACGGTTCTGGCCCGGAGAGTACAACACATTGAAGTTGACCCGGCGCAGGTTGGGGGAGGAGTACCAAATTGAGTGGTCAAGCCGCCCCGCAAACTCGACCCGGTTATCCCCTCCCGTATTGCCCATAATCACCGCATAATCGCCGATCATCCCAAAGAACGGATCAAGCCGCGAAGTGGACTGCCGATAGGGCGCATCGGTTTTCCCAAAAAGAAAGGCACCCACACTCTTCGAGCCCAAGCCGATGTAGCTGTTTCTCGATGTCAAGGCTCCGCGCACGTCGTTCGACTGCGCACTGTTGGTTTCCGAAATTCCGGAGGTCGCTGAAATATCGATCAGTGTTTCCAGCTGATAGATGAAGTTCCAATTCTTGAAATTTGTCGACTGCGTACCCCGCACTCCAAGGAAAGAAACGTTCGTGGAAATATCCGGCAGCCAACCTGTATTGCCGACAGGTGGAAGCCCGTCGGGTCCGCGCAGCTGACTGATTCCTTTCGTAGCTACGTCGAAGGAAAGGTCGAGATTGCCGTAGGTCGTGAGCTCGCCCCCGTGCGTGTAAAAGGTGAGATCTCTGCCGGGCTTTCTTTCGAAAAATCGATGCTGACCCTGCTCGGCTTTGGTGGGCTGGTTCTCTCCGATTGTCTGGTTCACCACCGCGGACGGGTTGGTTCCACTCGCCGCCGGCGTCGTCGATCCCGGAGCGGTGTTCGGCGCGCCCTTGGGTCTGTTGTTCTGCGCCAGACCAGATTGCCCCGGATTCGACAGAGCCGGCTTTGTCGGGGACACGGTCGGTGGCGCTGCGTCCGACGCTCCAGCATCGCCCTGTGCGGTTTGAGTCTTTCCGGGCGGCACCGGAGAAGGCGCAAGCGCAGTCTGCCTTTGCGCCGGAGCGTCGGTCCCGGCTGCCGAAGTCCCGGGCTGCGCGGGAGCATGGGCCTGCATCGCGGCTAGCTGCGCTTGCAGCGCGGCAAGCGCTTTCTCTAGATGCTCTATCCTTTCTTCCATGGCGCGCTTGTCGTTCTGGTCCAGGTCTTGTTGTTGAGCCTGCGCCGAAAAATCGGCGCAGAAACAGACACAAAGAATCAGGGCAGCACAAACGGGTCTTAGAAATTCTTGCTGTCTGGCAGGTACGTCATCCCGCCGTACGGATAGGGAGTGCATGCTAAAACCACCTCTTACGTTGGCTTCCGACGGCCTACTTTAGCACCAGAGAACGGGAACATCTTCCACTTTGGTTCTGTTTCATTACTAAAGTGTGCTGACGCATTCCCATTCGCTGAGAGGTATCGCCTCACCCCGCATTGCTTCCTGCACAACAGCTATGCAATTGTGTCGTTCGTGACGATGCGGCCGGATGGCTGGCGAGAGGCCGATTTGTGAGGGCCGCCCGTTCCGTTGACAATTGATCTGTGTGGGACGGCAGGAAAATTCTTTTGTATCTGAGCGCTTGCGTCACGATTCCAGCCACCCTTTGGCTGGTGTTTTGCATTTTCGGCATTGTGGTTCATCGGCCCTCCACGCGACCACTCTGTGACAGCGGCTCATAATGTTCCCTCGCGAGCCGGACTGTCCATTCTTTTCGGCGCGACCGCATCCATGTTCGCGACCCTCAGCCGCCTTGCCCTAAATAGAGCACGACTCACAATCGGCAGGGACAAAGAAAAATCGAGTTGAATAGGTCTTGGGAAACGCGCTTATGGGAAGTTGATCCGCTCTATGCTGCCACGAACGGTCGTTTGTGCCATGCGGTAGACATAAGCCAATGTGTCAGTACCGATGTGCGGCTGTGCTTGTAGCATGGGCGCAACATGGATATTGTTCAGGGGCAGAGAAATGTTCGCGAGACTTTTCTCGGCGGGTTTGCCGGGCAGCTCGTTTCGGCCGTGTTGTGGGGCACTTCGGCCGCTGCGTGCACATGGCACTCCCTCCGATTGGGAGAACTCATTCTTGTTTTGGGTGGGCTTCTCATCTTTCCCGCAACCCAACTTCTGTTGCGCACCATGGGGCATGCTTATGCCCTTCCAAAAGGGCACCCTATGAATGCGCTTGGGATGCAGGTAGCGTTCACCCTGCCTCTTTCCCTGCCGCTTGTGATCGGGATCGCCGCATTTCGACCGAGCTGGTTCTACCCGGCTTTTATGATTGTTTTGGGGGCTCACTATCTGCCCTTTGTTTTCATGTACGGGATGTGGCAATTTGCTGGTTTGTGCGCAATCCTCGTTGCCAGCGGTGTTGCCCTTGGCATGTACCTACCGGAACCTGTCAGTTTCGGTGCGTGGTGGACGGCGGCTGTACTGCTTGCGTTTGCCTTTGTGGGGCGCGACGTCGCTACACGAAGGAGTACCCCTAACGCTTAAATCCTCGTAAGCGCGCGCAGTGTAAGTTAGCCGCTAGGTTGTCCGAAATGGTCGTTTGTGGCAGGGATTATTTGCTACAAATTGTTTCTACGACTAATGTGTCATAGTTAAGCGCAGCGTATCTTCGCGCCAGTTCAGTATCTGTGGAGTCGCAATGAACCGTCGTCAGTTTTCCGCCCAGTCGCTGGCCGCCCTTGCCGGTGCTTCACTCAGCTCCCGGAGTGGCCATGCCTCCATGCAACACTCCTCGGCTCCGGCCCCTGGTACTATCTCCGACTCGGCAATCAACCAAGCTCGCTTTCCCGACGGATTTCTCTGGGGTGTTGCCACAGCCTCGTACCAAAACGAAGGTGCGTGGAACGAGGACGGCAAAGGCGAGTCGATCTGGGACCGTTTCACGCATACGCCGGGCAAGGTGCGCGGAGGGGTGACCGGCGATGTCGCCTGCGACCAATACCATCGTTACGCGCAGGATGTCGCGATCGCCAAGCAGCTCCATGTGAAGAGCTACCGCTTTTCCATTTCGTGGCCCAGAGTGCAACCTCTTGGAGTTGGCTCGCCGAACATGAAGGGGCTGGATTTCTATAGTCGCTTTGTGGATACGTTGTTGGAGGCAGGTATCCGTCCCTGGTGCACCATGTACCACTGGGATCTGCCGCAGGCGCTTGAGGATCGTGGAGGCTGGCCCAACCGGGAGCTGGCAAACTACTTTGCGGACTACGCAGGCATTCTTGCCAGGCACCTTGGGGATCGCGTCACGACGTGGGCGCCCTTCAATATGCCATGGGCAATTGCATTTATGGGGTATGCAGCAGGAGCGTTCCCTCCCGGCCGTACCAGCTTCAGCGACTTCCTGAAGGCGGCTCATACACTTGCCCTCGCGCAGGGCGAAGCTCACCGTGCGGTCAAGGCTGCCTCGCCAAAGGCAACGATCGGCAGCGCTTACGAAATGGCGCCCGCATACCCGAAGACTAATTCCGCTGATGACCGCGCCGCTGCTGCCCGCTATCACGCAATGAACAACGTCTTCTTCCTGGAGGCGGCAATGACAGGCCGGTACCCAAAAGCGTTTGTGGGTGAGCCGCCGTTAGACTTGATGGGGTTCAAGGCAGGGGACGAGAAGATTCTATATGCACCGCTGGACTGGGTCGGGTTCCACTACTACACGCGCCGCCTTGTATCGGACGCGAGCAAGGAGAAGTTCCAGAGCGGAGGCAACTTCAGTGGCACAGAGATTGAGAGCAACTCACCGGGCGGACGCGATCCTTATACCCGCTTCCGCGCTACGATGCCCACCGAAGGTCCACTGACCGATGCCGGACTTGAGGTTTGGCCTCGTGGCATATACGACTTGGTGACCAAAATCTCCCACGACTATAACCATCCCATCATCGAGATCACTGAAAGTGGGTGTGGCTACCTCGATTCTCCAGATGAGGAGCAGGGGGGCCGTATTCCGGATACGCGGCGCATCCTGTGGTACCGCGAGACACTTGCGGAACTGGCACGCGCTATCGCGGAGGGAGCCCATATCCGTGCGTACCATGCGTGGACTTTGCTGGACAACTTTCAGTGGTCCGAAGGCTGTACCGAGCGATACGGGCTGATCTACACGGACTTCCGCAATCAAAAGCGCACCGTCAAGGACTCGGGCAAGTGGTACGGTCGCGTTGCCGCCTCTAACCGGCTCATTGCATAGTGCGCCTGCATACGTCCTGAGAGCAGCATTTATTGGAAGTCGGCCATGTGCCATGCCGTTCACACGACCTTTCGTGAGGGACGGCGGCGAGACGACGCCTTGCCGTTCCTGACCGGGTACGGGGAAACGGTATGTAAGATG
>CAXTKZ010000114.1:0-8462 GCA_964244985.1 uncultured Acidobacteriaceae bacterium
GCTTCGCCAAACTGTCGGTAACGCGCAATTTCTTGATCGCAGATCGATTTGCGTAAGCTTTGCAATGCAGCGGTGCCGTCCAAGGTTCTACTGACGATTGTGCTCGGCAATGTTTCAAGCACGTTCGAGTAGAAGCAGAACCGCTCCGCTATTCGCTGCAATAATCCAACATTTTGGCTCGCGTCAGCAATTATTTGTTGTTTAACGTGCGTTGGGATAATGACGTTAAGAGCTTGTTCGCCTTTAGTAAGAACTTCATTCAGCTCTGCATCTACCCACATCACATCAATTTCTTCAACTCGTCCACTCAAATCATTGTTGTAGTACGCGAGCAGATTGTGCTCCGCCCAAATGCCAACAATAATGAAGAACACTCCAAGGTCCCAGAACGCTTTCAAGTCGAAGGCAAGATTGCGTTTTTCCTGTTCAGGCATATAGTGAAAATCTTCGATTACCACTCTACGTCCACTCTCCTTAATGCTGCTTGCCAGAATGAGAGATTGTTGGAGCCGTAGCCAACCATTTGACCTACTGATGTTGTTTCGTTCCCCTTCGAAGCCCTCGCATGGGCTGTTATTTTCCCGAAAAGTGGAAACGTTACGCCCGTTTCACCTCCGATCTCGCCGGACGCCGTAGTCTTGGTTTCCACTGAAGAGGGAATAGAAACTTCAAGCTGCGCGAGGATGCCCGTGTATAGCTCTTCTCGGGTCGTCTGCGCATTGCACTGAAGCACTATGCTTTGTTCTTGTGGCAGATTTTTTCGTCGGATAACTGTTTTGCCTTGCTTCGACCCTCCATGAAGGATGATATGGCGATCTGAGCCTAAGCAATACTCGAATTTCTTGTCTAGTCCAGATCTATCGACGTAAGTATGTTTTGGCACGGATGTTGAAATCCCAAATACATCATTAAGCCTTACCATGTTTTACCGTCCTGAATTGCTGCTTTTAGTTTGTAGAAACTGATTGCACGCAATACTACTGTTAGAAAAATGGCTCGACATATCCGAGACTGAGCTGTAATAAGCATAAAGCTGTGATGAGTACGCCACCTTATCCATTCATCGACCGACGCAGAGCTTCCTCAATCGCACGCTGCCAGTGGTCACCCTTAGCTTGATAGTAGGCAAGCACGTCTTCAGAAAGGTGCAGGGAAACGGGCAGCTTCTTGCGCCCGTTAGGAAAGATGATGGTCGTGTTGCGAAAGAACTCCTCGACCTCAGCCTCATTGTTCGGATCGTACAGCCCTTCAGCACGGTCCTCATCGTCGAACGGAATCGGCGCGTCCTCTTCGCTGTTGCGGAGCACCCGAGCCCAATCGGTCTGGCTTCCCTCGTTCTGCTTCATACGCCCTCCTCTTGCGATTTCCGCGTCGATCCGCTCGGCAGTGCGCCGAGACGGCCTGCAAGCTCAGCCCGCAGAACTTTCACCTGCTCCCCGCTCGCAAACTCCTTCACCGTCAGCACCCCGCTCGCCGCCTCATCTTCCCCCAGCAGCACAATTCTGCGTGCCAGCTTATCCGCCAATTCGAACGACTTCTTCACCCGGAATCTACCGTCCCCCAGCTCCACCCGCAAGCCCCGCGCCCGCAGGTCGCGTGCGAGCTGAAGCGCGGCGGGGTTCTGCGCCTCGCCCACCGGCGCGATAAACACATCGGCCTTGGTTGCAGTTTCCGCCCCAGCCTGCGACTGAAGCGTCAACACCAGCCGGTCCGCGCCGATGGCGAACCCAATCCCCGGCGCGCGCGGGCCGCCCAGCATCTCCGACAGGCCGTCGTACCGTCCGCCCCCGAGCAGCGCGTTTTGCGTGCCCAGCCCCGCGTCATGGGTGAACTCAAACGTCGTGCGCGTGTAGTAATCCAGGCCCCGTACCAGGCGTGGGTTCACCTCATACCGCACCCCGCAAGCATCGAGCGCCGCCCGTACCTGGGCGAAGTGGGCCGCCGAGGGTTCGTCCAGGTAATCCGCGATTTTAGGCAGCGCGTCGATGGTCGCCTGGTCCTCGGGTACCTTGCAATCAAGCACACGCAGGGGGTTGGTCTCCGCCCGCCGTCGGCAGTTCTCGCACATCCCCAGCGCGACGGGGCGCAAAGCCTCGCGCAGCGCCGCCACATACCGGGGCCGGTCTGCCGCCGAGCCCACGGAGTTGATTGCGAGCTTCCAGCCGGTCACCCCCACCTCGTCCAGAAACGAGGCCAGCATCTCGAGCACTTCGGCATCGCGCAGGGGGGACTCGGAGCCCGCCGATGGCGGCCCGATCACCTCCGCGCCGATCTGGAAAAACTGCCGGTAGCGCCCCTTTTGTGGGCGCTCGCGCCGGAACTGCGGGCCGATGTAGTAAAGCTTTTGCAGCAGCCCCGTTTCGCCCAGCTTGTGCTCGATGTACGCACGCACCACCCCGGCAGTGTTCTCGGGGCGCAGGGTGAGCGACTGCGCTTTCTCGCTCGCCGCCCGCGCACGATCTTCCCACGTGTACATCTCTTTCGAGACCACATCGGTTTCCTCACCGATGCCGCGCGCGAACAGCTGCGTGTCCTCGAAAACAGGCGTGCGAATTTCGCCGAAGTTGTAGCGCGCGAACACGCGCCGCGCCCCGGCTTCCACGCGGTTCCACAACTCGGTTTCGGGGGGCAGCAGGTCGCGCGTGCCGCGGACTGCTTTCAGCGTACTCATCGAGGCTCAGTTTAGCAGCGCTCCCGCGAACGCAGATTGAACCGGCAACCCCGCCATGTGCGTATTCATCTCCTTTACCTGGCGGCCTGGAGACGCCCACACGTATGAACAGTCGCAAAAGCGTCATCCTGTCCCTGGTGCTTACCGCGTTTCTCGGACCTTTGGGGATGATCTACAGCACGGTTCTCGGTGCCATTATCATGGGTGCCCTTTACCTTGTGCTCGGCATTCTGACCGCGGGCATGGCACTGATCGTGCTCCACCCCATCTGCATCATTTGGGGCGTATGGGCCACGCACCGCGACAACGTGAACGCCGGGGTTTAGATCGGCTCACGCTTGTGTTGCGCCGTATAGTCCAGGTAGTTGCGCGCATACATCCGAATCAGCTCGTAATCCTCATCGAGCACCTCGCGCCGAATGCGCCCCGGTACCCCCGCAACCAACGAGCGCGGCGGAATTACCAAACCTTCAGGAATGACCGCGCCCGCCGCGACGATCGATCCCTCCCCGATGCGCGCATTGTTCAGCACACGCGCGCCGATGCCGATGAGGCAATTATCCTCAACCACGCAGCCGTGGACCGTTGCGTTGTGGCCGATGGACACACCCTCGCCCACATGCACCGGGTAAAGATGTCGCATGCCGTGGAGCACAGCGCAATCCTGCACATTCGACCGCGCGCCGATGCGGATGGAGTGGACATCGCCGCGAACCACCGCGTTCATCCAAACGCTTGCCTGCGCACCCAAAACCACATCGCCGATGACCTGGGCGGACGGGTCGATGTAGCAGCTCTCATGGATGACCGGGTGTTTGCCGTTGTATGCGCGGACCATGATCTTTATTGTCCATGGTCCGCGACGGGTTGTTAACTGGTCGCGTTGCGGAAACCCTTGATGATGGAATGGGACTGCCGCACATGCTCGGCCTGCTGCCCGATGAGTGCGCGCAGCGTGTCGGACACAGCCTGATCGCCCAGGGCATTGTTATAAGCCTTGGTCGCGATATCCTCGCCCTGCTCCGCGGTTTCAAGCAGCGTATGGTCGCCGCCGCCGAGCCGCGCTTTCAGGTCGCCCCACACCCGATGCACCGCGCCCGCCGCCGTGCCGGTTTCGTGTACATCGGCGTCGGTCACCCGGTTTACCGTGTGTTCAAGCTCGTCGGCATAGCCGGCACGCACCTTTGATTCGCTCATAAAAAACGAGCGCTGCTCGGTGTTCTCGATGTGCTCCCCGATGTCGGCGAAGCCGCGCGCGCTGTCCCGCATCACCGCGATCAGCCGCTTGATGGATGGATCGTCGTTGGCCATGATTGTCTCCTGTTCTCAGGAGGGATGCCGGACAAGGGAGAGTTGTTGTGCAGGCAAGCTTGAGGGCATGGACAGGGAAAAGCGCGCCGGCGAAGGCGCGCTTTGTTGAAAAGGAACGAAACTAGGCGGCAGCCTGTATCGCGGGCACGTTGAGTGCGCTTTTTGCTTGCCCCACAAGTGCTGCAAAGCCCGGAGCATCATGGACGGCCAGGTCGGCCAGCACCTTGCGGTCCAACTCGATCCCCGCTTTTTTCAGGCCGTTCATGAATTGCGAGTACGAGATGCCGTTGATTTTGGCGGCGGCGTTGATGCGTACAATCCACAGCGAGCGGTACTGACGCTTCTTCTGCTTGCGTCCGCTGTAGGCGAACTTAAGGCCGCGCTCGACGGCTTCCTGTGCCGCCTGGTAGAGCTTCGATTTTGTAAGGAAATAACCGCTCGCTCGCTTCAGGATCTTTTTGCGGCGGTCGTTGCGTTTGGTTCCACGTTTGACGCGTGGCATGGTGTAGCTCCTTTTTATGGTTCACAAAAATACAGCGGCTGGAGGTAGGTGGACCTCTTCACACGCTTCTCGCCTGTGCTCTTTCGAGCAAAAACTCAGGCGTAGGGGATCATGCGGGCGACCTTGGCGTAGTCGGCATCCGAAACCAGCGCGGTGTGCGCGAGCTTGCGCTTGGTTTTTGTTTGCTTCGACGTCAGGATGTGCCGCATCTTCGACTGGCCGCGCTTGATTTTACCGGTGCCGGTCTTTTTGAAGCGCTTTGCTGCGCCCTTGTGCGTTTTCAGTTTAGGCATAGGTTTCCTGCTGGGATAGAACTGCTTTGGGACAACCGTCAGTATACATGGAAAAGCCCAGCGACTTGCGGCATTCCCATACATCTATACAGCAAGCTCGTGAACGAAACCTCCCAAATCCTGGCTCTGTGGCGGCGTGCCCGCGCACGCGGTGACGAGGTATGCCTCGCGACTGTTGTCCATGTCGAGCGGTCGTCCTATCGCAAACCGGGCGCACGCATGCTCGTCACCTCCGGCGGCGAACGCGCGGGGACGATCTCCGGCGGCTGCCTGGAGGCCGCGGTAAGCCGGAAAGCCTGGTGGCTGACCCGCAACGGCCCTGCCGTGGAGGTATACGACAGCTCGTTCGACGAGGACGGGAGCGGCACGGATTACGGCCTGGGCTGTGGCGGCACCATTACGCTGTTGCTGGAGCGGGAGCCGCACACCGTGCTCGACGCGCTGGCCGCCGCGCGTGAACGGGGGCAGGCTTCGGTGATCGTGCACCGGCTTTGGGGACAGGTCGGCAGCACGGTTTCGCGTGAACTGGAAAAAGAGACGCCGGAGACATGGACCGAGCGCATGGAGCCGCCGCCACGCCTTCTGATCTACGGTGCCGGCGAAGACTCTCAACCTCTGGCACGGTTTGCGGACGAGATTGGCTGGCGCGTGGCGGTGGCCGACGGCAGACGATATTTGCTGCTCCCGGAGCGGTTTCCTGAAGGAGTCCGGCTTGTTCCGCTTCAATACAGCGACCCTGCGGTAGGTGCAACCTGCGTCGTGCATGGGGGCTCGCCCGAGCAGGCCGCCATCGCTGAAGTACAGCCCGGCGCGGCACCGGGGGAGTATGCCGTGCTGATGACGCACTCCTACGAGCAGGATCGGGCGCTGCTGCGGGCGCTTTTGCCTGTGGGGTTGCGCTATCTGGGCATATTGGGTCCGCGCCATCGCACAGCACGGCTGGTGGATGAGATTGCCCCCACGCTCGGGTGGACGCCGGAGCAGTGCTGGGGAAAGCTGCGCTCGCCGGTGGGGCTCAACCTTGGGACGCGTGACCCGGCGACCATTGCGCTGGCCATTGCAGCGGAGCTGCTGGCCACGCAGGCCGGGCGCGAGGTGCACATCGCGCGGCTTCCCGCATGAGTCCCTTTGCGGCTGTGGTGCTGGCTGCCGGGGCATCCTCGCGGCTGGGTCAGCCCAAGCAGCTGCTTCTGTACCGGGGCGAGCCGTTGATACGCCGGACAGCTCGGCTGGCATCCGAAGCGGGCGCGGCCTGGGTGTGGGTGGTCGTACCGCCGGGGCTGCCTGCCGTTCGGGAAGCACTGGCTGGGCTGCCTGCGGTCACTCCCGTTGAAAACCCGAGTCCTGCGGAAGGTATGGGCTCGTCGCTGCGGCTGGTGATGGCGGCGGTGTTGCCTGCCCAACCGGAGCGCGTCTTACTGATGGTCTGCGACCAGCCGCTGCTGGAGGCAGCCGACTACCAAGCGCTGCTCGCGGAGCCGAGCTCCGGCGGCATCTCCGCGGCGTTCTACAACGGGCATCGAGGGGTGCCCGCTGTTTTCGACCGCCGATACTTTTCGTCGCTGGCCAAAGCGGAGGGCGACCAGGGCGCACGCGCGCTGCTCCAAGGTCCCGGTGTTGCGACGGTGCCTATGCCGCAAGCTGCCGCCGATGTGGACACGCCCGAAAACCTCAACCTGCTTTCAAATTAATGAATGTGCCGGGCTCCAAACGTAAGCTGAAAAGAGTTCTAATCGGCAGGTACCGATGACACGAAGAAAACCCTTCAACCGCGAGCTCGTTCGCAGCAATTTAGCTGAGGCCATTGAGGAACTGCAGGAGCTTGAGCGCAGAGCGGCTGAAGGAACACTCGTGGAAGGGCATTTTCAGGTAGGACTTCTGCACGCGTACCACCACTTGAATTTCGCCTGGAACATCAGGCGCATTTCTCATTCTGACTTCGGCCGCTCGATAGAGGAACAGTTTGAAAAGTGGGGAGCTTACCCGGGTGCCGACATCGAGGACCTTTGAGGCTGTACTGGACAAGCCCGCTCCCATGGCCTACCGTTCTTATCGCGGCATGAATGCCTACCAACGCGCCGCGAAAAGGACCAGAATGCCTGACCGTAGAGCTTTTCTTCAGGGTGCGGCGAAGACGGCCGCCTTTGCCGCCGCCGGCACTCGTTTTCACGTTTTAGAGGCGCAAACGCCCGCGCCCAAACCGCGCTCCGCGAACGACACCATCCAACTCGCGCTGATCGGCGCAGGTATCCAGGGCCAGACCGACACGAAATTTGCCACTCAGGTGCCCGGCGTCAAGCTGGTCGCCGCTGCCGACTGCTACGACGGACGCCTTACCCACATCAAGGAGGTGTACGGCCCGGACATCTTCACCACTCGCGACTACCGTGAAATCCTCGCCCGGCCCGATGTGGATGCGGTGCTGATCGCCGCGCCCGACCACTGGCACAAGCAGGCCGCGGTCGATGCCATGGCCGCCGGCAAGGACGTGTATCTCGAAAAGCCGATGATCCACCTCTACCCCGACGGGCCCGCGATTATTCAAGCCGCGAAAGCGAATAACCGCATTCTGCAGGTCGGCTCGCAGCGCGTCAGTTCAGTCGTGTATGCAAAAGCTAAGGAGTTGTTGGCCTCGGGCGCGATCGGCAAGCTCAACATGGTTTCCGCGCACTGGGACCGCAACTCGTCCGAGGGTGCATGGAACTACTCGATCCCGCTCGACGCTTCCCTCCAAACCTGCGATTGGGAGCGGTTTGAGGGCAGCGCGCCGCACATTCCGTGGAACCCCGAGCGCTTTTTTCAATGGCGCAAGTGGAAGGATTACGGCTCGGGCGTGGCGGGCGACCTGTTTGTGCACCTGTTCAGCGGCACGCACTTCATCACCGGGGCGCATGGCCCCACGCGCGCCATGGCTACGGGCGGTCTGCGCTACTGGAAAGACGGCCGCGACGCGGACGATGTGCTGCTGGCCTTGTTCGATTACCCCCAGGGCTTCAACCTGAGCTTGCAGGTCAACTTCGTGGATGGCGGCGAGGAAAGCGAAGGCTTCCTGTTTACCGGCTCTGAAGGCACCATGCAGATCGATGGCAGGACGAAGAGCGTCACCGTGCGCCGTACCCCGCGCGAAACTGAACCCGGCTATACCGTGTCCACCTTTGCCGACGCGATGCAGAAGCAGTACCTGGCCCAGTACAAGCAAAAGTACCCGACCCGCCACCCCGACGGACCCCCGACCCTCGACGTGGAAAGCTTCGCCGCGGGCGAAGGCTATTACGACAACTACGACCACTTCCGCAATTTCTTCAACTCCGTCCGCACCCGTCAGCAGCCCGTGGAGGACGCAACGTTCGGCTTCCGCGCCGCTGGGGCCGCGTTGTTGAGCAACCTGAGCGTGGAGAAAAACGCGGTGGTGCACTGGAATCCGGAGACGATGGAGCTGGCGTAGGTGCCGCTGGATATTCACTATAGGTGGCTCCACTCTAAGGAGGGGTCATCCAGAGCGAAGCGAAGGATCTGCTGTCTGCCGTTGCGCAAACGCAATCGCGAAGTTGAAAACAGATCCTTCGTCGCTGCGCTCCTCTGGATGACCCGACAATTCAGACCCGTCACGAACAGCAAACGCCGGAGACATGACCTCATGCTGAACAAACAGTTTGCCCCACTGCTGCTCTCCCTGCTGCCCCTC
>CAXTKZ010000114.1:8472-9175 GCA_964244985.1 uncultured Acidobacteriaceae bacterium
TGCTTTCACCAGTGGACGCAGGCAAAAAGCAGGTCCTTCACTGCGTTCAGGATGACCCGGTACTTAGTTCGGGGTAGCGAATCAGACAAGTTCTAAAGAACGCTTGCTGGAGATAATAATCCGATGCTGAAAAGACAGTTTGCCCCACTGCTGCTCTCCCTGCTGCCCCTCGCCGCCCACGCCCAGGACCCCGCCCATGCCAAGGAGTTCCGCATGCAGCACCCCGGCGCGGGTCCGGGCGGTGCCCCGCGCATGGCCTTCCTCGCGCACCGGCTCGGCACAGACCACGCCGAGGGCATTTCGATCCTCGATATGGACGGCGACGGCAACCCGGACATCCTGAGTGGTGCGTATTGGTATAAGAATCCCGGCCCGGCGGGCGGCGCATGGCAGCAGCACCAGTTCCGTACGGTGGGTGTGCACAACGAGTTCGTGTCCGACTGCGGCGAGTGGATCGTGGACGTCGACCATGACGGCAACCCGGATCTGGTGACCGCGGGCTGGATCGCCAATGGGCTGTGGTGGTATAAGAACCCCAGCCCGAAGGCAACCGCTGCCGGAGCGATGTGGACCGGGCAGCGCATCACTGACTCTTTCGACACAGAAGGCGGCGCGTTCGCCGACATCAACGGCGACGGCAAGCCCGATGTCGCGCTCGCGCATTACAACCGCTCCGGGGTGCTGTGGGTGGACTTCAGCGGCG
>CAXTKZ010000115.1:0-9076 GCA_964244985.1 uncultured Acidobacteriaceae bacterium
TCGTGGGGGTTCAAGTCCCCCTCCGGGCAACCAATCGAATCATGAGTTTACTTCGGTGCTGTTGCTATGCAGCTGAAGCTACCGCATACGGCGTGGAATCGTCGAAGACCAATGTTACTGGTTCGGCCCCGGTGCGGTGGGCAGGTTGATCGTCGTTGCATCGCTCCCCACGCCCACCGGCGCGTCCAGGCCGTTCATCAGGGCATAGTTTTGGAGCGCGATCGCTGCTTGCCACTCCTGATGAAGCGCTTCCGTATAGCCAAGCTGGAGGGTGAAGAGCATGTGCTGGGCTGTAAGCACCGCCGGGTACTCGAGCGACATCTGCTGATATTTCGTCACCTGGAGCTGGTACGCGCGGCGCGCGCGGGGCAGCATTTCCGTCCGGTAGCGCTCCGCTGTAAAGCGGGCCGTCTGGTACTGCTGTGCGAATGGTTCGGCCTCGTGGCGCGTCCAGAGCGTTGTGCGCGCGACCTCTTTTTGCGCGCGGTCCGCCAGTGCTTCGGCGGCCCGGACATTGCCCTGGTTGCGGTTCCACAACGGCAGCTGCACGCTCGCTGTCACATAGCTTTCCGGGCCGGCGGCGCGAGTGCCCGCACCGAGGTACTCGCCGGAGTACCATTCCCCAGCCTGCACCGTCAGGTTGGGGACCGCTTCCCGCTTCGCGTCTTTGAGCTGTGCTTCGGCGATGCCCCTGGCCGCCTGCGCTTGCTTGACCAACGGGCTGTCGCGCATATCGGTCGCGACCTCGGTTTCGGCGTCCACCTCCGGAGGCGCTGTTAGCGCTCCTTGCAATGGCTGCGGCTCCATATTGGTTTGCCCCGCAAGCGCCGCCAACTGCGCAAAGGCAGCCAGAAAAGTACGCTGAGCCGTGACGAAATCCACCTGCGCCTGTTCCGCACCGACCTCTGCCGTTAGAATGGCCGCCGCATCTGCCTGCCCGATCCGGGCGAGCTCGTGCGTGTTGGTTGCCTCGTCGAGCGCGATCCTTAGCAGTCGGTCGTGGATTGCCACCGACTGCTGCGCGGCCAGCGCATCGAAGAATGCCCGGGCGACATCATTGTGGACGCGGGCGCGCTGCACCTCACGCGCGTATTCGTTCGCGCGGCCTTCCGCGAGGTAGATATTTCGCCGCAGCGCGAGTTTGTGCCCCAGCACGAACTCCTGGAGGATAAAAGCGCCCTGTTCACCGCCGCCGTAGCTGCCGCCGCGAATCTGGTCGCCGATGTAGCCGACGCTCGGGTTGGGGGGCAGGCCCACCTGGCGCGCTTGCTCCCTCGATCGGTCTACGTTGCGCCCGGCCTGCGCGAGCGTCGGGTTTGCTTTGTCGGCCATCGCCACAAACTGCTCCACGGTCACGGGCGGGCGCTTCACAATTTCGCCGAGCAGCTCCGGCGTGGGCAGGTCGCCGCCCGTGCGTATGTCGATCGCCTCCGGCTCCTGCAATTCTTGGATCGGCACCTCGATGGACTGCCGGTCGCTTGTGTCGTCGGGCTTCTTGCCGGTTTGTCCGGCTTGCTGCTTTACTGAATTCTCTTCCGAGGCGGCGTTTCCCTGCGCTTTTCTGTCGCCTATGTCCCGGCCCATGCTGTGGATATCTTTGGGCATGGTTTCAGGCGGCTTGGCATTCCGGTTCGGCTTGGTCGGCTTTGCGGGTGAGCCAGTAGGCCCGTGCTGTCCCATGTCCATGTCGGGCATGGATGGCTGCTGAGGGTCGGCTTTCGGTACTGCCGGCTGCGGCGGCATGTTCATGCCGGGCATGGACTGCTGGGCCGCGAGGGTAACGGCGGTTGCGCTCAGCAGGAGGCCGACCGCTAAAGTTGCTGTCTTCATCTGTATCTCTCCAGGTCGCGGTGCGGCTTCCCATTCCTGTTTGCTGACGCGCTTACACGCGCGATGGTCCGCCCGGGGCAGCGTACAGCGAGGCGTAAGGATCGCCGGGCCGATTGGCCTTTTCCATCGCCGCAACCACCTGCTGATACTGCTCTGGCGGCAGCACACGGACAAAAGTCATCATGCCTTGCATAAAACGGCTCCAGCCGGGGCGCAGACCCCAATTTTCGGGCTTGTCCACGAGCTTGTCCTGGTTCATCATGGGGCCTTCCATGTACGAGTCCTGCGGAAAGTTCGGCACGTTGCCGGCATCCGGCGCATTCTCATCGAGCTGCTGCTTCATGCTTCCGGCGCTCATATCAAAGGCGTTCAGGTCGCGCCTTTGCTCGGCACTCAGGCGCGGGTAGCTGCCCATCTGCTCGGCCATCAGGCCGTCCATGCCTGCATCGAGGCTCGTGTCGGCAAGCACGCCGTCCGGTGCGGCAGCCTGCGCACCGGCGCTCAAGGCCGCGGAAGGAACAGCCGTGTGGGAGGAGGTGTTCGGAGTGCCGGACTTGCTCTC
This sequence comes from uncultured Acidobacteriaceae bacterium, assembly GCA_964244985.1. Lineage (GTDB taxonomy): Bacteria > Acidobacteriota > Terriglobia > Terriglobales > Acidobacteriaceae > EB88. The sequence goes on from CAXTKZ010000115.1 coordinate 2,393, forward strand.
CATATTCATGTCCATACCAGGCATATCGCCCATGCTCATCTGCTCGCCCAAGCCCACCATGCGGCCTTGGCTGCCGTCGCTGCGCGGCCCTTTGCCGCCCGAGGAGCCTGCGGTGCGGGTCATGGGACCGGCCTGATTGGCCATGCTGTTCATCATGTGGTGCGGCAGGTGGCAGTGCACCATCCAGTCGCCGGGGTTGTCGGCGACAAACTCCACTGTGCGCGATTGCGCAACGCCGACCAGCACGGTATTGCCGGGCCACCAGGCTGCCTCCGGGATGCGCCCGCCTTCGGTTCCGGTTACATAAAAGGTATGACCATGGAGGTGCATGGGGTGGTGGTCCATGCTCAGATTTACGAAGCGGAGGCGCACCCGGTCGCCCTGCCGCACGATGAGTGGCGTAGCCATCGGCCCGGCTTTGCCATTCAGCAGAAGCCAGTTGAACTCCATGTTCATGGTATTGGGCGTGGTGCTATTCGGCAGCACCCAGTACGCCTGCAAATGCAGCACAAAGTCCTTATCGCAATGTGGGCGGTAGGGCACTTTGGGGTGCATGATGAATGCTCCCAGCATTCCGGCCATCTCCTGCATAGCCATGTGCGAGTGGTAGAAGTAGGTGCCTTCCTGCTTGATATCGAAGTTGTAAATGAACGTCTCGCCGGGCTTGACCGGGGCCTGGCTGATGCCGGGCATGCCATCGTCGCCGATCCGGTCTTCGAAGCCGTGCCAGTGCATGGAGGTCGACTCCGGCAGCTCATTCCTGAAGATCACGCGGACCTTGTCGCCCTGTGTCACCTGGATCGTCGGGCCGGGGGCACTGCCGTTGTACCCCCATACATCGATGGTTTTTTGGGGAGCGATTTGCTGCTTAAAGACGTGCGCCGTGAGCCGGAAAACCTTAACGTCTCCTTCCATTTCATACGGCAGGTCGCCGATATCGGTCGTGACGACGGGCGTGGTTGCCGCCGGTCCAGTGCGAGTCTCAACGCGGGAAAGCGAGCCGCTGCTGACGCCCAGGTAACCCCCATGGGCAGCGACCTGAGTTGTGAAAGTGCCGGGGCGGGCGGTGGTGGAAGCGGCGGCTTGATCGGCAGAAAACAGGGCCGCGCTCAAAGCGGCGGTGCCATGCATAAAATTCCTGCGGGTGGGCATGGGAGAAACCTTTCGTAGCTTTGGACCGGCTTGGCCCAGGGTCCGACACAACGGTCGCAGCTTGGAGCCATGGAAGCGCCATGGGTCGCGTCCTTTCACTGCATGGGTGGCCTGCCTTGAGCCTCAGGCGAACGGAAGCAAGGCGACGCACACCGCTGAACATTCAGGAGTTTGTCGGGGTAGATCGCCTGGCTAGACGCGAAGAATGGTTTGAAGCAAAGCGAGGGGCGGCGCGTGTGGGGGCGGCGACTTAAAACGGCCAAGCTGCACGGGTTTGATCACCGGTGAAGCAAACAGCACGGAATCTATCGAGGCTTGCTCAGCGGAAACCGCCTGGATCGCGGCCTGATGCCAGTTGGCTGCAAGCAGCTGCGACGGCTGCCTGCAACCCGCATGGGTACAGGAAGTTGCATATGCACTTTGAACCGCGGGCGGTACAGCTTTCGCAGCTACGGGGCTGTGCTGCATGCCGATCATCTCTGCGCCGGCTACGGGGCTGGCACTGGAATGGTGACAGCTCATCCCGGACGCCTGTAGACCACAGGCCATTTCACACTCTAAGACGGAGCACGACACTGAAAGCAGCAGCGCCGCCACCAGCATCGCGAGTATCGCCCTGAGTCTCATTCTTATCCCTGCTCCAATATAGATGCGGACGGAGGTTCTCGGTCGCAGAGCCGCGTCTCGATCTTCAAGCGGGGCAACTCCCATTCACACGCGATGAATGCCGCAGTCATGTTACGAAAGTAAAAACATTTCGAAACGGGCCTGAAGGAAAGTCTCATTTCTGCCGTTATTAAGAGCGACATGAGGCCGAAGCATATCCGCACGTTTTCAGAAGCCCCCCGCACCGCCTTGGCGCAGGTTCAACAACTTTTTGTAACCGCGCTGGCTGATTTCAGGTGCCTGTTTGCCGCATTTGCGATGTTCGGTCTTAGTTTTTCAACTCATGCGCAAATGCCTCGCAGCCGACCGGAGCTGCCGCAGGCGGCTCCCCGTGTGACGGCAGTTGTCGATGATGCCGTTCTCGTTCCACTTGCGGGCAACACACATGCGCCCGCGCGGCAGCGCTTCGATGGAGGCCGTGTCGCCTCCGGTGTGCCGACGGGCAAGATGCGATTGGTGCTGAGCCGAGGGCCAGAGGGGGACAGGAGGCTGCGCGAGTTTTTAGGCAATGTGCAAGACCCACACTCGCCCCGCTATCATCAATGGCTGACGCCGCAAGGGTACGGAGCGGCATTCGGCGTTGCGGACCAGGATTTAGAGCAGGTTAAACGCTGGCTCACGCGCCAAGGTTTCAAAGTTGAGCGCGTGGCGGTGGCCAAGAACTTTGTCGAATTTTCCGGTGCGGTCGGGAATGTCGAGCGGGCATTTCACGCCGGCATGCACACCTACACAGTGGAAGGCGTTCAGCATTTCGCCAATTCCAGGGATCCGATGATCCCGGCCGCGCTGGCACCGGTGATCAAGGGCGTTTCGTTGATGAACAATTTTCGCGCCATACCGCAAGGTGCTTTGCGCGGCTCCACGCAAGCGCGGCGCAGTACGGTCAGCGGGGCAGCACCCTCCTTTGTGAACGCGACCGACCATACTCTCTATCTCACGCCGGCCGATGCCGCGACGTTGTATGACTCGCCCAATCCGCTGAACAAAAACTTTAAGGGTGGTTCGAAGTGGACGGGGGCTGGCGTCAACATCGGGATCGCCGGCTACTCCGATCTTGCCGTGGCCGACTACCTGAACTACCGCAGGCTGTTCCTGAACGAAACCTCGCCCATGCAGCCGAATGTTGTTAAGGATGGTGTCGATCCCGGTGTCGAGAACCAGCACGACGGGCAGATCACGCTGATCGGCGCGGAGATCGCATCTGCGCTTGCTCCTGGAGCGCAACTTTACGTGTATTCAAGCAAAAGCGACATCCTGGATGACGGGCTGACCGACGCGATCGCTCGGGCGATTGAGGACAATCTCGTGTCCATCCTGAGCGTGAGCTATGCACGCTGCGAGTACGTTTTGGGTGACTCCGGCAACGCGGAAATCAACGAGCTTTGGCAGCAGGCCGCGGCGCAAGGCATCTCGGTGGTGGTCGCCGCGGGTGATACCGGATCGGCAGGATGCGACGAGAGTGATGAGAGTTCAGCAACCGGCGGCCTTGCGGTCAACGGGCTCGCCTCGCCAGCCTACGACCTGGCAGTCGGTGGCACGGATCTGGATGTGCTGGCTCAGGGCTTCGGCACTTTCGTGGACAGCAACATCGGGACCAGCGCACCTACGCAAGCCGCGGTCAATGGGTTCATACCGGAGAACCCGTGGAATGACGCCATCACCGACAATCCTCCTGGCGTTGCCGCCTCGAACACAGCCGGCACTTACGATTTCGGCGCGGGTCCGACGACGCTGATCACAGCCGGAGGTGGAGGCATCAGTTCCACGATTTCGTGCACTGGCGGTGTTGACCCCGCTTCCGGCAACTGCCTGGCGTACTCCGGTTATCCTGTACCGCCCTACCAGTCCGGCCTGGCTCCCGGCACTCCGTCCGATGTTTTCCCGGCCGCACGATACCTGCCCGACATTGCCCTGTTCGCCGGGGATGGACGGCAATATCCTGTCGTGTGGGCGATCTGCTCGGACAACGCAATAGCGCAAAGCAGTTCCACGTTCACTGATTGTGCGCCGGGTCCAGACGGAACCTTCTCCGTAGAAGGCGCGGGCGGGACGGGCGCGGCTGCTTCCGCCGCAGCCGGCATGCTTGCTGTCTTGTCTGAGTCGCTCGGCGGCAGCCGTCTGGGTATCGTCAACAATACGCTGTACAACCTGTACGCGGGCAGCACCGCGAACTCCATCTTTCATGACGTTACTGCCGGCAACACTTCGGTTCCGTGCACGGCGGATTCGCTAAACTGCGGCGGCAACGGCTTCTTAACCGGCTATGACGCCGCGCCCGGCTACGACCTGACCACCGGCATGGGAAGCCTTGATCTAAGCCAATTGATCGCTGCATGGCCCAGTGCTTCTTTCGAAGCAACCAACACTTCCCTGCTGGTTGATGGCGGTTCAACGCTGGTCAGCATTGTGCACGGCGACCCAGTGAACCTCTCCGTCACTGTGACGGCTCCGGGAACGACGGCGACTGGCACCGCTTCAGTCACCGCCGTTGCGGATCAGAATGCCCCAAACCAGCTTTTTAGCGCTGTTGCAGAAAACGTCGCCTTGGTGAACGGCGCGGGCTCAACCACTACCCAAAAAATCCCGGGCGGAACTTACGATCTCCAAGCCTACTATCCCGGAGATGCTACGCACTCGCCCAGCACCTCTGGCCCTATTGAGATAACTGTCAATTCGGAGCCGAGCTCCCTTCAGCTCTTGCTCCGAGTCGCGGATGTAAACACCTCGCAAGCCTTGGGCAGCACCTTCCCTTACGGTTCCTTTGGATTTGCCTACGTTCAGCCCACCAGCGCATCCGGCGATTTTCATGGGCCCGCCACGGGACAGGTCACTCTGCGCAACAACAGCACCCCGTTCAGCTCGCCGGGAGGTCCCAGCGGACAAGTCTTAAACAGCGCGGGCCGAGCAGCATTTCCCTTGGCCCAAGTCGCTCCCGGTACATATCAACTGAGCGCGACCTACGACGGCGACAGCAGCTACAAGCCAAGTTCAACGGCAGGCTCAACGGCCGTCACGATTATCAAGGGACCGACTACACTTACGGTTAGCCCGGGGTCCGCAAGTTTGGACGCCTCCGCGACCGAAACGGTCACAGTGACGCTCATGACCGACAGCACGGGAGATTACCCCTCCGGTGGCATCACTCTAAATGCGAATGGCACATCCTTCCCAGGGAGCGTTCACCGCGTTTTCACGAAAATCAACTCAGTCGAGCTGATCGAAACCTTTCAGGTAAAAGGCTCGGCGCTGACTTCCGGCTCGAATACTCTGACGGCCACGTACCCGGGCGATATGAATTATGCCAGCTCCACCGCAGGCACCGCCGTTACCGTAACCGGTGGTTCAGGTAGTGCTTTTACCCTGACCGGGCCTATGGGAGGAATGGCCATTGCAGCTGCACAGGCACAAACAAGCGGAACCGTGGCCATAAGTTCTACCGGCGGCTTTGCCGGAGTTGTTAAACTGAGCTGCTCTTTGAGCCCAGCTGCCGAGACAGTCCTTTACCAGTGCACCGTGCCGCCCTCGGTAGTGTTGCCCGCAGGCACATCCGCAAATGCAACAGTAACAATCAGCACGACTACTTCCACCGCAAGCACTGGTGATCTGGGAAGGAGCGCTGGACCCAAGTCCATGCAGCTCCGCCTTGGCAAGGCAGGGTTGATTCTTTGCTCAGGATTTCTAGTTCTGGTCCCGACGCGTCGACGTTTTGGATTGCTGATCCTAACAGCAGCTGCCCTACTCGGTACGCTGGGGTGCGGTATTCAGGTAACTCCAATCAAAGGCATTACCGCCGTAGTGACGGGAACCAGCGGAAGCACAACTGCAACTCTGAATATTCCAATCAAAATTCAATGACAAACACGTTTCAGCGAGCAACGGAGGGCAGCATAGCTAACAAGCCGCGCTCCTTTCTTTGCCTCAGCGCTGAACCAAAGCCGGTGCGGGATCCAGCGTAAGGGCCAGCTGTCCGCAACCGCCGTTTGCCATACATCCCACTGGTAATCATCTCCCCGGAACGATCAGCCTCATTGCCAGCTGCGGCTCTCTGCAAGTTGCACGCCAGGTGTAGCAAAGAAGCCGCTGCGGCACGCTGGGCAAGTGTCCAGACGCACATCATTTACCGATATTATTGCCGGTGCCCAAACAACAGTTGTCGCGGATAGTAGTTAGTGCACCTGTCAGCCCTGCATGGAAAAGCCATGCGACAGGTGATTCATCGCAACTGGTCGGTCCGACTCAGCAGACGGCAACACTTGCAGGAGAACCACGTACAACACGGCAAGCAGAGCCGTAGATGCACAGAGAACGAGCCTAAGCACGGCGGTGAGGCTAAAGCTGGGAGCCGGCCAAGCTGGCGCACGGGTAGCGGTCGTGGGCGAATACAGCGAGCCTTGCCCTTACTTTTGCCATTCGTCAGTCAAAAGCCTACTCATCGGGCATGTTGGGCGGAGTTCCCTGCATAGGGCGTCCGAAACCAACTAACTGCGTCCATTTGTAAGGGCCCTCCTTCTGTCGAGAGCTAGGCCGTTTTGTCCAGTATTGGACAGAGTGTCCACTTCCGGACAGTTCCCGTGATCCGGCCGATCTTCATTGTTCAATGCAATCAATCATTTAAGCGGTTCAGAACTTTGGCATTCGGCTTGCGTATAGGTTGGGCAGCATGGACATCGCACGCCCCGATCTGAAACGCAAACAAACCCGCCGGCGCTTGGTGCTAGCCCTCGTCGCGCTTCTTCTGCTTTCCGGAGCAGGCTTCGCCGTAGCCCGACTCAAACCCGCTGCGCCCAGCGTGGACCGCAGCACCGTCTGGACCGACACCGTCAAGCGCGGGCCCATGGTGCGGCAGGTGCGCGGCATCGGCACCCT
>CAXTKZ010000116.1:0-9067 GCA_964244985.1 uncultured Acidobacteriaceae bacterium
TGGAGCGGGAGACCGGGATCGAACCGGCGACATTCAGCTTGGGAAGCTGACGTTCTGCCACTGAACTACTCCCGCTTTTCAAGCAATTCTCTAAGAGCTTTTACTCAAGGACCCGTATCTACCATGCGCTCGGAAAACCTTTTGGACGAGGAATGACTTCGGATGATGAGCTCGGCTTGGAGAAGTATATCCCAGCGGCAGCCTGACCGCGTTCTTATTGTTGCCCTCGGTAGAGGGCAGCCTCAGCGGAATGCTCTGGTGTCAGTTACTCAGCCTTTCCGACGGCATTGCGCTTGTAAGCATCCTGCAAAATAAAAAATGCCTGCTTTTTACTGCCGTTTTCAGACAACAGCCCCTTGCGGTTGTAGCCGTCCTGGAGTTTGGGGATGTTGCGCGTGGTGGAGCGAAAGTCGAAAAGGATCCACGGGGTGATGCCCCGGAGCTGAGGAATGTGGGCGAACATGGCCAGCTGATGCTTATAAACGCTGGCCTGCTGCTCCTCGGTCCAGCGATCCGTGATGGGGCCGTGGTTGCCGTATTTGGCTTCCGCGCCGAACTCGCTCATGATGACGGGCTTTTCGGGGAGCACCCAGCGGATGGCGTCGGCATCTTCGGGTGCGCCGGTGTACCAGCCGATGTACTCGTTAACGCCCACCACATCGAGCGCGTCGGTCAAAGGATCGTTCAGGGTGGCAGTGCTGCCTTCGATGTGCTCGGAGTTCAGCGCGGAGGTGATGAGGCGCGTGGGGTCGAACCTGCGGGCTTCGTTCGCCAGGTCGGTAAGGAACTTCGTGCGGGTCGGGTTGTTGCCGGTTTCATTCGAGACGGACCAAAGAATGACGGAAGCCTTGTTCCGATCGCGGCGGATCATCTCCCCAAGCATCGCCTGGTCCCTGGCATACACCTCCGGCTTGTCGAAGGAGATGTGCTGCCAGTTGGGAATCTCAGACCAGATCATGATGCCGTCGCGGTCCGCCGCGCGGGTCATGCGCTCGTCATGGGGATAATGGCACAACCGAGCAAAGTTGGCGTGGAGGTCTTTGAGGTACCTGAAGATCGTGGCCACTTCCTCATCGTTATCGACGCGGCCCCCAACGAGGGGTGCTTCCGCATGCACATTGACGCCGTTGAGGAAGACGGCCTTGCCATTGAGCAGAATGCGTGTGCCGTCGACGCGGATATCGCGGAAGCCGATCTCGTCGGTGAGCCCGTCGCGCTCTGCGCCTGAGCCGGAAGCTAACGCTACCTTATAAAGTTTGGGCGTTTGGGGAGACCAGAGGGCCAGTTTGCTGGCCTTGACGGTAAAAGGAGCTCGCCCGTCGGCGTCGGTTTTGAGCGCGATGTGGACCCCGGCTTCGGGAACGTCGAGCGCAACAGGGGTTCCGGCAGGAGCATCGAGAACGTGAACGTAGCCGGAAAGGGTCGTGTTGCCGGGCTGCCAGGCGGGCCCGTGTTCCAGGTGAACGTCGTAGTCGTCGATGAAAGCCTGAGGCACGGTGACAAGCGAAACGTCGCGAGTCAGGCCGCCATAGTTGAACCAGTCATAGCCGACCGAGGGAATGCCGTCGACCAGGCGAGCGGCATCGACAGCGATGACGACAAAGTTGGAACCGGGGTGGAGAACGGCGGTGACTTCGCAGTCAAAAGGGGTGAAGCCGCCCTCGTGATCGCAGACTCTTTTTCCATTCACCCAAACGTGCGAACGGTAGTTGGCGGCCCCGATATGGAGAAAAGTGCGGGTGCCGGGTTTGGGCTCCGCCACGAAATCCTTCTCGTACCAAACCACGCCCTCGTAGTTAAAAAGCTGCCCAACCTGCGTGTTCCAATCGCCGGGCACCTTGAGGGTGGGAGCAGTCGCGAAGTCGTATTCTTCGTTGTGCTTGCCGCTTGAAATATTCGGGTGCGTGTTCAACGCATAGCCGCGATCGTTGATTGCGCCCGCATCGGTATAAAGATCCCGAGCGGGCGCTTGGTCGACAAGGTAATGCCAATCGCCGTCGAGGCTGACCACCGGGCGGCGGTCGACGCCGACGAGCAGAGTTTGCAGAGGTTGTTGTCCAAAGGCCGGAAGCGTCCATCCCAGGAAAACGACAGCGTAAGCAAGGCAGCGGAGGATCGGACCCAGGGTGTCTGTACAGGACGGCGATTTGAGCATTCCTCAACACCTCTTATCAACAAAACGCGGCTGCCGCATAGTACCTTACCCGACCTTCGCCATGCCGTTCAATGGGCTGGCATCGAACAGGAATTTGCATTCCTCTGTACGCCGCATCCCCACGCCGTCGACGATGGCGAACTCGCGAACATGCCCTGTTCTGTCGCCGCGCCACAGGGAAACGCCGCTGTAAGCACCGTCTTTACGCAGGACGTAGTAGACCATTTCGATGAACCGCAGGGCATTCATGTCGTTGCCGTACCAGCGGACGATACGCCGCAGGGCATCCATGCCGGCGTCTTCCGGGCTCATGCCCATGCGCATGTTCTCGATAATCGTATGGGCTCCGACGATCTTGATGTTGGCATCGGCATTGCCGGCGGAACCGGCGGAACCGACCTCGGGATCGAGAGAACAACCCGCGCCGATTACGGCGATGTCACTCGCGGCTCCCGGCATTCTCCAGGGGCGGCCACTGGAGGTGCAGGCTGAAGAGATCCCACCCTTGCTGTCGAGCGCGGAGACGTAGACGGGTTCAGCGGCGGGTACGACGACGTCGAACGCAGCGCGCCAGGTCCTTGCCGGTTCCACACCGGCCTGGAGAGCGAGCGGTTCGAGCTTTGTGACGAGGAAATCGAGGTCTCCCTGGGAGCGGGGCAGGAAGTGATCTTTCCGCGCCGGCTCAGGCCAGGAAGGGTCGTACGTGCCGGCTCCGAGCAAATCGGGACTGGCATGCACCTGCTGCCAAAGCGCATAGTTTTTGCGGGTGCGATCGGTCAGAAGGTCCTGCGTGGGAATGCCCTGCGACTGCGCGAAGCTTTGTGCATCGGAGCCGGCCAGCAAGGCATTGCCGGTATGGTCCATCAGTGCGCGGGCCAGGAGGGATGCATTGCGGATGCCGGTCACCGAAGCGACAGCCGCGGCGCGGTGCGTCGGTCCATGGAAGCAGCAGGCGTCCAACTGCACTTCGCCGCGCGCGTTGGGGAGGCCGCCCAGCCCTGTTGAGTGATCCTGGGGGTCGTCCTCCTCCGTTGTGCAAACATGCAGCGCAACGTCCAGCGTGTCCCGCCCCTCCAGAAGCATCTGGTAAGCCGCGTCGATGCCCAGGGTCCCCGTTACCTTGCAGATAAGAGCAGGCAGCCTGGGCACCTTCGGATGCTCCGGCTTGGGCTCGTTGTGCTGCATGTGGCTCATATCGTGCGTTTGCGCGCCGCTGTTGAGCCCAAACGCGGCAAGAGCCGAAGATGAAGCGGATGCTGCCAAAAAACGCCTGCGGGTCAGATCCAATATACCTCCCTCCGGCCGAGTTTCGGTTCAGCCGGTCCCGACACAAATGGCGGGGTTCCAGACCCCGCCATTTGACCCTACATCCCCAGCGGACTAATTCGCCTGGAAGGTCCACTGCTGCCAGGTGTTTCCCTGGTATGGGTATTGGTCCAGCTGGGTTTGATTGGCTTTGCTCGCCCCATCGATGTCGAGCGCTTCCCCGCTGTTCACGTTGATGAGCTCGTAAGTGCCGCCGCCCAGGGAAACCACACGCCACTGCTGGTTGGTCTGGTTGTTTGCTGGGAATTGATCGACGAGAGCGCTGTTGCCCGTGGATTGCCCGGTAACTTCCAACAGTTGACCGCTCGCTCCATTTGTAAGGGTAATGATGTTGTTGCCCAGGTTCTTCACGGTCCACTGCTGATTTGTACCGTTGTTCTGCGTGTAGATTTCCATCACCTGGCCCTGCTTTGTGGAGGACGCCGGATTGTCCACCACCGTGCCGCTGAACGGGCTGACGATCGCATAGGTGCCGTTCGGGATCAGGTTTGTGGTGGGAAGCTCGCCATAGACGCAAAGCTGCCCGCTTGCCGTCTGCTGATAGCCGAAGCTGGGGAGGTACACCTTGCCGTTGGTGATAGTCGGCGGGGTAAACTTGGCGTAATTGCTGCAGGAGTCGCGCTGCGCGTTCTGCTGGCTTGTCCAGAGCAGATTCATGTTGCCGGCGTCATAGGCATACAGGATGCCGGGAACCGTGGTGTGCCACGCCCCCGAGCCGTCTCCATTGCTTGTGTTGGTGGAGGCCCAAAGAATGCCGTTCGAGTTGCCGTTCGCCGAAAGCGAAAGAGTGCCGCCGGGGTGTTGGAACGCCTGTATGGACATCTGGTACTTGGGGGTGGTGTTGAAGGTGGTTCCATTGAATGCGAACACTTTCAGGTAGTCCGTCTGACCCCAAAGGTAAAGATTGTTGTTCCAAAAATTCAGAGAGTGGATATGGGAGCTGGTCGCGCTCCATCTTTGAACGGCGGTTGCATCGCCAAGGTGGCCCATGGACCCCGTTTTAAGCAGGTGCAGGTAGCCGTCCTTGCCGCCTCCGACGATCAGCCCGGTGCCGGGGATCAAAAGGGGACCCGAAGCGGTAAGGTCGACGTCATAGGTGTTCAGGTCGGCGTAGTTGGAGGGAGTATGCCAGTCCTGCAGCCCAAGGTTGCTGTTCAGCTTAAGGAACGACTCGCCGAAGTTGGTGTTGCCGTCCCAAGCGCCGTTGCCGGTAAGTGCGTAAACACTGCCTGCGCTGTCGGCTGCGAGCCCGTTTCCGGACTGCCAGATGGCACCTTCGCTGCTGGGGGACGGATCAAAGACCGCGACCTGGGACAGGTCCGATTCCCTATAGGCGAAGATGTCGCCGTTATACGTTTGGTGGTCGCAGTGGCTGGCAAACGCGAAGTACACATTGCCGCCCGAAAGCAGAAGGCCGGTCCGCTGCAGCTGGTTGTTCGGAACGAATCCATTGGCAGTGATCGTTACAGGACTGGACTTATCGGCACCGTTGACCAGGTTGAGCGCATGGAGGTGGAAGGAGGGGCTGCCGTTCCATGTTTCATCGACGACATACATTGTGCTCGTACTTCCGTCGATCACGGGCGTACTCATAATGCCGGAGGTGCCCAGCACATCGTTGCAGCCGAAGTTGATGTCCTTCACGCTGAAAGCAGTCCCCAGATTGACATGCCAGTACTGCGTGCCGGAGTCCGCGTCAAAGGCATACACGCTGTTGTTGGTGGTGGCGACAAACACAACGTTGTGGGTCCCGCCGGCGATGCTCATGTTGGACATGTACAACGGCTGGGAGAAAATCTGATCGTCCACCGGGACCTTGAACAACAGGCCGAACTGACTTTGGTTGACGTTGGACGGGTGGAGAATCGTCTCGGAGGCGTTGACGCCGTCGCGGTTGTTGTCGTTGTGTTGTGTCAGCACATTGGTTTGTGCGTCTGCTTTTCCCGCGAATGCGAACAACAGCGCCGCCGAGCAGCTTCCAACCGCGGCGGTTCGCCGGGACAGTGCAATCTTCTTCAACATGCAGCCTCCATAAGATTACGCGGCGCGGTATGGCTTCGCCGATTCGGGTAGGTTCGCCAGGCAGCCATGCTCGCCCGGCTATACGTGTTTTTTCAAAAAAGCTTCCGCGGCATACAGCCAGGTGGCACCGTGCTCGCAGCGAGCACACAAACGCAGCGTACCTAGAATAGCCTTACGGAGCTGCGTCCCGCCGCATTTTTCACAAGATAAACGTTAAAACATTGTCCTGGGGACGGACGCTGCAAGGATCAACTTCCTGCTGGGCGCTGTCGAAATTAGGGGAAAGATGGAACCGCCTCAGACCGTGGATCCCGATCGCCAAACCAATCCGCCGTGGAAGCGGCCTTGCAGCCTGAGCCGGGGAGGTTATAGAGTTTGAGGCCGCGGGACAGGTGCAGGCACGGTAGGATACCGTCATCCGCAACAATTCCTTCGTGGAGACACAGTTTGCTACGACGCGACTTCATCAAGACCACTGCTTCCCTTGTCGCTGCTTCCGCACTGCCGGCGGCGGCCGCGCAAGGCCAGGAAACGCGGACACGCTCCACCTTTCCCATGAACCGCGGCTGGCGTTACTCGCCGGCAAAAGTGGAAGGCGCGCACCTCCCCGCCTTCAACGATGCCGCGTTTGAAACGGTGACGATTCCCCACACAAATATCAAGCTGCCGTGGCACTCTTTCGACGACAAGGACTACGAATTCATCTCCACCTACCGGCGCCGCTTCCGGCTTCCGGCGGAAGCGCGGGGTCGGCGCGTCTTCGTGGACTTCGAGGGCGCGATGACGGCCTCCACTGTGTTCATCAATGGAATGTCGCTCGGCGAGTACAAAGGCGGGTTTACCCCATTTTCCTTTGAACTCACTCCGCACCTCCACGCCGACGACGACAATGTGCTCGCGGTCGAGCTCGACTCGACTGAGCGCGCGGACATTCCCCCTTTCGGCAACACCATCGACTACCTGACCTTCGGCGGCATCTACCGGGAAGTTTCGCTGCGCGTGGTTTCGCCCGCTTACATCGACAACATCTTTGCCCGGCCCACCAATGTGCTCAGCGGCGACCGTTCGTTGGAAGTCGACTGCATGCTGAGGGGGCAAGTGACGGGCGGCCCGCTCGCGCTGGAAGTCGAGCTGCGCGACGGAGCGAAAACGATTGCAAAAGCAGTGCAGCCGGTCCATGTGGAAAACGCGGCAGACCCGCAGGCTTCCCTCGATCCCACGATGGCGGCTCCCGTGTACGCGAGCACCGAAACGCGCACGGACCCCGCGCGCCACACCGTCACCCTCAAGGGTTTGGGTGCCGTTCAACTGTGGGATCTCGACCGGCCTACGCTCTACACCGTTCACGTGCAGCTGACGCAGGGCGGCAAGACGATCGATGAGGATACCCGTCGCATCGGGTTCCGGGAAGCGAAGTTCACCGACAAGGGCTTCTCGCTGAACGGAAAGATCGTGAAATTGCGCGGCCTAGACCGCCACCAGACGTTTCCCTTCGTCGGGCAAGCCATGCCCGCCCGCGTACAGCGCAAAGACGCGGATATTCTCCGCAAGGACCTGCACTGCAATATCGTCAGAACCTCGCACTACCCGCAATCCCGTCACTTTCTCGATCGCTGCGACGAGGTCGGCCTTCTTGTTCTTGAGGAGATTCCCGGCTGGCAGCATATCGGGCCTGAGGCCTGGAAGCAGGTTTCCATCGACAATGTCGGCCGCATGATCCGGCGCGACTGGAATCACCCATCCATTATTCTTTGGGGCGTCCGCATCAATGAGTCTTTCGACGACCATGACTTTTACACGCGTACCAATGCCCTTGCGCACGCACTCGACCCCACCCGCCAGACCGGCGGCATCCGCAACCGGCGGGAGTCGGAGCTGCTGGAGGACGTCTTCACCATCAACGACTTCGGCTTCCCGCTGGAAGAACCGAATCACCCGCTTTATCTGAATACCGAGTTTGTGGGCCATACCTACCCGTGCAAACCCACGGACGACGATGAGCGCCAGCGCGAACACACCCTGCGCCACGCGCGCCTCCACAACCAGCTCGCCTCCGATGCACGCTACGCCGGCGGCATCGGCTGGTGCGCGTTCGACTACAACACCCATGCCGACTTCGGGGCCGGCGACCGCATCTGCTACCACGGCGTGGTGGATATCTTCCGCGAACGGAAGCCTGCCGCGGGCTTTTATAAATCGCAATGCGACCCCGCGGAAGAGGTCGTCCTTGAGCCCGGCTTCCACTGGGCACCCAGCGATGAATCGGGAGGATTTACCCGGGCGGTCCTCTGCTCAAACTGTGAGCACCTGAAGTGTTACATGCGCGAAACCGGCCTGGAAACAAGCGAGTGGAAGCTGTTTGCCGAGCTCGACGGGGATCGCTCCGAGTTTGAGCACCTGCGCTATCCCCCTTTCTCTTTCGACATCCGCCATATCGACTACAAGGCGCTCGGCTTCGGTTGGGGCGATCTCCGCGTCGACGGGTACATCAAGGGGCAAAAGGCGATTTCAAAGTCTTTTTCCGGCCGCGGCGTCGGGCGCAGGTTCGCGCTGCTGCCGGACGACACAACCCTGCTTGCCGACGGTGCCGACACCACTCGCGTCGTGCTGCGGGTGACCGACGAGTTCGGTGCCGTCACCACCTACGCGGACGACCCGGTCGCCTTCACCCTCGACGGCCCCGCCGAACTGATCGGCGACAACCCATTTTCGCTGGTCGGCGGGACAGGCGCCGTGTGGATCCGCGCCAGGGAGCAGGCAGGCACGGTCCGCCTCACGGCCCGGCATCCGCGTTTAGGTTTGCAAACAGTTGTGCTTACGTTAGAAGGAGTTCCCGCCGAAGCTGTGTGACTCACGCGACTGCGCTGCAGAGGGGTGTAAGTGGACGCCTTAAGCCGAGGTGACATGATCCAATTTGCCGACGATGAACACATGAGAGGTCTGGAGCCACTCGCCGAAGAGTTTTATAAGAGCATACTTCGTCCCGATGAGGAGCCGGGGTTCGTGAGCGATGAGGCTTCGCTGCTGGACATCTCCCTTGCTCCAGAGGAGCTGTTGATAGAAAAGATCAAGTCTCACTATGGCAAGACGGTGACAAAGTTCGATTTACAGAGGTCCTTTTGGTCGTTGCTGAGAGACCTTAATGCTTCCCGATCTTCCGTTGAGAGGCTCGGTTCCTAGCTGAACACTACAATCATAGGCCGTCTTTTCGGAGGCGGCTTTGCTACGTTAGCGGCATTCTCTAACTTCTGTCCCGCCCGGAAGAAATTTGCACGGGGTTGACAAAGAAAAAGCAGGTGTCCGTCTGTTCTTCAAGGCTTAAGAGCTGCGTTGCGCGGAAGCGAGCCGCTTGATGTTTTTGAGGGTCCAGCGCCATAGCGGGTAGATCTCGTACAGCATCTCCCTCCCTAGGTCCGTCAATTCATACTCAACACGCGGCGGCACCTCCGCAAAGATCGAGCGCTTCAGCAACCCGTCACGTTCCAGTTGCCGAAGTGTCTTTGTCAGCGACTTCTGGCTGACATGCTGCACCTGTTCCAGGATGCGGGTAAAGCGGAGCGGGCC
>CAXTKZ010000117.1:0-8899 GCA_964244985.1 uncultured Acidobacteriaceae bacterium
CAGCTGCCCGCCGAAGGAAAAGCGTTCTTCAGGCGCGCCGCCGGCGGTCAGGGTTCGTTCGTTGGCCAGCGCTCCGGCCAGCTGTGCCCGCGCCTGCCCGAGGCGTGCCTGCGCATCGACGCTGTCCATCGTCGCCAGCAGCTTGCCTCGCGGCACGGTATCACCCTCATGCACATACACGGCCTTGATCAAGCCCGGGAACGGTGCGTGTGCCTCGTAGTTGGTTTCCGGCTGCACCTTGCCGTTGGTCGGGATGCTCGAACGAATCGATCCGCGCGTCACGGTGAAGGTGCCGACCCGCAGCACGGTACGCGTCAGGAGGTGCGCGGCATAGCCGACCGCGGCTACCAGCAAAATCGCGATGGTCCAGATTGCAGCGCGCGTGTTGCGGTTGGGGCGTCCATTTGCCATGAAATATGCGAAGGGGGAACGAGTATAAGTATAGCGGAGCGCCCCCTGCCGGCTGAGGACTCTCTACCTGTGTTCGAGCTTCGGGTCGGGTTTTGGCTGCGCCGCTGCCTGCCCCAGCGCGCCCAGTTTGCTGAGATCCGACAAGCTGACCGCGCCCTTCAGATGCACAAAGCTGAGCTCGGTAGGCTCGGCGGTGATCACGATAAGCTCCCGCCAGTGGCCTTCTTTGTCGACCCGGGCGCAGATGTCGGTGTACTCGTCTTTGTCGCGCATCCGCGCGATGTGTTTGCACTCGGACGCGTCCATGCGCTTGCGGAACTCGTCTAAATCCACAAGCTTGTACATGCCCGGATGCGGGTACTCATACGTCCGTACATAGACTGAGTCCATGCCGCCCGCCGCCGCCCCGGCAAACCCGAGCGCGGCTTTGTCAAGCGTCACCTCAGAGCTGCTGCTTGAGCCCGCGCTGAACCGGTCCGCACCGGCGAAAACCGGATCGTCCTCCTGCGCGCGTGCCGTCCCGACCGCCAGCAACAATCCCGCTACAAGCCAATAAGTTTTCATCGTCCTGCTCCCTCCACTGCATGTGCCGCTTTTTGGATTTGTCCGTTCAGTCCCCGCGTCAGCGCTGTTTGCAGCACGTCGCCGGTGATGTGCATTGCCAGCGCGAATTGCTGCCGTGCTTCGGCCCGCTTCAGCGCCCGCGCATGCAGCGCCTCGCCGACCGAACCCAGCGCTACCGTTGCGGCCAGCCCGGCCGCCATGGCCCACCTTCCCCGCGCCCGGCGTTCCGATTCGAGGGCGCGCGCGAGCACCCGCTCTTGAAAGCCGTTCGGCAGTGGAGTGCTTCCGCGCAAAGCCCGGCGCAGCTCTTGCTCCAAATTTTCGTCAGCGTTCCGAGACACGCACATACTCCTTCAACATTTGGGGTGCTTTGCGGCGCAGGAGTGCAAGACCCCGCGCTAGATTGCTTTTAATGGTTGCGGTCGGCTGCCCGAGCAGCGCCGCGATCTCCTCCGGCGCGAGCTCGTCTTCGCCGTAGCGCAGTACCAGTGCCGTTCGCATAGCCGGCGGCAGCGAGGCGACCAGGGAACCGAGCCTGAACGAGAGCCCATCGGGAACGCCATATCTTTCTTCCGCGAAGGGCAGGGTGTCGGGGTCGACTTCGGCTTGCTTCGTCCAGGGTTCAGCCCGGCGCAGGGCATCCACGGCCCTGTGCACCGCCGCGCGGCGGAGGGAGCGCCGCAGATGCTCCTCGCTTGCAAAAAGCCGTTTGCCCCTCCAAAGTTGGAGAAACACATCCTGCGCCACCTCTTCCGCTCTTTGGGGATCGGCCAGGATACGCAGCGCAATTCCATGCACCGCTGAACCATGCTGTTTGATTGCCGCCCCGAGCTCATCCGCGCCGTCCATCTATCCGCATATACGCAAAGCCGTGCCGGAGTGATTGCAAAATCTGTTTGGGGCAGCAGTTTTCCTGTTTCTCCCCGCAAGCCGCCGCCCCGAATGCGACTTTCCCGTCGTAAAAGCCGCATGATTCCGAAGCATCTGCACTGAATGGGAACTGCTCTAAACTAAGACCATGGCAACCGCTATCTCCCGCTACACCGACGAGCACGCGAAAGCGGGCCTCGACGCGCAGTTTCCCGCAATCGAGACCTGGGAAAACCAGTTCGCCGGCTATGAAATCCTCATCGACGACCCGGAATTCACCTCCGTTTGCCCCAAAACCGGGCTGCCCGACTTCGGCGTGATTCAGCTGCGCTATATGCCACGCGGCAGCTGCCTGGAGCTGAAAAGCTACAAGGAATACCTGTTCTGTTATCGCAACCTGGGCATTTTTCAGGAAAATATCGTGAACCAGGTGCTTGAAGATGTGGTTCGAGCCTGCGACCCGGTATGGGCGCATGTGCACGGCGAGTTTCGCCCGCGCGGCGGTATTTCCACAACTGTCGACGCGCGCTGGCCCCGGCCAGAAGCAAAGTAAAACCGCCCTGTGCGTGCTCTCGGGCGGGTTCTTACTGCTGTGAACGGCTTGGTTGCGGCGGCCTGGATTTGGCGCGCCGTCGACCTCTACCGCAACCTGCCCAGGGTTCCGGACCTCCACGCGCAGAGGTACGCCGAGTCGCTGCCGCCGGGGGTGAAGCTCGCGGTGATTGTGCCCGCATGCAACGAGGAAGCAGCGATTGAACACACGCTTCGTTCGCTTCTTGCACAGGAGGGAATCGCGCTTGAGATCGTCGCCGTGGACGACCGCTCGCGCGACCGCACGGGGGCCATTCTCGACCGGCTTGCCGCGGAAGTCGGTCCGTCGCTGCGGATCCTGCACATCCATGACCTGCCCCCGGGCTGGATGGGTAAGCAGAATGCCCTTGCGCAGGGCATGGAGTTGACCACCGCGCCCTATCTCCTGTTCACCGACGGCGATATCTACTTCCGCCCCGATGCCCTTCGGCGCGCGATGCGTTTTGTGCTTGACGAGCAGGCCGATCATGCGGTGTTGCTGCCCACGCCGGTGATCCGGTCGTTCGGCGAACATATGATGATTTCGGCGCTCCAGGTGCTTTCCGCGTGGGCTGTGCGGTTGTGGCGCGTGCCCGATCCTCACAGCCGCGACCGCATCGGGGTGGGTGCTTTCAACCTCGTGCGCCGTGAGGCATTCGACTCCATCGGTGGCTTCCAGGCGCTGCGCCTGGAGGTGCTGGAGGATGTGCGGCTCGCGGTCGAGATCAAGCGTCATGACCTGCGGCAGCGTGTCGCGTTCGGTGCGGGCCTGGTCACCGTGCACTGGGCCAGCGGCCTCATCGGCATTGTCCGCAATGTCACAAAAAACTTCTTTGCCGGCTTTCAGTTCAACCCAGCCGCAACACTGTTGGGCTCGGGCGCGTTGCTGCTCCTGGGTGTTTACCCCTTCGCCTGCTTCTTCGGTCCCGCACCCATGCGGATGGCGAGCGCTGCTACGTTTGGGGGCATTCTGAGTTTTTATGTGCGGTTTCGGCGCAAGGGCGGGTCTTCGCCCTTCTATGCTTTGCTGTTCCCCTTTGCCACGGTTGTGCTGGTGTACGCGCTGCTGCGCTCCATGACGGTGACCCTGGTGCGCGGAGCCGTGGTCTGGCGCGGCACAAGCTACCCGCTTAAGGAGCTGCGCCGGCAGGGTGGCCCGCTACTGTAATTACTTAATAGAACTGCTGCGAAACGCGCTTGCGTTA
Organism: uncultured Acidobacteriaceae bacterium; assembly: GCA_964244985.1. Classification (GTDB taxonomy): domain Bacteria; phylum Acidobacteriota; class Terriglobia; order Terriglobales; family Acidobacteriaceae; genus EB88. The sequence continues at coordinate 3,621 of CAXTKZ010000117.1, forward strand.
CGGCCTCGATGACTGTTCATCCCTGGATCGTGGAACGCCGTTTTGTCGCTGCCCGCACCAAACCCGCTCAACAGCTCAGGATTCGGTCGAAACTTCTCCGGGCCGTCGCGGAACTGCCGCGCATGGCTCAGGAGCATCACCGACTGACCCCGCATCGCATGGACGACTCCGCGCAGCTGCACGTCCGTGCCGCGCATGGCATCGAGTGTGCCTACATCCTTGCGGTCTTCACCGAAGCTCATCACGGTAAATCGGCAGCTTTCATCCGGTACGCCGGGCGCGCATACGTCCAGGTAGCGCGTTCCATCCGGGCTTTCCGTGATGTCGTACACGTGGGCTTGCAGGCAGATGTCCTTGCCCGCGTGCGCGGGAGCATCGTCCGGTGAGTAGCAGGTACGCGATGCAAAACAAGCCGTGACCACCATCAAAGGGCACAGCGCAAACAAGAACCAAAGCCGCAAGGAAAACATTGGGAACACACCTGAGAAGGGAAGTGTTCCGAGCCTAATGTGCTTTTACACGCCACGCCAGAGTACGAAAGTCACGAGCGCGCCCCGACCAGCTCCCGCGCGGCCCCGTAATGGCTTCGCACGTACTCATCGAGAATGATCTTGAAATCCTGAACGATCGTGTCCCCGCGCAGCGTCGTCATTAGCCGTCCATCGACATACACCGGCGCTTTCGGCTCTTCAAACGTGCCGGGAAGGGAGATGCCGATATTTGCATGCTTCGACTCGCCCGGCCCGTTCACAATGCAGCCCATCACGGCAAGCTTCATCTCCTCAACGCCCGGATAGTCCACGCGCCAGGCCGGCATGGAGGTGCGCAGGTAGTCCTGAATCTGCTCAGCCAAGGACTGAAAAAACGTGCTCGTGGTGCGCCCGCAGCCGGGGCAGGCCGTCACCTGCGGCGCAAACGAGCGGATGCTCAACGATTGCAGAATCTGCTGGGCGCACTGCACCTCTTCCGTGCGGTCGCCGCCCGGCTTGGGCGTGAGTGAAACCCGGATGGTGTCGCCGAGGCCGGCAAGCAGCAGCGGTGCCAGGCCGGCTGCGGACGCCACAATGCCTTTCATGCCCATGCCCGCTTCGGTCAGGCCCAGGTGCAGAGGGTAGTCGCAGCGCGCGGCAAGCAGTGTATAGACGTCGAGCAGGTCGCGCACGCCGGACACTTTCGCGCTCAAGATGATCTTGTTGTGCGCGAGTCCGTAGCGCTCCGCGGCTTCCGCCGAGCGCAGCGCAGACGCCATCATGGCTTCCATCATCACGTCGCGGGCGGGCAGGGGAGTGGGCCGCCGCGAGTTTTCGTCCATCATCGCGGTCAAGAGGGCTTGGTCGAGCGAGCCCCAGTTCACCCCGATGCGCACCGGCTTGTTGTTCGCCACCGCGACTTCAATCATGGCGCGGAAATTATCATTGTTTTTGCGGCCGATAGAGGCGTTTCCGGGGTTGATCCGGTACTTCGCCAACGCCCGCGCGCATGCCGGGTATTTGGTCAGCAGCAGGTGCCCGTTGTAGTGAAAGTCGCCTACGATCGGCGTGTCGAGCCCTAGCTTCGCAAGTCCTTCGACAATGTGCGGCACGGCTTGTGCGGCCTCGTCATTGTTCACTGTTATGCGCACCAGCTCCGAGCCGGCCTGGGCCAGCGCAGCGATTTGCGCGATCGAGCCCTCCACATCCGCGGTATCCGTGTTGGTCATGGACTGCACCACCACCGGCGCGGATGAGCCGACGCGCACGTTGCCGATGGTGCAGGTTACGGTTTTTCGGCGGACAATTTCAGGCATGGCCCCATTCTACAGGCGGCCCCTACTGGTCCGGCGAGGGCGCTTTGCCGTTGCCGCCCACTTCTTTCTTGTGCGCAAGAAAGTACGTCTCCTCGTCCGCGAGCGACTTCCGCACATCCTCGGTCAGCGAAGCCGCGGCATCGAGCGCTGTCGTGCGGGCGAAGTCATAGCCGCCGTTCGATACCGGCGCTTTCAAAATATCCGGCCACTTCGCCGAGGCATCGAGAACCGGACGCAATGCTTTCCGCAGGTCGGCTTTGTCCTCATGGTAGGTATCTATGTTTTCGGCGAGTTCATCCACCAGACGCGTGAACTCTTCATAACGCGCGCGCAGCTCAGCGGGTCGACTGTTTTCCGTGCTGTTGGGGGTCAGGTCCTTGATGGCCGCGGCGCGCTCGTTTACAAACTTCAGGAACAATTTAACCCGTTCCACGGGCCGGTCGCCCATCTCCCGCACCTGGTCGGCCTGCCCGCTCGACAGCGGGTCGCGCTCCTTTTGAGGGGCCGCGAGCAGCAGCAGGAAGGCGATGCCGACCAGCCCCCGCATTACAACGCCGCCGCCGGGCTTAGGTCCACCCCGAGCCGCGCACCCCGCTGACTGCTTTCACGCGCCAGCTCAATGATGCGCGCCACCGACCACGCTGCATCCACGCCGACGACCAGCCCCGCCCGGCCGCGGATCGCATCGCGCACATTCTCGTAGTACTTGCGATAGTCGCCCGGCTCGGTCGGCACAGGCTCAGGCGTGCCGCCGGGCGGCGTCAAAACACCCCAGTCCTGAGCGTTTTCCTTGAAGCCGCCGTCATGGTAGCGCGCTCCGCTTTTCAGGGCCGCTTCCTGCGGGTCGAGGCCCCACTTTTCAAAGCTGCCCTCCGTTCCATGGAGAATGAACCGCGGGCCCGGGCTTGCCGCTGCCATGGTCGAGCGCAGCCATACCCGCAGCGCGCGCAGCTCGACCCGCTCCGACTCTTCGTAGGTCAACTCAATGTCGAAAGCATCGTCCACGGCAGAACCCTTGCGGGTCGCGCGCACATCGGCCCAAAGGCTGGTCGGCGCGCCGAAGAGCGCCAAAGCCTGATCGATCAGGTGCGGCCCGAGATCGTACAGGATGCCCCCGCCATTTTCCTGGGTTTCGCGCCATGCGCCAGGCCGGGGAAGAAGACGAAACCGGTCGAAGTGCGACTCGAACACAATGGGCTCGCCCAATCGACCGCTTTCCAACAACCTTTCGAGTGTGCGGAAGTCCCCGTCCCAGCGCCGGTTGTGATAGGCCGACAGCACAACCTTTTCCTGTCGTGCCAGCTCCGCGAGCGACCGCGCTTCGTCGCTGGTGAGGGTCAAAGGCTTATCCACTACAACGTTGCGCCCGGCGCGCAGGCATGCTTCGGTCAACACACAATGCGAAACGTTGGGTGTCGCGACCACGCAAAGCTCAATGGAAGGATCTTCGAGCATTTCATCGACCGAGGCGACCACGCGCGCCGAAGGATACTTGGCCGCGGCGGACGAGCCCGAGCGCTCCACGATCGAAGCCACTTCCAATCCAGGCGTTTCATTGATCACCGCCGCATGAAAAATCTGCCCCGCCAGCCCGAAACCGACCACACCTGCCCGCACCGCTTCACTCATGTTTTCGTCTCCGCATTGCTCACACAAGAATAAAGGCGGCCCGCAAGCCGCCTTTCCTTCGGTATTCCTGTTTACTACTCTACCGGTCCGGCTTCAAGATGCGCTTCAAGGAAGTACAGCTGCTCCTCGGCTTCCACAGCAAGCGCCTTGAAGAAGTCGGACGTCGGGTCGTCGCCGATCTCCTCAATCCTGTCGGAAGCTTCGCGCAGCTCGGCGCAGTAACAGCCCAGCGCGTCAGCCAGCGTCTTCACGTAATCCATGCCGGCCACCAGGTTGATGTCGAACTCCGGAAGCAGCGAATTGGCCGCTGACTGCCGCACCGTCCCGTTCGCGACGCCACCCAGCTGGGTCAACCGCTCCGCGATCTGATCGATCTGGGGGAAAACATTATCGGCGACGCTGTCGAATACCAGGTGAAGCTGGTAGAAGTTGATGCCCTTCACATTCCAGTGGGCAAACTTGGCCTGTGAATACAGATCGAGTGCCGAGGCAAGCTTGTCCTGCATTACCTCAACAACCTGCTTCTTCTGATCTTCCGACAGGGCGATACGTGTTGCATACATCTTATTGTTGGTTTTTGTAGCCGATCCTGTTTTGCTCTTCTTCGAAGGCATTTCTTTTACGCTGCTCTGAGCCATACTGTGTTCAATCCTCTTTTCCAGTTTCTGCCTGCCCGGTCCTTGCCGTGGCAGGGTCGGGGTCCATAGACAAAATCTAGGATGCGCGTTCGCGCCTGAAGGCAGTCGAGGCGAATGGGAGTGGCCTCGCAGCGGCGTCCAGCGAGTAGAATGGGCGGCATGATGCTTCGCGTTCCATCCGCTGCCTGCCTGTTGCTCCTTGCCGCTGTGCCTTTGGTTCACGCACAAGATGGGGGGCGCGGGCGCAAGTACAAAGCCCCGCCGCCGGTGTCGCACCTCAGCATCACGGTAACGCGCGCGTCGAACGGCAAGCCGGTGGAAAACGCTGCTGTCATCTTCCATACCTTCCATGAGGGCAGGGATGAAGGCAACATGGAACTGAAGACCAACGAAGAAGGCAAGGCGACCCTTGACCTGATTCCGATGGGCGACGAGGTGCGTTTGCAGGTCTTTAAGTCGGGGTTTCAAACCTATGGCGAAAACTTTACCAACGACCAGAGCACCCGCGAGCTTGCCATCCAGGTGAGGCCGCCGTCGGGGCAGTATTCAACGTACAAGAGTGGACCGCTCCCATCTTCGGGCGGCCAGTCCGTTACGCCCCAGCCTGACCAGGGCTCGGCGAAACCCGCACCCGGGCCGCACTGAAGAAGCTTTTACTGCGCCATGACCGGCGTCACGGAAATCTGCGATTGGCAGACCACCAGCGGCCGCGCAATGGTGACGGATCGGGTCGATCCGGGGGCGGCAATGGCAATCCGGCTTGCCTGTTCGCATTCCGGCCCCGTAATCCAACCCACCTGGAAGACAGCTTCCCCTCCTGTCAGCAGCAGCACGGGCACGGAAGGCGCATTAAGCACGTCGTCCTGCGGCGCGGGGCCGGGCGCGGTCAGAGTAGCAGTCATGGTATCCGGCGAAATCCGCTTCATCTGCACGTCGCCCATCACCGACCCGTCGGCCCGCAGCAGCGATACGGAAGGGAAGCCGCCCAGCTTACAAGCCGGGCCATGGTTGCTGAGCGAAAAGCGCATTGTGTGCCGGTCGCCCGTGCTTTGTGCCCCCGACTCGAAAACCGACAGCTTTGTCGGATCGCACACGGGCACGGCCTGCACATCGAGCAGAGGCTCGCGCGTGGTCAGGCTGGGCGAAGCATTTCCGTGCAGAGAAAACGGGGCGTTGGGGTTTGCAGCCTCGGCAAGTCCCGGTGCACCGGCGCACTGCATGTGAGC
>CAXTKZ010000118.1:0-6810 GCA_964244985.1 uncultured Acidobacteriaceae bacterium
GCTTCCTCATAGGGTGGGTCCAGAAATACAACTTCAAACGCACCTTGAGCCGCTCGCAGCCAGCGCCGGACAGCCACCGGCTCCACCCGCGCCCGCGCTCCCACTCCCAAAGTGGCGATGTTGTCCCGAATGGCCCCCAAGGCCGCCGTTCCCCGCTCCACAAACACAGCCTCACGCGCTCCCCGGCTCAGTGCTTCCAGCCCGTTCGCCCCCGAGCCCGCATATAAATCTAAAAACCGCGCCCCCTTCACCCGTGCCCCGAGCACGTTGAACAACGTTTCCCGCAGACGGTCGGAGGTGGGCCGCGTGTCCCATCCGCGCGGCGCGCGCAGCACCCGCGACCGAAACTCCCCCGCAATCACCCGCATCGCTCGATGGTACCCGCGCCGCATACAATGAAGGGGAGCGCCCAGGAGGACAAACACAAACCCGTGCGGACCTGGACCTTTCCCATCGGCAGCCTTTTCGGCGTGGAGCTGCGTGTTCACTGGCTGTTTGCGGCGCTGCTTCTGCTCGCCTACACATTTTCGAGCTCCGCCAGCCTCGGAGGCTGGCGCGGCGTCGCCTTGTGGCTGCTCCTGTTTGCCGCCGTGTGTGTGCGCGAAACTGCTCGCGCCCTTACCGCTTGCGCCTTCCATATCGGCGTCCGTTCCATTCTGCTTTTACCCCTCGGCGGGCTCCAGATGCTCACCGATCCCGACTCGGAGGACGCCCGCCGCCCTCGGGCCCAGTGGACCCTTGCGTTTGCCGGCCCCCTTGCCAATCTCCTCGTCGCCGGCCTGCTTGCGGGCTTGATGGAGGGCGGCACCCCCGGCGTTCCCCTGCTCGCAAGCCCCCTGGTCGGCATCGACTCACTGCTCCGCTCCGCCGTCTGGCTTCAGGTCGGCCTTGCGCTTCTTCACTTTGTCCCCGCCTTTCCTCTGGACGCAGGCAGGCTGCTCCGCGATTTGTCCGTCCGCCGACACGGCCCGCAAGAGGCCGCGCGGGCCGCGATCTCGCTCGGCCGCATGCTCGGCTCGTTCGCAGCCGCTCTCGGCATCGGCCTTCTTCTTTTCCCAAACGTTCCTCTTGCCGAGGCTTGGAGCCCCTGGTTGCTGCTCGGCGGCTTTTTTGTCGCCATAGGCGCGGTCATGGATGACGGCGGCACCGTCTTTCAATCTGTCGTCGATGCGGTCAGCATGCGCGACATCATGCTTACTTCCTTTATCGCCATCTCCCCCTCTGACACCCTCCAGGATGCTCTCGGCAAAGCCGTCCACACCCTCCAGGAAGACTTTCCCGTGGTGCGCGGCGACGAGATCGTCGGGGTCGTTTCACGCGGGGCCATCTTCCACTCGCTCCGCGCCGAAGGCAACGGCTACGTTCAGGGCGTCATGGCGCGTAACTTCCTCGTCGCCGCCCCCGAGGACTCTCTCGGCACCACTATCCGCCGCATGCGGGAAGGCCGCGTCGGCATGATCCCCGTCGCCGAAGAAGACGGCCGCGTCGTCGGCATGGTCACCCTCCAAAACCTCCGCCAATCCATCGCCCCGCTCTTGGAAGGCCGCAAGCTGAATGCTCTGCAGAATGGCAGGAAGTTGTAAGGGCAACATAGCAATCCAACAAGTACTAAGTGAATTGAGAATTTCCGTCACTCAGCTTTAAAAGTGCCCATTTTGAAACCACAAGGCATGTCGCTGGTGCGCTGTATACAGCAAATTTACTTGACACTCACACAACCGTAGTAGATAGTAGTACACGTGTAGGAGATGTCATGGCAGAAAAAAAGCTGTCCAAGCTCGAATACGGAATAATGGAAGCGCTCTGGACCAGAGGAGAAGCTTCAATCCGTGAACTTCAAGAATCCTTACCCGAGAAGCGCCGACCGGCGTACACGACCGTCCAGACTACGCTGTACAGACTGGAAGCCAAAGGGTCAGTCCGACGAGTAAGAAAGGTCGGCAACTTTCACATCTTCGCGGCGGCAGTAACACGTTCCGCGGCTCAAAACACCTTAATTGACGACTTACTCTCAATGTTCGGTGGGCGAACGCAGCCAGTGATGGCGCACTTAATTCAGTCAGGCAAGCTGACCTTAGAGGACATTCGGGAAGCGGAGACAATTCTTCGTAAGCTGAACGCGGAGAAGAAGCCATGATCGGCAGCGTCGGCGATACACTCCGACATCTGGAGGTGCCGATTGCAAATCATCTCTGGCAATCTACCGTGTTCGCTTGGCTGGCGGCTTGTCTCACCCTGACTTTAAGGAAGAACCCGGCGCACCTTCGCTTCACGGTCTGGTTTGCGGCATCCGTGAAGTTCCTCCTGCCGTTTGCTCTGCTTGTGCGCGTCGGTCATGTTCTTGGGACTGAAAGTCGTACACCATCTCCACGGCTCTTAGTTTCAGTGCTGGAGATAGCCGGGCAGCCCTTCAGTCGCCCGATAGTATCGGTTGCCGTTCATTCGACATGGCGTGAAGAATTTGCGGCGACATTTCCTGTTCTGTTGTGCGCTTTCTGGATCATCGGCGTCACCGGGATTTTTGCGATGTGGGGACTACGATGGTTTCAGATTTTTCACATTCAGAGATCTGCCAAACCCCTAAATGAAGGGCCGGAGTTCGATTGCCTTCAACTCTTGGCGCTCGCGTCGGGCATCAGGTCGATTCCGATATTGCTGTCCGAACAACGCTTTGAGCCCGGCATCTTCGGGATCGTTCGACCTGTACTCTTATGGCCCGCCAGTATCTCTAACGAGCTGCAGGAACCGGAAGCCAAAGCAATTTTTGCACACGAGGTTTATCATGTACGCCGCCATGACAATCTCGCTGCGGCAATACAGATGTTCATCGAAGCGATTTTCTGGTTTCACCCTCTGGTCTGGTGGCTGGGATCGCGACAGATGGATGAAAGAGAACATGCCTGCGACGAGGCAGTGCTTGACCTTGGCAGCGAACCTGCTGTCTACGCCGAAAGCATCCTGAAGGCCTGCAAGTTCTATGTGGAATCCCCGCTACCCTGCGTGGCGGGAGTGAACGGGTCAAATCTTAAGAAAAGGATCGTACACATTATGAGTTACAAACATGCCACCACCGTTTCGACCAGCAGGAAGCTAGTGCTCAGCTCGCTGGCCATAGCCGCAACCGCCGCTCCAGTGCTCCTCGGCATGAGCTCATCTCCGCGGGCCATGGCGCAAGCAAGCAGCTCAAGCATTTCCTCCGGCCCACTCCGCATCACAGCTATCGCGCGCAACAGCTCGGGAGGTCTGACGCTGTTCAAACACACAGCGGAAGGAACTTCCATCAGCAACGCGACCGTTGCAACCATGATAGAAATGGCCTACTCGGTAAAGTCCGGTCAACTCACGGGCGCACCAAGCTGGGTTGATCAGGATCGATTCGACATCGCATATACGGGTGGAGAGTCGTCGAATTCCGCCAAAAGCTTGGTTTCAAATGAAGCTCTCAAGGAGGTTCTCGCCCAACAATTTCATCTTGTGATCCACCAGGAAACGAAACCCGGCCCAATGTTCGCCCTTGTTGTTGGGAGTGGAGGCACCAAGTTTTCGACCGCGACACCGCCGAACCTGCCAGGAACGAACGAACCTATCCTGCAAATGCGAGTGTCAAAAAAAGACGGCCAAGGTCAAATCGCCATTACTGGCGGGCCCGGCGGCGTTGCGGATACTCTTTCCGCTCAAGTCGGTCGTCCGATTATTGATAGAACAGGACTGACAGGCATTTACAGCATCAACTTTCATTGGGCTACCGCTGCATCTGCTGAAAGCATTTCTGGAGACCTCCAGCAGCAGCTTGGGCTGGCTCTGGTTCCACAGGAAGGTCCCGTCGAAACTACCTTTATCGATAGCGTGACCGTGCCCACCGGCAGCTGAGCTGCTCGCTCAAATCACATTCAGCTTCCCGTCACCTGCCATGCAAGGGTACTTGAGAGCTCGCTCCGAAAACCTTTTGGCGAGCTTTTGAAGCCCTTGCACTTTCTATTAATTGTTTGCGCACATTGACGATATGCAAGCAGCAAGAAAAGCGCTTCTCGCTACTTGTTCAATACGTTGTAGTGAAACACCAGGCGAAGAGCAGAAATGCGTTTCGCCCATATAATATGCATTCCGATCCGCATTTTATGTTATGGCCGCGTCCTATCGCGCGAAGGCGCAGCAAGAACTCCTAAACTGAATGAACCCATCCATGCCCCCCACCCCGCCCGACGAACAACCCCCGCGCCCTCTCGCCCCCGGCCTGTACCTCGTGGCCACCCCCATCGGCAACCTTGAGGACATCACCCTTCGTGCCCTCCGCGTGCTCCGCTCCGCCGACCGCATCGCTTGCGAGGACACCCGGCAAACCTCCAAACTCCTCGCCGCGTACTCCATCTCGAAGCCGCTCCTCAGCCTCCACGAACACAACGAGCAAACCCGCGCCGACGAACTCCTGCCGTTGCTCCAAGGAGGCGAGCGCATTGCCCTGGTTTCCGACGCCGGCACCCCCGCGATCGCCGACCCCGGCGCGCTTCTCACCCGCGCCGCCATTGCTGCGGGTATTCCCGTTTACCCCATCCCCGGCCCCAACGCCGCCCTCACCGCGCTCGTCGCCTCCGGGCTCGACATGGAACAATGGACCTTCCATGGCTTCCTGCCTGAAAAAGCCGGCGTGCGCCGCACCGCCCTTGAAGCTCTCGCCCGCACCTCCCCACCCGGCACGCACATTTTCTACGAAGCCCCCCATCGCATCCTCGACACGCTCGCCGACCTCGACCAAACGCTCGGCACACGCGCCAAACTTGTTCTTGCCCGCGAACTCACCAAGCTTCACGAAGAGCACCTACGCGGTGCCCCGGCCTCCCTACGCGAAACCCTTGCCGGCCGCGATCGCATTCGCGGCGAGTTCGTCCTGCTGCTCGCAATCAATCCCGAAGCCCCTGCCGCCCCCGTGCAATCGCTTTCCGCCCGCATTGCCGAACTCCAAGCCGTTGAAAATCTCACCGAAAAAGAAGCCCTGAAACAAGCCGCCCGCGAGCGCGGCCTCCCTAAAAGTGAAGCCTATCGGGAGTGGCAGCGCGCACGCGCAAAGAAGTAAGCCGCCCTGTCAAGCCCCGTTCCATTTCGGCCCGCGCACCGCTCCTGTCCCGAAACGGGAATTCGCGCAAAACTTCCCTCTACTTCGTATGTCATTCCTCCCCGGCAGGCCGAATACTTACATACAGAGCGAAGGTAAGGAACGATGCAGGTCGAAAAGCCTGCCAAGAAGGGTTGGGGCAAAATGCCGCAAGCAGTTACACGAGGAGAGGAAAGGCGCGGGCACCCTCGCCTGCGCTGCGTCGGCATCGCGGAGCTTTTCACCACGCCGAATGCAGGGGCGCGCAAGGCAAGAATCCTGGACCTGAGCGTCATCGGCTGCAGGCTTCTGCTGCAGGAACCTGTGCGGCTCGATGTGGACTCCATGGTGGAGGTGAAATTCATCGTCAACCAGCTGCCCTTTCGCGTGATCGGGCAGGTCAAGGTGCAGCGAACCCCGTCGGAGCTCGGCATCGTATTTCCCGCGCTCAGCGCACGGGTGCGCCTGCAGGTGGAGGATTTGGTAAAGGAATTGATGGAGGAGGAGTACAAGCTTCTATCAGTCTTCGGAGATCGTGGAATCGCGCGCTCAACCAGGTTGGCCTAGGTGGAAGCTTCACCCCACACACAGGAAGGATGTCCCTCACGCAACGGGACTATCCCTAACTAACAGCGAGGCGGCATGGATAGCCTCGCTCCAAGAGCCCCGGTCCGGGGCTCCCACAAGCGAAACTTCCACAGACGCCGGAGACTCCCTACGACACCTCGCCCGGTGTCCCCGGCCCCACCGGCTTTTCCCACGCGGGCACCGGCCGCTCCGCTTCAGGCAGGTTGCGCCCGCGTACCCGGTCATACACGTACTCATCGCTGACCGCGCCCATCGCCTCGTTGTAGTAGCTGATGCCGCCCACCGCCTGCCGCAGCTCTTCATTGAACCTGTGCAGATTTTTCAGGTCGTCTGCCGTCGCGGGCCGCTGCCCATGCTCCGTTTTGATGAACTTTTGAAAGCCGCGGTCGAGCACATGCCCGATCTCGCCGCCCATAACAATTCCGCCCCGCACCGCGATCTCCGGTGCCCCTTTGCCCGGCACAATCGACGCCGCGCATCCATACTTGCTCACCCGCACTGCCTGCGGCTTGCCTGCGACCCCGCCCGGCGCACCGACATCAAACTTATATCCCCGCAGAGCGGCAAGGGATTCTTCAAACGTGGGAGCTTTGCTCGTCGTCTTCTTCAACATGGGGGCAGCTTCGCTTTCAATCGCAACAGGGTGGGTACACTCAAAACTGTCGCACACGCCGCGCACGCAGGCAATCGTCCGCAAGCGGTTTGGGAGATTTACAAACAATGTCAGCCGGCACCCTTGAAATCCGTCCCACCCAAAACCTTCTCGGCACCCTTTCCCATGCCCGCGCCGGGGACACGCCGCTGCTCCGCATGGGTAAGATCGCCGCGCACCTGCCCGGTGTGCAGATCCTGGGCAAGGCCGAGTGGACCAACCCCGGGGGCAGCGTAAAAGATCGCGCCGCGACCGCCATCGTGAAAGCCGCCCAAGCCGCGGGCCGCATTCTTCCGGGCTCCCATGGCAAAACGACCGAGCACCTGCTCGACGCCACCTCCGGCAACACGGGCATCGCCTACGCCATGCTCGGCGCAGCCATGGGCTTCCCGGTCACTTTGTGCGTGCCCGCGAACGTGTCCCCGGAACGCAAGCGCATCCTCGGGGCATACGGCGCTCACATCGTTTGGACGGACCCCGG
>CAXTKZ010000118.1:6820-8897 GCA_964244985.1 uncultured Acidobacteriaceae bacterium
ATTCGCAAAGCACGCGAACTCGCCGCAAACGAACCCGACAAATACTTTTATGCCGACCAGTACGGCAACGAGAACAACTGGCGCGCCCACTACCTGACCACGGCAAATGAAATCTGGGCCCAAACTGAAGGCCGCATCACTCACTTCGTCGCAGGCCTGGGCACTTCGGGCACGTTTATGGGCTCCACCCGTCGTCTGCGCGAGCTCAATCCCCGAATCCAGTGCATCTCCATGCAGCCCGACTCGCCGTTTAACGGCCTTGAAGGTCTTAAGCATATGGCCACCGCCATCGTGCCCCGTATCTACGATCCCGCGCTCGCCGACCGCAACCTCGAAATGGAAACCGAGCGCGCCCACGCCATGGCCCGCCGCCTGGCTCGCGAAGAAGGGCTGCTGGTCGGCGTTTCAGCCGCGGGCAATATTGCCGCCGCCTTACAAATCGGCGAGGAAGAAGCCGCTGCCGGCCGCGAGGCGGTCGTGGTCACGATCCTTTGCGACTCGGCAGACAAGTACCTCAGCGAACGATTTTGGGAGGAGTGAGCGCTACGAAACCCGGGTCATCCTGAGGAGCAAAGCGACGAAGGACCTGCTTCTCTTTGAACAGCGCAGCAAAAGCAGGTCCTTCGCTGCGCTCAGGATGACCCGCTTCTAAGTGAGCTTTCTCCTCTAAAACAAATCAAGCGACAAACTACCAGCTTTCCGCTTCATATGAAGGAACAGCCATGCTTCACATGACCCAGCTCGTCCACAACACCCTCCGCATCCACGGGGAAGAAACCTACCCTCACGAGTGCTGCGGCGTGTTGCTCGGCCACGCGACCTCCGAAGGCAACCGCGTCCAAGCCGCCGTCCGCGCTGGCAACACCCGCACCGACTCCGCCCACAACCGCTACCACATTGCTCCCGAGGAGCTTATCCGTATCCAGCGTGAGGCCCGCAAGGAAGGTTGGGACATCATCGGTTTCTACCACTCCCATCCCGACCACCCCGCCCGATGGTCCTCCACCGACTTTGCCGAAGCTCACTGGCTCGGCTGTTCCTATGTCATCACCGCCGTCGAGCAAGGGGACGCCAAAGATACCAACTCCTTCCTGCTGCAGGGCACGACGGAGGACGATAAACAGTTTGTCGACGAGCACGTAGAAGTGGAGTTACCGCAGGTCTTTTAGCACTGGACGCTGCGTGGGGAAAGCGACGGATGGTAAGCAGCCATGCCCTATAGTGCCATTACGCGAGGCACTTCTACTGCGTGGGCAGTTCCAGCCGCTTCTTTAGCTGCTCATTCTCATCCCGCAAAAACCGGTTCTCAACCGCAAGCATGATTTCGTGCTTGGACTGCTCGATGCGGTCGACTAACCTTCCTTCGGTACTCTCAATGCGGTTGACCAGTCGCGACTCAGTGGCTTTGATCTCCCCACGCGCCGCCTCAATGTCCGCGCTCAATCGGGCTTCCAATGCCCGCAGGCTTTCACGCATGTCCTCGCGCATCAGCCTCTGCCCATCAAGAATCGCCGTAAGTGTCGCCTTCAACCCAGACACTTCAGGCGCGACAAGATCCTGTACCAGCTTGCGGATCCCGCCGAGCACCTGTTCCGATGTTTCAAAGCCCGCCATGCCGCTAGTATAAGCGCCCGCCCGCATCGTTTGAATTGCGCCCCATGCACCGCAAACCGCCCCGCACACATCTACCCCAGTGAGGACCGTTTATGCAGATCCACATCCCAACGCCCCTGCGCGCCTACACCGCCCAACAACCCACGGTCGAGGTCGATGCCCCCACCGTGCAAGCCGCGCTCGATCAGCTCACGGCCAGCCATCCCGAGCTCAAGCGCCACCTTTTTTCCGAGGACGGCAAGCTCCGCGCTTTCGTCAACCTGTACCTCAATGACGAAGATGTCCGCTACCTCCCCGAGAAGGAAGAGACCGCCACCAAGCCCGCGGACGCGCTTTCCATCATCCCGTCCATCGCGGGCGGGTGCTGACCGCACGGGCAGTAACGCCTCCGGCGTAAGCGCGCATGTAGAAGCAAAACGCCCGCAACTTCTTTCCTCCGCCGGCCTCCAATAAACACAATGGG
>CAXTKZ010000119.1:0-1461 GCA_964244985.1 uncultured Acidobacteriaceae bacterium
GCGTCCCACAACACTGAAACGACAACGCCGCCGGGTGTCACCGCTTCAAGCGGATTTCGGGCGACCTGCGCACCCTTTTCCGCAAGCGGCTGCGCCTTCGTCGCCGTGCGGTTGTACACCGTCATGGCATAGCCGGAGTCCAACAGATTTGCCGCCATGGGCGAGCCCAACTCGCCCAGTCCGATAAACCCGATCCGTTCCTGCATGGTCGTTCTCCTCCTGCATAACGTTAACGTACACGTCATGTTTGCAGCAAGAAGATTATCCCTGATCTGCCAGCCATTGTTCGAAAGCTTCGATACGGCCTTTCAGCTCGCCGCGGAACTTCCGCAGCGCCGCCAGCTGCCCGTCGGTTTCCGCAAGGTGTTTTTTCAGAATTGCAAGCACCTTCCGCTTGGGCCGTTTTTGGGTCGGGTCCGTGAAGTAAAGGTCGATCACCTCGCCCACTTCATCGAGCGAAAAGCCGAGCCGCTTCAATTGTTCAATCTTGTTGAGGCGCGCCACCGTCTGCTCCCCGTAGCGGTGCTGGCCCGTGCCTTCGCGCTCCCCTTCCGGGATCAAGCCGAGGCTTTCGTAATAGCGCACGGTGCGCGGCGTCACCCCGGCGCGCGCTGCGAGCTCGCCGATGCGCATGGAATCTTTCATGCCTGCATGGTACGCGCGGGGGGGGCCGACCTATTCGTCAGCGAGCGCGGGCTCTCTCCGCAGCGGAGCTTTCGCATAGGGTTCGGCGTGGGGACCGAACACCCGCAAACAACAAAACCGGCCACTAGTGGCCGGTTTTAAAAAACAGATTGGTTGCGGGGGCTGGATTTGAACCAGCGACCTTTGGGTTATGAGCCCAACGAGCTACCGGACTGCTCCACCCCGCTTTTTGATACTAACAACGCCTGCCCCGGGGGTCAAACCGGCGGCGCTCAGCCGATGCGCTCGTGCCGGTAGCCTGCCTCAGCCAGCGCTTCGCTCAACTCCGCGATGTGCGCGGGCCCGCGTGTTTCTAACGTCACATCGATCACCGTGTTGCCCAGGTTCACGCCGTAATATGCCCGGTCGTAGGCGGTTTCAACAATGTTCGCCCGTGCCTCGGCGAGGATGCGCGTCATCCCGTGGAGCTCGCCGGGGCGATCCGTCAGGTGGATGCGCAGACGCGTGCGGCGGCCGTCCTTCACCAGGCCGCGCTCGATCATCATGGCCAGCAGGCTCACGTCGATGTTGCCGCCGCACACCAGCACGGCGGTGCGCTTCGGGGCCGCGTCCGCGCTGAGCGAAGTTCGCTTTTGCAGGAGCGACGCCAGCGCGACTGCTCCCGCGCCCTCGGCCAGCGTTTTTTCGCTTTCCAGCAGAACCAGGATGGCCTGCGCGATCTCCTCCTCGTCGACCGTCACCAGCTCGTCCACGTAGCGCTCGACCAGCGGATAGGTGAGCCTGCCCGCGCGGCGCACCGCGATGCCGTCGGCGATG
>CAXTKZ010000119.1:1471-4881 GCA_964244985.1 uncultured Acidobacteriaceae bacterium
CGCGGCAGGCAGCAGCGTCACCGGCTCGCCGTATTCGCGGGCACGCAGCATGGAGGGCAGCCGCTCGGTTTGCACACCGATGACGCGCACCTCCGGCCGCTGCTCCTTGATGGCGCAGGCGACGCCGGAGATCAGGCCGCCGCCGCCGATCGGCACGACGACGGCTTCGAGCTCGGGCACCTGCTCCAACAGCTCGAGACCGATCGAGCCCTGCCCCGCGATCACCGCCGGGTCGTCGAATGGATGAACAAACACAGCCCTCGTTTCAAGGCTCAACCGCCAGGCTTCCTGGTAGGCATCGTCGTAGTTCGCGCCGTGCAGCAGCACCTCAGCCCCGTAGCCTGCCGTGGCTGCAACCTTGGTGAGCGGCGTGTACTCGGGCATAACGATGCGCGCATGGATGCCGTGCACCGCCGCGTGGAGCGCAACAGCCTGCGCGTGATTGCCCGCGCTGGCCGCAACGATGCCGCGCTTCCGCATCGCGGGCGACATGGTGAGGATTTTGTTGAGCGCGCCCCGCTCCTTGAACGCACCCGTGCGCTGGAGATTATCGAGCTTGAGAAAGACCGTTTGCCCGGTCAGCGTCGACAGCTTGGCGGAATGGCGCGCGGGCGTGCAATCGATCGAGCCGCGGATGCGCTCGTGCGCGGCCTGGATATCGGGGAGGGATACGGCGTATGCCGGTGGAAACTCAGCAGGTTCGTCGTGCATACGCCCTAGTATCGCCCACTTATTCCGACACAGGCCGCAGCTGCGCGTGCGCTTCAGACGGCGCAATGCGGTAGCCGCGCCAGCCGTAGTAAATGATGAACAGGTAGCAAAGCAGGGGCAGCAGCAGCGAGCGGTGGATGCCGAAATGATCCGCCAGCGAACCCATCGCCACGGGGATGACTGCCGCACCCACAATTGCTTGGACCAGCAGGCCCGAACCTCGTCCGGTGAGAGGCCCCAGTTCCGCAACCGCGAGCGTAAAGATGGTGGGAAACATGATGGAGTTGAAAAGGCCGACCGCGAGGATGGTGACGGCCGCAAAGTGACCTGACCCAAGCAGCGAGCACAGCACCAGCAGGGCCGCGCCCACACCGCTCCACGCAAGCAGCTTGTTGGGAGCCATGCGCTGCATCAGCGCCGAACCGGCGAAACGCCCGACCATCATGCTGCCCCAAAACAGCGAAAGCAGCTTTGAGCCTGTCTCCAAGGGCAAATTTGCAATCGTCGGGTCGTTTAAGTACTTAACGAGAAAGCTGCCGACACTCACCTCCGCGCCGCAATAGATGAAAATGGCGACCGCGCCGAGATACAGGTGCGGATGATTCCATACGCTATCTTGCTGGATGTTCAAGTTTGCCGGACGATAATCGCGCGTGACCTCGACTCGGGGGAAGCGGTAGAGCGCGATTGCAAGTGCAAGAATTGCAACACATACGGCGATAGCAAGGTAAGGCGATTTAATGCTGGCCGCCTGATGGATGCGCAGGGCCGCTCCGTGCAGCGGAACGCCGTGAACGACGGTCCCCGTAACGCCGAGGATGAAGATACCGCCGATATAAGGAGCAATCGTATCGCCGAGAGTGTTGAAGGCCTGGGTAAGATTCAGGCGGCTTGATGCTGTCTCGGGAGGACCCAAAATCGTGACGTAGGGGTTCGCCGCAACTTGAAGCGTGGTGACGCCCGCGGCCAATACCACTTCCGCAACAAGGAACAGCGCGTAGGCAGCCGAGCTCGCGGCGGGCAGAAAGAGCAGCGCGCCGACACCCATCGTAAGCAGGCCGATGACCATGGTCCGCTGGTACCCGACCCACTCGATCAACTTGCCGGCCGGCTGCGCAAAAATAAAGTACGAGCCGAAAAAGGCAAGTTGAATCAGGGACGCCTGTAAATAGCTCAATCCGAAAATACCCTGCAGATGCGGAATGACCGAGTCATTCATCACAGTGCAAAAACCCCACACGAAAAACAGGGTCGTCACCATCGCCATGGCGCTGTAGTTGGTCCGGCCCGAGGCCGAGCTGCTGAGGGACGGGGTGCTGCCTACGCTGGTAATTGCCATGTGTGCCACGCCTCTTTGGACGCACACCCGCAGCGGCTGGGAACGTGCCGGGACAGGTCGCGCGAATCGCTCCTGATGCTACATGATTCGGGGTGGGGTCCGCTTCTTTTCTCCATCGCGGAGTAACGGAACTGTATACCTTGGCGCAACTTTGGATATGCGAGACTCGTCTGGAGGGCTGGAACCGTTTTCAATGCCCGCTCCCGGGGAGGGAAGCCATGCACCTGCGCACGAAGTATGGTCCTGTGATCCTGTACGCGGCGCTTGCCCTGCCCGCGGCCCAACTCGCCGCGCAGAATAGCTCTCCTGCCCAAACAGCGCCAAGTGGGCGCATCCTGGGCACGGTCACCACCCTGAGCGCCGGCTCGGTCACGGTGAAGCAAGAGGCGGGCGGCGAAACCACAATCCCGCTGACCGCTCAAACCCACTTGTACCGGACCGCCCCCGGCGAGACTTCGCTGAAAAGCGCGACCGCCATGCAGCCGGGCGAGCTGGCCGTGGGCGACCGCGTGCTTATCCGCACCACGCCCGACGGAGCGGCAGGGGTGCTGGTGGCGATCAAAAGCGGCGACATCGCCCAGCACCGCCGCGAAGAAACCGCCGACTGGCAAAAGCGCGGGGTTGCGGGGATCGTGGACACGATAAATGGCGATGCCTTGATCCTGAAAGGCACACCGCCGATCACACTGCACACCACCCCGGCAACCGTGGTGCGCCGCTACGCCGCAGCCTCCGTTTCCTTCGCTGATGCCAAGAAAGCCGCGCTTGCCGACGTGCATCCCGGCGACCAGGTGCGGGCACGCGGCGAGAAAACCGGCAGCGACGTGCAGGCCGAGGAGATCGTCGCGGGCTCGTTCCGCAATGTATCGGGAACGGTGATCGGCACGGACGCCGCCGCGAACACCCTTACCCTGCTGAACCTTGCCACGAAAAAACCTGAAACCCTGCACCTAGACCCGAACACGCAGCTGCGCAAGCTGCCCCCGGAGATGGCCGCGAGGCTGGCCCACAGGGGTGCCGGAGGACCGAGTGCAACAGCAGGCTCGGGCAACACCGGCCCGCATGGCCTAGGCCCAAGCGGCACCCATACCGAAAACCCGTCCCAAAATGAGGCCGGCGCGGGAAACCACCCGCACAGCAACAACCCCGGCGACATGCTCCAACACGCCCCCGCCATCACCCTCGCCGACCTTCACAAGGGTGATGCCGTCATGATCGTCGCCAGCGGTCCCGGTGCGCCGCAGCCCACCGCCATCACGCTTATCGCGGGCGTCGAACCCCTCCTTACGGCCTCCCCCGAGGCCGGTGCTGGGCTGTTTTCCGCTTCGTGGAACCTGGGCGGCGGCAGCGCGGAAGCCGG
>CAXTKZ010000119.1:4981-8882 GCA_964244985.1 uncultured Acidobacteriaceae bacterium
CCTGACGGCACCTACTCGATCGGCGGCATCCCGCCGGGAACGTACATCGTGCTCGTGACGGCGCAGGGCTTCGGCCCGCGCACCATCCCCGCGGTCACCGTCGCGCCCGGCGCAAGCAAACAGCTCGATGCCAGGCTCATCATCGAAATCCAACAGCAAACGGTGCAGGTCAACGCCGGTCTGCCCACGGTTTCTGTCGACCCCGACGCCAACGCCAGCAGCGCCGTCATCAAAGGCTCCGACCTGGATGCGCTGTCCGACGACCCGGACGAGTTATCGAATGAGCTTTCCGCGCTGGCCGGCCCCGCCGCGGGTCCTTCCGGCGGGCAGGTGTACATCGACGGCTTTACGGGCGGGCAACTGCCGCCCAAGTCGGCCATCCGTGAAATCCGCGTCAACCAAAACCCCTACAGCGCACGATTCGACAAGATCGGGTTCGGGCGGGTGGAGGTGTTTACCAAGCCGGGCTCCGACAAGTTCCATGGCCAGTTCTATGCGCAGGGCAACGCCCGGCAGTTCAACACCGGCAATCCGTTTACGAAAAATCTGCCCGACTACAACAGCTACCAATACGAAGCCACTTTGAACGGCCCGCTGGGCAAGAAAGCTTCTTTTTTCGTCAGCGCGCAGCACCGCAATATCCAGGACGACTCAGTGGTGAGCGCGTACCGGCTCCAGGGCGAGGTGAACGGGAACTTCGCCGCGGGCAACTACACGGACACTGCGGACTACGCGACGGTGAACTTCGCCGACGCGCTGAACACCCCGCAAAGCCGCACCAACGTAAGCCCGCGCTTCGACATCCAGCTCACGGAACGGAACACGCTCCGCCTCCGCTATGAGTTCGAGCGCAATGTGCAGAACAACCAGGGCGTGGGCCAGTTCTCCCTTGCCTCGCAGGCCTATAACAGCACGGCCAGCGAGAACCAGATCGCGCTTACAGATACGGAGGTGTTCGGCCCGCGTGTAATTGTCGAAAACAACATCCGCGCCATTTACGGACGGTCCACGCAAACGCCCTTCAACACCACGCCGCAGGTGCAGGTGCAGGGCAACCAGACCTTTGGCGGCCAGAGCGAGCAGTTCATCTCCGACCACTCCGACCAGTATGAACTGTCAAACCTGACGGAGCTTGCGCTGGGGCAGCACTCGATCTCGCTCGGCGGACGCCTGCGCGCCACGCGTGAAGCCAACTCGGCCAATTCAAGCTTCAACGGGCTGTTTACTTTTGCCGCGCGCTCCTGCCCAACCGCCGGCGGCTGCCCGGTGGGCGGCGCACCCAACCCTTGCCAAACCGGAGCGGCGGCCAGCATCACGTGCAGCCCCATCACCGCCGCGCAAAGCTATGCACTCACCGTGCAGGGGCAAAACACCGGGCAAAGCTTTGGGCAGATCCAGCAAGCGGGCGGCGGCCCTTCGCAGCTTGTGTTCGTGAGCGGCAGCCCCAAAGCCACGGCAAACTTCATCGACGGATCGCTGTTTTATCAGGATGACTGGAAGTACCGGCCCAACCTCACCCTCTCCTATGGCCTGCGCTGGGAAACCCAAAACAACATCCACGACAAAAGCGATTGGGCCCCGCGCCTCGCGCTTGCTTATGGCTTTATGCACCACGGCAAGCCGACCAAGGACGTCCTGCGTGTGGGCTTCGGCTACTTTTACGACCGCTTGGGCATCGCTCCAGTGCTTCAGGCCGCACGCGTCAATGGGCTCGTCCAGCAGGAGGTGGTGCTGCAAAACCCTACCTGCTACCTGCCCGGCGGCCTGCCAAACCTCACCACCGCCGTGGCCGCGTGTGGAGCGAACACGAGCGGCACCACCGGGGCCGGCAACAGCAGCCGCTCGCCCGCGATCTACCGCCTGGGTCCGAACCTCCACGCGCCCGCAAACGTGCAGGAGTCGGTCGGGCTCGATCACCAGCTCACCAAGAGCTCGACTCTTTCGCTCACATACATCCACTCGCATGGTGCGCACGCGCTGGACACCATCAATGCGAACGCCCCCTATGCGTCCACCTATGACGCTCCGCTCGGCAACGTGTACCAGTACTTTTCAGAGGGTGTCTACAACCAGAACCAGCTGTTTGTGTTTGCCCGGACGCAGATCAACCGGTCGCTGTCCGGCTTCGGTTTTTACAGCCTTTCCTACGCGAATGGCGATGTAAACGGCGTTTCCAGCCATCCCTCGAACTCGCTCAATCTGAAGCAGGATTACGGTCGCGCCTCGAACGATGTCCGCAACCGGGCGTTTCTCGTCGGCACCTACGCGGCTCCGCACAACTTCCGCTTGTCGCCATTCCTGGCGTTCCAGTCTGGCTCGCCGTTCAACATAACGCTTTCGCAGGATGAGAACGGCGACTCCTTCTTCAACGACCGTCCTTCGTTTGCCGCGGCAGGCACGCCGAACGTCATCACGAACCGGTACGGCTCCTTCAACACCGCCCCCGGCAACGCGGCACCGATCCCCATCAACTACGGCAACGGCCCCACGCTGTTCGCGCTCAACCTGCGGCTTACCAAGGCCTGGGGCTTCGGGGAGCGCACCGGTAAGGAGGGCAGCCAGGGTGGCCCCGGAGGGCCGCCGCCCCCCGGTCCCGGCGGGCCGCCGCGCGGTGGACGGGGCGGCCCCGGCGGTCCGTTCGGCGATTCGGGCAGCACGGGCCGGCGCTATACCTTTGCGCTCAATGCCCAGGCCATCAACCTGCTCAACATCATCAACTACGCCCCGCCCACGGGCACCATCGACTCGCCGACCTTTGGGCGCTCGAACGCGCTGGCTGGACAGGTTTTTTCCTCGCCGAACGGCTCTGCCGCGCGGCGGGTGTTTCTGCAGGCCACCCTGAGCTTTTGAGGGTGCAAAGCCGCGCGATTGACGCCCTGGCAAGCCCGCCCGTAAGCTTGATCCATGCTTACTTCTCCACGCCGCGCCTGTTGTCGTCCACGGGTCGTGCTGCGCTAGGGGAGAGCTCCTAAACCCATCGCACCGCCTGACCCGCCCGGCTTCCATCGCCCGGCGGGTTTTGTTTTTTCGCACTGAGGAAGGATAAGAAATGCCCGAACCGACTGCCGCACCCAAGGAAACCAAAGCGCAGCGCATGGAACGCCTGAAGCGCGAAAAGAATGTGTGGGAGCTGTTCGACGAGGTGCGCCGGTTCGCGCGCGAAGGCCGCGCGAGCGTTCTGCCCGAGTGGGCTTCGGCCTACTTTAAATGGTGGGGCGTGTACACACAGGGCGACGGCGCGGGCGTCACTAGCGGCAAGGGCGGCGAGGGTCTCGCGAGCGACTACTTCATGCTGCGCATTATCGCGCCCACCGGGCAGCTCAACAGCACCCAGGTGCGCACTGTCGCCGCTATTGTGAAAACTCATGCACGCAACATGGCCGACATCACCGTGCGCCAAAATATCCAGCTGCACTGGCTCACCATCGAGTCCTTGCCGGAGGTCGTCGACACCCTGAACAGCGTGGGCCTGTCGCCCATGGGGGCGTGCGGCGACGTGGTGCGCAACGTCACCGGCTGCCCGCTCGCCGGCATCGACGCACACGAAGTGTTCGACACCTCGGAGGTTGGGCAGCGGATCGCGCGTGAGCTCATCGGCAACGCGGAGTTCTACAACCTGCCGCGCAAGTTCAAGATCTCCGTCACCGGCTGCCCGCTGTGGTGCTCCTACCCCGAAGCCAACGACGTTGCGCTGACCGCGAACATGCGCGGGAGCGAGCAGGGCTTCTCCCTGCGGGTCGGCGGCGGCTTGTCGAGCGAGCCCTACTTCGCTGTCAAGCTCGACTGTTGGGTGCCGAAAGACAAAGCTTTCGAGGTCGCGCGCACAGTCGCGGAAATCTTCCGCGATCAGCAGGGTTTGCGCGAGTCCCGCGACCGCGCACGCCTTAAGTACCTGTTCCTG
>CAXTKZ010000120.1:0-8777 GCA_964244985.1 uncultured Acidobacteriaceae bacterium
TGGCCGGCGAGGATGGTGCAAGCGCGGTAGAGCTGCTCGGCGAGGACGATGCGGGCGAGCTCGTGCGGCAGGGTCATGGGGCCGAGGGAAAGAAGGGGATGCGCGGCGCGGGCCGTGGGGCTCCAGCCATCGGCGGGGCCGATCGCGAAGACGGCGAGCTGCACAGCGCTGAGTTTGTGCCGGGACAGCAGGGCGGCCAGGGCTTCGGAAGAGAGCTGTTCGCCGCGCGGATCGAGAAGAAAGACGGCCGGGGGTGTGCGGGCTTTAGTTTTTGCGAGCGATTGGAAAAAGGCTGCTTCCGAGCGAAAAACCGGGGCCTCCACAGGCAAGTAAGGGGCAGTGCGGACCAGGTATTGCTCCAGAAGCTGTTGGGCTGGGCCGGTGCCGGGGCGGGGCGCGATGGAGGCGAGCTGGAGCTTCATTGGATGCGGCTTATGGTACAAGGCCGGGATGGTTGCATCACCCACGACGGGGCGAGTGCATTACAGCAAAAAGTCTCATCCAGCTTTGCGGGGCCGATTTTTGGCGAGCAAGTGATCGACCGCGACGGAGACGCGAAGGATGTTGCCGATCGCGGAGGAAAGGTAAGCGGCCGACTGCTCGGGGTTGCGGCTGGACAGGTAAAGCGCGTTGATGGCGGCCTGCAGGGGACTGTTGAGCTCATGGGCGAGATCGTTGGAGAAGCCGTCGCGGGCTGCCAAGCCGGCCTGCTCGCGGGAAAACTCGCCGCGCCGGAGATGACGCCAGAAGACGCCGATGAAGTCGGAAAGCCGCTGCATGAGCCGGTAATCCTCAGGGTTAAAGGGATCGCCGGGCGAGTGCCGGACAACCCAGAGAACCCCGGACATACGCTCCATGTACCAGGGAATCAGCATGCCCTCCTGAATGGGCGGTGCCTGGTCCCCAGCTATGGCTGAAACATCGTAAAAACCGAGCAGCTGAGGGACGCCGCGGTCGAGGCAAGCGCCGCAGATGCTGCCCTCACGCGGCATGACGGTGTTGAGCAGAGAGTAAAGAGCACCGCTAAGCGCCACCCAGCGCAGCGCAGGCCTGTCCTGGCTGTCACGTTCCTGCAGGCAAAGACCGACGCTCCCCGCGCGCAAAAGCGAAAGACACAGGTCGGTAAACATTTGCAGGATAAGACTTTGCTCGGCGGAGATGGCAAGAGCACCAACGAGTTGATGGAGGGCTCGGCACTCTTCATCGGCGCTGCGCGGAGGAGCGGGGCGGGCGGCGAAGGCGGGGTCGCGAAGGAGATCGATCATGGGAAGCTCAGCGGGGAAAGGCATTGGAATACTCCCATGAGCGGAAAGCAGGCCTGCCGCAAGCAGGATGGTTACTCTCCATTACCCATGTGCGCATGTTATAGCCCCAGCAGTCCAGATTTCGGTGTGGAGGATTGTACAGAGCCGCGAAAAAGTAACTCAAGATGCTTCTTGGGTGGTATCTTTCGCCCTTACTGCACGCTTTTTGGTTACCGAGGTCGGAGCAGCAGTTTTTTTGTTCGGCGCTGACTTGACAGGTTTTTCGTTCTTTGCAGCTTTCTTTGCCGGAGCTTTTTTAACAGCTTTTTTGGAAGCTTTTTTCGGCACGGCGCTCTCCACGGCTTCCGCCGGGGCCTTGGGCGCGGCTTCACGGGCTGTGCGGGTTTTCTCGTTCAGCGCGGCGGCCAATTCGGCTGTGTCGACCTGACGGGCGGATTTACGAAGCCGTTCTATGTCGTAAAACTCGCGGGTCTGTTCGGTAAAGATGTGAACGACGAAATCGAGGTAGTCGAGCAGGATCCACTCGCCTTGCCGGCGGCCCTCGACTGAGTGGGCATAGGTGGAGAACTCGCGTTTGAGGCGCAGCTCAATTTCATCGGCGATAGCGCCGGTCTGGCGATTGTTGGTGCCGGAAGCGATGAGAAAAAAGTCGGTGAAACCGGCATCCACGGGGTCGAGCTCGAGGATGCGGATGTCGGTTCCTTTTTTGTCGTCGCAGACCTGGGCGGCGGCAAGGACCATGGCGCGGGTTTGGGGCGTAATCGGCACTGTTTCTACCCTAGCACGCGGTATAGTGCGTGTTCGCGGATGTAGCGGGCGACCTCGGGGGTGAGCTCGGGTGCCCATTGACCGGATGCAAGTGCGGTGCGGATCGCGGTCGCGGAAGAAGGGTCGTCGAGGTCGGGCAGGATGTGGATGGGGATTGCTCCATGGGGACCTTTGACGGTTTGAGTTAGTACCGGGCCTAGGCTCGGGGTGCTTGGGCCGAGCGTATGGCCGGGCGGCAGGGCAGCGGCGAGCGAGCTGAGCGGGAAGCCTGGGCGGGCGGCAAGGATCCAGCCGTCGAGGAGACCGCCGGCGCTCCGGGGCTGGAGCAGGAGTTCTGGAGAGCGCCAGTGGTGGAGGGTGAGGAAGGAGTCTGCGCCGGCGAGAAAATAGTGACTGGCGGCGGGCGGGAGACGGAGCAGGGTGTCGGCGGTGTAGTTGGGGCGGTCGGGGTGGGGGGCGTCGAGGCCGGTGGCCTGGAAGCGGGGGTCGTGGGCAGCAAGGAGAGCGGCCATGGCGAGGCGATCGGGGAAAGGGGCGGCTCCTTCCTGTTTCAGAGGCTGGCGGCCGGTGGGGGCGAGCAGGATTCGATCAAACTGGAGCCGGTCTGCAGCAGCAAGAGCGATGCGGAGGTGGCCGCGGTGGGGCGGGTCGAAGGAGCCGCCGAAGAGGGCGAGACGCATGGGAAGAGGAGATGCGCGGTGGGGGTGGGGAGTTTTGTTGGGGTGTGCTGTATGTGTGCCGCGGGATAAGCGGGTTTGCATCAGCAAGCGATCAGGGCGCGGAAGCCCTCAGACCAGCAACGCTTCTAAGAGGGTGTGAAAAGTCTTTTGTGGTGGTGAAGTCGGCTCATCCTGAGTGAAGCGAAGGACCTGATTCCTTTGCGGTGTAGGCAAAAAGCAGGTCCTTCGTCGCTTCGTTCAGGATGAGCCGCTTTTTGGTGTGGATCGGCTGTGTTCAACGAAGGCCGGCAGATTCGCTATTGGTTACAAAAGGCGAGCACAGCCGCCGCGAACGCTTGCGGGTTTTCTTCAGGCGGGTAGTGTCCGCTACGAGGAATAAGAGCGGTCCTGCCGTCCTCGGCAATCTCGTGCAACACCTGTTCCGGCACGGTTCCGAGAAAACTTTCTGCCCCGGCGACAAACAGCGTCGGCACTTTCAATCTGCCCGATTCGCGGAGGAACGCTGCGTTGTCCTCGCCATCCTGATCGAAGGCGCGGTACACCTCAAAGCCCGCCTTCATGCCGCCGGGACCGGAGTAGTGCGCCGTGTAGCGGTCGATGACATCCGGAGTGAATGCTCCCAGGTTAAAGGCAATTCTGTCGAAGAAGTCCTGGATGTAAATGCGCTCGCGGCCGGCGGTGAGGGTTTCCGCTATGTTGTTTCTGGCGTTGTGCCAAAAGAAATGGGCGAGGTTGGAGTTTCGCAACTTGCCCGTGGTCAGAAAAGCTTTAAATGTCGGGGTTCCCGGCACGATCGCATCGACCAGAACGAGCCTTTTCACGCGGGCTGGATGAAAAGCGGCAACCGCGAAAGCCACGGTCATGCCAATATCGTGGCCAACCAGAAAAACCGGAGCGGACACGGATAGATGGTCGATCAGGAGTTTACAAATATCCTGCGCCATCGTCTGTTTGTCATATCCGTCTGGCGGTTTTGACGAATTGCCTGCTCCGCGGTAGTCGATGGCAATCACACGGTACCCGGCGGAAGCAACGATCGGCATAACATGGCGCCACTCCCACCAGGTTTCGGGGTAGCCGTGAATGAGAACCATGGTCTCAGGACCCGACCCTGTTTCGACATAATGCAGCTGCACGCCTGGTTCCACTTCAGCCATTCCATGAAGGAACCCGTTTGTATCGGCCATTACTTCTTCCTTGAATGGTGATTAATTTGTTTATCGATTGCTAAAGTAAACACCTCGGATAGGCACGCGTCAAGGGCCTACACTGGATCCATGGCTGCACCGAAAAAGCAAACCGGAAAGGACGCGCCCCGATCCCGAGGACGACAACCCACGTTCGACCGCGAAAAAGCTCTGGAGACCGCGCTTTCTTTATTCCGGCGTCATGGATACGAGGGCGTGAGCATCGCCGCCCTGACCCGAAAAATCGGAATTGCCGCACCCAGCCTTTATCACGCTTTCGGAAGCAAGGAAGGCTTGTACCGTGAAGCATTGCGCCGCTACCAGGGCATGGGTTTGAGCGAAGCACAGACAGCGGAGTGCACTTCCAGCTATGAGGCTGCCCGCAAGCTACTTGCATCGGGGATCGATGCCGTTACGCGGGGCAAACGGCCCGAGGGATGCATGATATCGAGCGGTTTGCTGACGGCTGCGCCGGAGAATGCCGGCCTCGCCGCGCACATACGGAGTGAGCGTGCCGCGCAGCGGATGGCGCTCCAGAAGCGGATCGAAAAAGATATCGATGCCGGGATCGTCGCCTGCACAGTGAATGCCGCAGTTTTGGCGCGCTTCTGCGTGGCATTATTGCAGGGTATTTCCGTGCAGGCGATCGATGGGGCGACGCGCGCCGAGCTGACCGATGTGATGGAAACCGCGCTTTCCTCCTGGCCTGGGCGGGCGCACTTTACAGATCGGTCCGGGGAGCAGACCCAGCGGCTCCCATAAGTGCGATCTCGGCGCTGCTGCTCATAGGGTTAGGTGCCGGAGTCATGCGGGAAACGTAGACTGAGTCAGTATGAAGGCTGTCGGCGACGAGTGGCTGGTGTATCTCGGAATGGGGGCAAACCTGCCGAGTTGGGCGGGGCCGCCGGAAGAGACGCTGCGGGCGGCGGTGCGGGCAATGGAAGAGCTGGGGACGGTGGAGGCGGGCTCCGGGCTGTGGCGGACTGAGCCGGTAGGGCCGGTGCCCGACCAGCCCGCGTTTGTGAATGGGGCTGTACTGCTGCGTACGAGGCTGGAGCCGAGGACGCTGCTGGCCGGGCTGCACACGATTGAGTGCCGATTCGGGAGAGTGCGGGAGGGCATTCCCGAAATGGGACCACGAACTTTAGATCTTGACATTTTGCTGCTTGTGCGGAATGGGGAACCGGTAGGCTGGGTTGAACAGGGATTGCGGGTGCCGCATCCGGAGATGCATCGGCGGCGGTTTGTGCTTGCGCCTTTGGCGGAAATCGCCGGAGATGCCGTGCATCCGGAGTCGGGCAAAACAGTACGGCAGTTGTTGGAATCGCTTAGCGGCGGCGAACGTGTCGAACGGCTGCATGCACCTGTGCTGCAGGGAACCAGTCGAAATCTTGATTTGAAGCGGGGTTCGAGGTGAGTTTAAACGGGACAGCAGGTGCGATATCGGCCTTTGCGGTCAGTCTTCTGCTCGGCGTTGGATCGGCCCAAGCGCAGCTGGCACCATCTCCTGCCCAAAGCCCCGCGGGACAAACCGTGGTCGGGCAAGTACCGGAGCACCGGGAGCAGGTGGACGTCGTGGGGTTTCGCTCACCTGTGGCTGCGCTGGAGAGCCCGGTAAGTACGCGGGTTTTGGATACGGAGGAGCTGCGGCGGGCCGCGCCGGTGGGGCTGGACGGGAAGCTGCGGACAGTGCCGGGATTCGACCTGTTTCGGCGCTCGTCGTCGCTGGTGGCGAACCCGACAACGCAAGGGGTTTCGCTGCGGGGGCTGGGCTCAACCGCGGCGAGCCGGACGTTGGTGCTACTGGGCGATGTTCCTCTGAATGACCCCTATGGCGGGTGGATCCACTGGGAGGAGCTGCCGTCGCTCGCGGTGGGGCAAGTAGAGGTGGTGCGCGGCGGGGTAAGCGACCTATACGGGTCGAGCGCGGTGGGCGGCGTGGTGCAGATTTCTCCGGTGCCGCTGCTCCGCGCGGAGCGCCAAAACTCCAGCACGGCCCGGCAGCGCCCGGAGCTGGCGGTGGAGAGCGGCTATGGAGCCGAGGGAGTGAACGAAAATGGTGCCCGCGTGCGGGGCGGCGCGGGGCGCTGGAACGGGATGGCGGCTGCGGGGCTGATCGGGACAGACGGCTACATACTGGTGGCACCGAACCTTCGTGGGCCTGTCGATGTGCGATCGAATGTGCACGCGGAGAACGGGCTGGTGTTGGGCGAGCGGACGCTGGGAGCGGCGAGGTCGGGCAATGGCGTATGGCTGCGCGGGAATGTTCTGAATGAAAGCCGGCACAACGGTACGCCGCTGACCACAAATGCGACCCGGCTGTGCCGGTACGCGGCGGGGCTCGATCTGGGCGATTGGCAGGGGAGGGCGTGGGGATCGACGGAGCATTTTCGGCAGGGCTTTTCAAGTGTAGGCGCGGGGCGGCGGACGGAAACACTGACCCGGACAGCTTTTAATCCCGCCGACGAGCTCGGCGGGGCTTTGCGTTGGCGGCATGCTTTTGGGCCGCGCTTGGTTGGACTGGCTGGAGCGGATGTGCGCGATGTACGTGCGCAGGATACGGAACTGCCCACTGCCCGGGGCGCGGCGCAGACCAGTACAAGCGCACGCCAAACGGATGGCGGCGGCTATGGCGAAGCATTGTGGACGCCGGGCCCCTGGCTCGTGAGCGGGTCAGCGCGGGTAGACCGGTTCCTCAACCAGGATGCGGCGGCGTACAACCTGCGCACGGGCGCGCGGACAGGGCTGCCGGACATCGACCAAACAGTAGTGGATCCGCGTGCCGGGGTGTCGCGGCGGCTTGGGAAGGCTTTGGCGGTAAGTGCGAGCGGCTTCAGGGCGTATCGCGCACCGACGGAAAATGAGTTGTACCGCACGGGGCAGGTGGGACAGCAGACCACCATGCCGAACCCGAATCTGCGGGCGGAGCGGGCGACAGGCTGGGAGACAGGGGTTGCGGGGGAAGCACCTTCGCGGTTCGCTGCGAGCTGGCGCGCCAGCTATTTCTGGACAGAGGTGAATCGGCCTGTGACGGCCCTGACCCTGAAAACCACACCGACCGCAACAACGCTGATGCGGGAAAACCTGGGGCAGATTCGGAGCAGGGGGTTGTCGGTGGATGGGACGATCCATCCTGCTGGATGGCTTGAAGCGACGGGAGGCTACCAGTTCGCGCGGGCGACGGTGACCCGGTTTGCGCCGCAACCGGGGTTGGTAGGGCTATGGATCCCCCAGGTACCGCGCAATACCGGGACGCTGCAGGTCACAGCTTCGCGAGCGCGGTGGGGCTTGTTGAGTCTGCAGGCTCGGACAAGCGGCCGACAGTATGACGATGATGCAAACACGTATGTGCTGCACTCGTTTACACGGTTCGATGTGTATGCGGCCCATGAGTTCGGCGCACGGTGGCAGGTGTTCGGGTCGGTTGAAAATCTGCTGGACAGGAGCGTGGATGCAGGACGGACGCCGATCCGGACATTGGGTACGCCGCAGCTGGCTCGCTTCGGGGTACGGATGACGGTAGGTGGAAGGAGTTAGTGTCGCTCCGATCCATGTAAAAAGGCGCTCGTATTTATTTGCGACCAAGCGGCGTCCTGTGTTGGGCGCATAGCCGATTTTACTACTTTGTGGTTTAGTGCCAGGGCGGCTGCGTTGCTTGAGGGACAGGAAGGCTCTTCAGGGTGAGGAGTTTTATTGAGACCTGAGCTATAGGATTTACGAAAAACTTCGTGCGCTCGCAGGAGACTGCATAAAGGGCAGCAGAGAAGGGCGGTTCAACCGCTGCATTCGCGGGAGCTCTCGATGTCAATCAGGACTGCAAGGTAATAGCATTGACTCATACCCTGAATACTGTCGGTTCGCTTGGACTCTGTTAGAAGCAGTGATAGTCAATGGGTTTTGTGTCTCTTACAAGCTGCTTTACTGAGTCTTATCTGGGGCTTGTCCAAGCTGAGGCGTATCCACACTGTCTGGGCGCTTCGGCAATGAGTGCGGAGCCGGGCAGAATGCGTCGAGCTTGTTGAAGCGCGTGCCCCCCAGCGGCATGCCTTCAGCTTGCGGAAAAGACGCTCGATCTTACTGCGCCTCCAGCCCAGCTCGCGGTTGTAGGTACAAGGAGTACGCCGATTGCAGTTGGGCGCACATGCTCGGTTCCATGCCGAGCCGCCGGGCAAGCTGGCGGATTTCCTTGTTTTCCTAAGCCCCATCTATCAAAGGGCACAAGCTTTGACCCATCGCGCCCTGCACTTCGAGCAGCGCACCGGCCTCCAGCGGGTCATGCGCGTTGCCCGTAGATACCGCAAAGCTCAAAATCGTCCGAGCATCCGCGGTAGCCAGAGTGAAGCTTGGCGGGCCAGCCTCCGCGGCTGGTGCCAATTAGCTGTGGCCCCTTTTTCAGCGTCCCGGGTGCACTTCAATCAAGATTGTGTCACGCTGGACCGCCTCAACCTGGACGCGCATGATCTGCTCCAGCTACAGCTTGGCAACTACCCGTGCAAGCACTCCATTTCTGTCCAGCGGTTCCTGCGCGTGTAGAGGGTATGCCAACTGCTGAGCTGTTTCGGCAGTGCCCGCCATTCGTGCCATTCTCCAGTACGTACAAAAGTGCGTTCAACCCCTGCCGGTTTGTTAGGCTCACGTTGTTCCGCCCCGCCGGCAGCACGTCCCGGATGTGCGCGCACTGCTCTTCGCTGATCTCCGCTGATAAGCCGTACCACAAAACGAACTACAGTGTTAGCGCGCCCTAGTCGTCGGTTGAGATCGGGCGCTATACCCAAACCACCTTGCGACCATGCGGTATGCCCCCGCCCTTGCTGGCTTTGCGCGAGCTTACGATCCGATTTGCGAATGCGCCGCGCCCGGCGGTGGACGCGCTGACG
>CAXTKZ010000121.1:0-8759 GCA_964244985.1 uncultured Acidobacteriaceae bacterium
TTCGTCCGGAGTGGGACGAAGCACGCAACGGGCGGGAGTTCGGCAAATGCGCGAATCCGCATGGCCACGGGCACAACTATGTCATTGAGGTATCGGTGGCAGGTGAGCCGGACTTGGTCACTGGGATGGTCGCGGACTTAGTCATGCTGGATGCGGTGGTAAGGCATGAGATGTTAGTCCCCTTCGACCACCAAAACCTGAATATGTTGGCCGCGTTCCAGGGCCGTGTGCCGACCAGCGAAAACTTCTGCATTGAAATTTACGATCGGCTGGCACGGGCGCTGCCGCCCGGGCTTTTAGCCCAGGTGCGCGTGGAAGAAACCTCAAACAACGCATTCACTTACAAGGGAGCTTCCGTTGAGTAACGAAGCCATGCCCATACCCGACTTATCCGGCATAAGTACGGATGACCTGTACCGCGAACTGATCCGCCGTTTCGACGGCGACCCTACGCGCGACGGCCTTTTGAAAACACCCGAGCGCGCCGCCAAAGCCATGAAGTTTCTGACCGGCGGCCTCAAGCAGGATCCCGGCGCGATCCTGCGCAGCGCGCTGTTTGAGGTGGATTACGACGAGATGGTCATCGTCAGGGACATCGAAATGTATTCGTTATGCGAGCACCACATCCTGCCGTTTTTCGGGCGGGTGCACATCGCCTACATCCCGCGCGGCAAGGTGGTGGGGTTGAGCAAGCTGCCGCGGCTGGTGGAGGTGTTTGCGCGGCGGTTGCAGGTGCAGGAACGTATGACGCGCGAGATCGCCGACGCACTCTGTGAGGCGATCGACCCGCAGGGTGTGGGCGTTGTGATTGAAGCGCAGCACCTCTGCATGATGATGCGCGGCGTGCAAAAGCAGGCCTCCCACACAGTTACGTCGGCCATGCTCGGTGTGTTCCAGGAGCAGCCGACCCGGCAGGAGTTCCTGTCGCTGGTACGCGGAGGCCGCGCCGGGTGAACGGTCTCCTTCTGGTCGATAAGCCCGCGGGGTTTACCTCGCACGATGTGGTGGCACGGGTCCGGCGGCTCGCGGAAGAGCCATCCGTGGGGCACCTGGGCACGCTTGACCCCATGGCGACCGGCCTGTTGCCATTGCTGCTGGGCAAGTGGACGCGGCTGGCGCGGTATTACGGCTCACTCGCGAAAACCTATACGGGGGTCGTGCGGTTCGGGTTTGCAACCGATACCTACGATGCGGAGGGCGCACCGGCAACGCCCCCCATGCGGCCCGCGCTGCGGGTGGAAGAAGTACGGGCGCTTGCCGCCGCGTTTGGAGGCGAAACCGAGCAGATGCCACCGCCGTATTCCGCGAAAAAACTTAACGGCAAACCCGCCTATGCGCTGGCGCGGGCCGGGGTGGTGCCGGAGCTCAAGTCTGTCCGGGTAACCGTCGACCTGTTTGAGATTGAGCGGCTGCGGACCAATCCCGACGGCACAGTGGACGCCCCGTTTCGGATGCGGATTTCCTCCGGCGGCTACGTGCGTTCGGTCGCTCATGCCATGGGGCAGCGCGCGGGCTGCGGGGCACATCTGGCTGCTCTAAGACGCACAGATGCCGGGCCGCTTACGCTGGACTCTGCATGGACCGTGGAGAAGATTGAAGCCTGCTGCCGCGCGGGGGAGCTGCGGACTTTGCTGCCGCACCCGCGCGCTGTGCTCACTGAGTTGCCTGCCGTTACTGCGGATGGGGGAACCGTCGAGCGCATTCGGCATGGGGGCGTGGTGGCGCTGCCGCAGTTCTCCGCCGCACCTACCGTACGGGTGTTTGCCGGGCAGCGTGAGCTGGTGGCGATCGCAGACCGGGTCGCGGGAGTGCTGTTTCAGCCGAAGGTGGTGCTGGGATAGGGCGGCACGTGGTCTATGCCGCCCTGCCGAGCGTTACTGTACGGTGATGGTCTTTGTTGCGGTAAGCACGCCGCCGTTTGCGTCAAAAAGCTTAAACACGAGCTGATGCGCCCCGGAGGAAAGCGTCTGGTCCACATCGAGAACGGTGGAGTGCGTGGTGTCATTGACTGCGAGTGTGCCGTCCACATACAGCTGCACAGCGGTGGGAACCGCCGAGGTGGCACCGTTAGCGAGGATGCGCACAGGCGATTGCACGATGGGTCCTGCAGGTAGACAAAGGCTCGCGGCGTTCGGCGCTGCCGCGCATACCGCTCCCGGGGTGCCGTCGTACACAGTGACATGACGGTTTGTGCGGAAGTTGACACCGTTGCTGTTCCACCCCTTGGTTACAAACAGGTGCGTACCCAAACTTACAGGAAATTGCATGTCGAGAGTCGTTTCAGGCTGCGAATAGAAGAGCCTGTCATCGATGTACTCCTGCAACGCCGTCACTTGTAATTTGTCATAGGTAGTTGCCTGGACGCGCACGTTCGGGCCCGCGATATAGCTATTGTCCACCGGCTGGCATGCCATCACGGTTGAGTTTATTCGGCTCGTCGCGCAGGCGGCCCGGGGCGTTGCGTTCAGGTAAATACCGGCGACTCCGGTCAACAGAAAATCCATCATGCCGTCCCGATTGAAATCGCCCGCGATCAACTGACCTGCACCTCCCGAAGCTGCTAAAAACTGCCGCGCTGTTTGAGCGAAGGAACCGTCCGGGTTGCCCAGCCAGACAGCCACGCCCGTCTGCGTGTTGCTGCCCACCAATCCTTCCGCGACTAAGTCGGCGATGCCATCGCCATTTACATCGACCGGCGCCAGATTCAACGCGGTACTTACCGTTCCATCCTCCACGGCATGACGATAAAAGGTGGTTTGTTGACCTTGCCCTCCGTAATACACGTCGATCCCCGCACAGCGCGCGGTCGGGCCTTTGGTGCCGTAGACAGCCGCGACAGGGTTGCAATCATAGGTAATCAGCACATCGGCAGATCCGTCCTGATTGACATCGCCGATGGTTGCAAAAGTCGATACGCTGTTCACCAACGGGTAGCTGTTCAAGATCGCTGGACGGAAATCATTGTTTCCCAAACCCCACAGGATACGAGCGTTGTTGCCGCCGTCGGTCATTGCGAGATCCGTTCTGCCGTCGCTGTCAACATCGCCTGCCGCAAGGGTATAGATGAAACTGCCGCTGGCGACTGGAATTGTCCGTGCAAGAACGAAATTTTGGTTCCCTGTATTTTGGAAAATCTCGACATTCCCATTGCTGTCACCCACCGCGATGTCCATAAGCGTGTCGCTGTTGAAATCGCCTGTGACCGCTCCGGCGTAAGCCTCCGAGGAAATGGGAAGAGCAAGCGGCTGCTGGAAGCCGTTACCGGAGGCGAAAAGCACCTCGATCTGTTGTGTGCCGTAGCCGGATGCCACGATGTCCAGTTTGCCGTCGCCGTTTAAGTCCACTGCAAGAAGGTTTGTAAATTGGCCGTACGTGGTTGTGGTGACGCTCGCAATTTGCATGGGCGCTTGAAAGGTACCATCGCCATTCCCAAGCCGCAGATTGAAAGCCTGAAGGTTGGAACCCAAAGCATCGGTGGTGATTAAATCCGGCTTTCCATCGTTGTTGAAGTCTGCCTGCACGGCACCGTCGACTCCGCTGATTGAGGAAGCGAGGCCTGTTTTGGCGGTGTTCTGATTGATTTCAAAGCTGAGGGGGGATTGTGCAGCGGCAAGAACAGGGGACGTGGACAGAACAACCATAATGGGGAATAACGGCTGAAAACGCATTGCGGCGACACTCCTGGATACACGTTAAGAGTGAAAAACGTGCCGCAAACGTTGTAAATGCAATGTAAAAAGAATGCAAATCATCAAAAAAAACGTATTTATTACGCCTTTGCAGGTTAAAAGATTTTCATGGTTTAGCGGCTTTTTGGGGAGGAGCTTGTCGGGGTAGCGGCTGGGGCCTCCAGCATCGGCTTAAGATACGGCAGCACATTCTGCGCCACCACCCGGTACCCCGCGGCGTTCGGGTGAAGGTTGTCGGGGCTCAACAGCTCGTCGTGGTCGTACACATGCTCCAGTAGGAACGGAACGAGCGGCAGCTTATATTTTTGGGCCAGGGCGGGGAACAGCGCCTCATAGGGTCCAACGTAGTCCGGCCCGAAGTTAGGCGGCAGCTTCATGCCCAGCAGCAGAATGCGCACATGGGCCCGCTGCAGCTGCTCGATCGTGCGGCTCAGGTTGCGCTCAACATCCGAAACAGGGAAGCCGCGGAGACCGTCATTCGCACCCAATTCAAGCACCACGATCGACGGATGCAGCGCCAGGACTACATTCACTCGCTGCAGGCCGTCCTTGGTGGTATTGCCCGAGATACCCTGATTGAGGATGGTCGCGTGCGAACCGGCGAGCAGCTTGCGGAGATCGTCGGGGTAGGAAGCCCCGGCGGGCGCGCCGTAACCGGCGGTCAACGAATCGCCGAAGCAGACAACCGTTTGGGCATGCACAGTAAGGGAACCCAGCAGCAGGCAAAGCGAGGCAAGCGTACGACGCAGCATGCTCCATTGGACTGCCGGGCCCGCGGGATGGATTCGCTCCGACTCAAACGGAGTTTGAGACTTACTGGAAGACAGCGCGTCAGATGAAAGGGCCTAGAGGATTTAAGAATGCTGGAAGCGCGCGGGTTGTGGAAGCGGATGCGCAATGGGGCGAGCACGGTGGAAATCCTGAAGGGGATCGACTTCGTGGTGCCGCGCGGGCAGTTTGTGGCCATTATGGGTTCGTCCGGCTCGGGCAAAAGCACGCTGCTGGGCTTGTTGGCCGGCCTCGACGCCCCAACCGAAGGCCAGGTACTGATCGACGGCGTCGACATTAGCCGCATGGAAGAGGACCGTCTGGCGCAGGTGCGCGGGGGCAAAATCGGTTTTGTGTTCCAAAGTTACCAGCTCATTCCCACGCTTACCGCGTTTGAAAATGTACTGCTGCCTTTTGAGCTGAACCGGCGCGGCGACGGCAAGGCGCGGGCCCGGGCACTGCTTGAAAGCGTCGGCTTGGGCGAGCGCCTGCACCACTACCCCGTGCAGCTGTCAGGCGGCGAGCAGCAAAGGGTCGCGCTCGCGCGAGCCTTCGTTTTAGAACCGCCCTTGGTGCTGGCCGATGAACCCACCGGCAATCTGGACACAGCCAACGGCCAACACGTGCTGGAGCTGTTGACCACCCGCCAGCGCGAAGGGGGGGCCACCCTGGTGATGGTGACGCACGATCCTCAAATCGCCGCGCGCGCCGATCGGCAGATTATCCTGCGCGACGGCCTAATTGTGCGTGACGAGCTGGTGCACGGCGCTTCCGTACACAGCGACGAGCTGCCCATCGGTGCACGCAATTAGTTCGCAAGAGGAGAAACAATGGCGACGGTAGCATCTGTGCAGGAACAGGCCGCCCCCCTGGGCACAAAACCGGCGCTGCCGTGGCGCACAGCCCTGCGCATTGCCGGGCGGGAGCTTCTGTTTGCGCGCGTCAAGTTCGTGTTTGTCATCCTATCCGTTGCGATTGGCGTGGGGGCGCTTACCGGCGTCCGCGGCTTTGCCGACTCTTTCTCAACGACGCTGCTGGGGCAGGCACGGTCGATCCTCGCGGCTGACCTTTCCGCCCGCATGAGCCGGACCCTGCGGCCCGAAGAGCAGGCACACCTTCAGGCTTTCGCCACCAGCGCCGGGGCCGAGATGACCCAGGTGACCGAGATGGCGTCCATGGCCGGGGTGGAGGGCGACCCGGTCCCGCTGCTGGTCTCGCTTAAGGTCATCGATCCTGCAAAATATCCGTTTTACGGGCAGGTAAACCTCCAACCCGCCGGCACGCTCCAGTCCGCCCTCGACGACCACTCGGTCGTGGTGGATGAAAGTCTGCTGGTGCGCCTACACACAAAAGTCGGTGCCAACCTCCGCGTCGGCGGTCAACTGTTCCACATCAAGGCGCTCATTATGAAAGAGCCCGACCGCCTGACCGCGGGCGTGGGTATCGGGCCGCGCGTCATGATGACCCGGCACGCCGTCGACGAACTGGGTCTGCTGCGGCGCGGCAGCCGTTCCACCGAGCGCTATCTGTTCCGCCTGCCGCTTGACGCCTCCATCTCCGGAGAGCGTGCCGCCCTTGAACATACCTTGCCCGAGGCACAGATCGGCGATTATCGCGAAGGCTCGCCGGAGCTGACTGCCGGGCTGGATGAGGCGCGCGGTCTGCTGAGTCTAATTTGCCTGGTCGCGATGGTGCTGGGCGCGATCGGCGTCGCCATGGCCATGCGCGCCCACCTCCAGCAGCGCATCGACGGCATCGCGATCATGAAGTCCATGGGTGCCCGCTCGGCCGACATCATCCGCATCTACGCCCTGCAAACCCTGCTGCTGGGCGCTGCTGGGGCCCTGCTCGGAGTGGTTTTGGGCGTCGCGGTGGAGTGGGTGCTGCCGTCCGTGCTCGGCTCGCTCCTGCCCATCAAGCCGCCCATCCGGCTGCCTTGGCTGCCGGTTGTCGGCGCGTTTTCAACTGGCATTCTCACGACGATGCTGTTTTCGCTGCCTCCCCTGTTAGAGGTCCGGCATATTCGCCCCAGCGTTGTGCTGCGCCGCCTGGTCGAGTCATCCGAGGAGCGCACAACGCTCGGGTCGCTTCTCAAACGTGTCAGGGGAGCGTGGGTTCAACTTGTTACGGTCCTGTTCATTGTGGCGGCGCTGGCGGTCATTGCGGCGCTTCTGTCCGACAACTGGAAGGGCGGCATCTGGTTCGCGGGCTCGCTCGCGGCATCGCTGCTGATCCTGCTTCTGCTCGCCTCGGGACTTTTGAAAGTCCTCCGGCTGGTATTGAATCGCACGCGGCTGGTTCTCCCCTCTACCCTGCGCCATGGCTTGGCCAACCTGTACCGGCCCGGCAACCAGTCCGCGTCCGTGCTGGCGGCGCTCGGCGTCGGCGTCATGCTGATCCTCAGCGTCTTCCTCATGCAGCGCGCCATCGTCAGCCGCATGCATACCGCCATGGCCTCCGACACGCCCAACGTTTTCCTCATCGACATCGCGCAAAACGAATTGGACGGGGTACGCAGCCTGGCGCTTGCACAACGCGGGGCCGAGCATAACTTCGAGGCGCTGCCGATCCTGACCGGCTCGCTCGACACGCTGGAAGGCACGCCCGTGGCGCAGCTCAACCGCAAGGACTACCCCATGCACCTGCGGCGCACACTGTCGTTTACCTGGGCTCCCGAGCCGCCCGCGGGCATCAAGGTCGAGCGCGGTGCATGGTGGAGCGACCCGAACGCACACTCGGTGGCCGTGATCGACCGCATCGCCTCGCGGCTGCACGTGCATGTCGGCTCCGAGATCGGCTTTTCGTCGGACGGCCAGCGGTTCACCTCCACCGTCACCGCGATCTACAAGACCGACGGTCAGCATATTTCTTCCCGCTCCGAGTTCATCTTCGCGCCCGGCCAACTCAAGGACATGCCAGTGGTCTGGTATGCCGCGCTTCATATGCAGCCGGGGCAGATCGGCGAGCTGCAGCGTGTACTGTTTACACACTACCCCACGGTGACGGCCATCAACATCGCCGACATCCTTGAAACCATCCAGCACGTCGTCGGGCAGATCACGATTGTGATCCGGTTCCTGGCCGGCTTCTCCATTCTTTCAGGCATGGTCATCCTGGCTTCTTCGATCGCGAGCACCCGCTTCCGCCGCGTCCGCGAGGTGGTGGTGCTCAAAACCCTGGGCGCGACACGGGGGCGCATCGCCGGGGTGTTTTCGGTAGAGTTCGTGGTGCTGGGTTTGCTCGCCGGGCTTGCCGGTACTGTGTTCGCGAACCTGTTGTCGCGCATCCTGCTGCACCAGGTCGAGGTGCCCTTCGTCTCCGACGGGCGCGCCGACGTTTACGCTGTGACGCTGACCGCCGTGCTCGCGGTCCTCACCGGCTGGGTCGCCAGCTTCCGGATTTTGGGGCAGAAGCCGTTGGAAGTGTTGCGGGAGGAGTAGGCGGGCGGACTTACTTTGTTTTCTCCCGAAGGGGTGGTTTTCCAAGCACGAACCAACGTTGAAGAACACCAAGCACTTCCTCCTGCACTTCCAGGGTGGAGGTGCGACTTTCGACAAGTTGCTGCATGCGCTCGACTGCTGCTGTGTGACGGGCGGCGACCTCTGCGGCAAGAGAAAGTGCTGCGTCATCGGCAATAGGCAAATCGAGCCTCCCGGATAGCCCCAGTTCAGCTAAATGTGCGAGAAGGAACGCAGTGCCCGGGGATGGACAGACAACATGCTGCTGACGTTTCTTACCGAAATAAACAGTTTCTTTGTCGAAGATTGTTTGCGGCTGATACGTGACCGGACGTACATCGGGAATAAGAAACTCTTCCGACTGACTGGAGCCGTGATGCCGAATCCAGGACGCCAGCGGAAGGAGGTCCGGTAGGTCGAGAGCATCCCAGGCATCTGCGGCTAGATCGCTGGACGAGAACTGCCGACGGCCTCCCTTGGCCCTGTCCTCCATCTTCTGAATCTCAGTAACTCGGATAGCCCGAAAGTGCATCGCGGTTTCGTGATGCAGACGGTCGATCAACCCCATGCGCTCCTGCTCATCCGTGACGCCCAACAGCTCGAAAACGGCATCGTCAAGTTCTTTCCGGTCTGGTTCGCGCAGCTCCTCAGGCAATGACATGGTATCGGCGGCCAGCTTCAGTGCTTCCGTATACACTCGGCATTGCATCAACGACGCTTCGACCAGGCGGCCCGTTGTCCGTTTCTGCATCGACTTCAACGCTCTTTTCAGCTTGGCGGCAAGATGTTCGGGAACGTCGCGTGGGTCGGGTACCTCCATCAGATTGACATCGACTACTTCTGT
>CAXTKZ010000122.1:0-8704 GCA_964244985.1 uncultured Acidobacteriaceae bacterium
CACGTCGCCCTCTCAAGGCGAAGAGTTCGGGTTCGATCCCCGATGGCGCTACCAAGTCACTCACTTGCAAACTGAGCGTTGTGAACTGCAAGCGCGCGGGTTCATCCATAACTCAACAGCCGCCCAAGATGTAAAATCCGTGTTGTTTTCAGGTGTGCCTTGTTATCGTGTTGGTTCAGTGCGCACTTGACAAACCATTGGATTTATTTTCAACAGGCGCAACTCGCGGTCGAGTACCGGCAACTAAAGCTCCTGAAAAGGGGTGACAACCTATGAATGAAGATAAGTTGAAGGGCGCATTTCAGAAGATAGGCGGCCACCTGGAAGAAGCCGCGGGCGCTTTAGTGGGCGATCGCGGTTTGAAGGAAGCCGGGCAGGAAGATCAGATTAAGGGCGGCGCGCGCGAAGCCTGGGGCAATGTAAAAGACGCCGGAAGCGCACTGGTAGACAAGGCCCGGGCCGCGAAATACGATGCTGAAGCTAAGTCGGAGCGGGCGGAGACTTTTGATCGCGAACACGATGTGACCGCCGACAAGATTTAAAATTTAGCAGAGCAAGCAAAAGGGGCGCATTCGCGCCCCTTTTGCTTGCAATTAAGCCGCTTTTGCGGGCTCTTCAGTCCGCAAAGGCGGCAGCTCCGACCGGTATCGCAGCATCAGCCAGACCAGCTTGCGTGCCGCCCAGTAACGGGGAACATACGCAGTCGGCTTCGATAAACAGCGGAATAGCCAGCCCATACCGGTTTTGTCGGCCCAGGTGGGGATGTGTACCTGGTCGCCAGAGAGAAACGCAATGGCCGCACCGATGCAGTGGATGGCGGGCAGATAGTCGAGCTTCTGCTTCAAGTAAAGGCCCAGGCGCTCCTGCGTGCCGCCGCCGACCGTCACCACTACATGTTGATAGCGATGTGTGCGCATTTTCGCGAGCAGGACTTCGTCGCGGATTTCGCCCTGATAAAGAGGAGCCATATAGACATCGTCCTCGCGAATCTCGATGCCCTCGCTGCGCAGCCACTCAAGGTTGGTGCGGGCGCTTTTGGGGCTCGCCATAATCCAAAGGGTATTGCCGGGCTTGCGCAGATCTTCTTCCAGAAGCAGCTCTTTCAGGTACTCGAGCCCGGAAACGCGGGGCACCCGGCGCGTGCTGATGAAGTTCCAAATCAGCACCATAAAGGCGCTGTCCGTAATGGCAAGATCGGCCTGGAGCAGCGCCTCGCGGTAATCCGGGTTGGTGGGCAAGTCCTTGAGTGCGGGCGCGGCGGGCACTACCAAAAGACCGCCTGTTTTCATCTGCGCGATGGTTTGCTGAGCCGTGCCGCAGAAGAAATTCACACCCAGGATTCGTTCTGTCCGAGCTTTGGTCCAGGCCATCGAGCGTTGTTCCTTGCGAAGTTTAGGATGCCGCGGTTACTCGCGGCTTATTTCCCAGATCGGCAGCTTGCCTGAAAACTTGAATGCATCAGCGAAAGAATAAGGCCGCCCTTAAAACCCCGGCTCGCCGAACAGGTAGACTTGAGTGTACACAAGCGGTTTTGTAAGCAGTATGAAAGTTGCGGATTCCTGGTTCGAAAAGGGACGCAGCGAGAGGTTTTTCGGAACAATGAAACAATCGTGGAAGGGCGCTGCCCTTGCAATTGTGTGTTGGTGCGGATGCGCCGTGTGGAGCGCGGCTGAGACCCTGCCGGATGCACCCGATGCTCGCGCGCTTGCGGCGCGGCAAGATGCAAAGCAGAACGCGGAAAAGCAGCAAGACGCAAAAACGCCCGGCGCAGCAGACAGCAATTACTCCTTGAAATCAGCGGAAAAACAGCGAATCTTCGGCATCATCCCGGAGTTTACCGCTGTGAACCATACGGGTCCGTACCAGCCCTTGACAGTGAAGCAGAAGTTCGATCTGTTTTGGAAGAGCTCAACCGATCCGTACATTTTCGTTTTGGACGCGTTTGTGGCGGGAATCGGACAGGCAAAAGACAGCAACGCGGGCTACGGGCAAGGCGCGCAGGGTTACTTTAAACGCTATGCTGCCTCGTATGCAGACACCTTCGACGGCAACTTCTGGGGCAATGCCGTGCTGACCTCCGCCTTGCGTGAGGACCCGCGCTATTTCCGTGAAGGCGAAGACTACGGCTATACACACCGGGCGTTATACTCAGCGG
Source organism: uncultured Acidobacteriaceae bacterium (assembly GCA_964244985.1). Lineage (GTDB taxonomy): Bacteria > Acidobacteriota > Terriglobia > Terriglobales > Acidobacteriaceae > EB88. Next base: position 2,156 of record CAXTKZ010000122.1, read on the forward strand.
CCACCGCGCTTTGGTGCAAGCGCGATGCCGGCAACTGGGGGCCGAACTACGCGAACATCCTAGGAAATATCATCGCGGGCGGCATTTCAAACGTGTACTACCCCTCGGACGACCGCGGGCTGGGCAAGACCTTTACTGGTGCGGCCACGGTCACGGCGGAAGGCACGATCGGTTCAGAGCTGCAGGAGTTTTGGCCGGATATTCAGAATCATTTTTTGAAGAAGCGGCGGGAAAAGCGGGAAAGGTTGTGCCAGCCATAAGGGCTTCTCTACAGGATCATCTTGCGAGTGTTTAAGAGGTTGTCAGCCGCTAACGCTAAAACCGGCTCATCCTGAGCGGAGCGAAGGATCTGCTTCTCCAAACGTTGTGAAAAAAGCAGGTCCTTCGCTCCGCTCAGGATGAGCCCTCTTTCTCTCAGGATGACCCCTCTCTCAACGAAGCGAGAGACTCACCTGTTGAGTACGGCTCCTAAATCCCCAGCCGCTTTACCTCATCGTTGTAATACTTGCGGTAAAGGATGTTCCACTCCTGCGTGCCTTCAAGGATGATTTTGCGCTGCGAGCTGATCTTGGCGCGCGCGGCCCCGTCAATCCGCATTTCTTCCGCAAGCAGGGTTTGCAGGTAGTTGCGCGCTTCCTTGCGGATGGTGTCGCGATCTTCCTGAAACTCGACCTCGTCGATGGTCGCGAGCGTATCGGCTACAGCGTGAGCCAGCTTATTGACCTTGTCGGGCGAAATCCTCACAACACCACCTTGTACTTGCGGACCAGCTGCTGCTTGACCTTTTTAAACATCTCGCTGTACTCGGCTCCGCTGCGGCGCATGTCTTCCTGGATTTGTTCGAGGATGACCCGAACCTCGTCGTTGATTTTATCTTCCAGCGAAAGCTCGTCGAGAATGGACGCGGTTACCCGTTCCTCGGCCGCTTTGAACTGGGCGGTTTTGATCATTTTGGCGTCGACGAGGTGCTGCACGGTTTTGCGTCCGAGATAGCCGACGTATTCACGGGAGAAAATCATAGCGATGGGGCTGAGTCTACCATGCTCATTTGCCCTCGGAGCAGCGCCGCTCGCGCTCCCGCCGTGAACCTGCGAAAATGAAAATGCTATGGGACACGACAACCTCCTTACCTTGAAAGACGACATGGTCGCGTTCCTTACGGGCCATGGCCTTCACCAGTTTCCCGGCTATGTGGGCGATGATGTCCCCACCGTTCTGTGGGAGGACGACAACGATCCGGACGGCTGGAAGCGGCTGGTAGAGACCGCAAAGGCCGCGGGCGTGACTTTTCTGACCCTCAGCGATGTGACAATGACCCGCGGCGACCTGGACGACCTGCTCGAAAGGCTGCGCGAACAAAACTTTCCCGACGAGGACGCGCCGGAGTTCGATGAAGTGACCGCCTTACGGTCCCACGCGGGCCAGATGGGATTTGTGCAGCTGGGCTTTGTGCATCAAGGGGTTGCATTCGTGCATGAAACATCGACGGACTGGTACGAGCGCTATGAAGCCTTGCTCGAGGCGATCGAGGAGTACGGGATGGGCGGCGTGGTGTTCGACGAGGACGAGGACGCTTAACCGGCTTGGCCTCCCCCGCCCCCGTAAAAGCTTCCGAGTACCGCCGCTGGCTGCTGCCTGACCCTGAACCCGCCCTGGCCGCTGAGCTTGCGCGGGCATTGCCGTTGCCGATGGCCGCAGCCGATCTGCTGGTCGCGCGTGGTGTGCGGACCCTTTCCGCGGCAAGCGCCTTTCTGGAACCTTCCTTCGATCAGCTGCACCCGCCGCTTACCATGCGCGGCATGGCTCCGGCGGTGGCCCGTCTGCGGTCGGCGATCGCAGCACGGGAACCGGTGCTGATTTATGGCGACTACGATGTGGACGGCACAACCGCCGTGGTTCTGCTGAAAACCGCGATGGAGCGCTTGGGCGGGGTGGTCCGCTTCCATGTGCCGCACCGGCTTCGCGAAGGCTACGGGATGCAGCGCGAGGTGTTGGAGCGCGCCGCAGCTGGGGGTGTGCGGCTGGTGGTGAGTGTGGACACGGGCATCCGGGCGTTTGTAGCAGCGGAGGCGGCCGAAGCGCTGGGCCTCGACCTGATCGTCACCGATCACCATTTGCCCGATGAGGGCCTGCCGCGCGCGCTGGCGGTGCTGAACCCGAACCAGCCCGGCTGCCTCTACGCCTGCAAAGGGCTATGCGGGGCGGGGGTGGCGTTTAAGCTGGCGCAGGCGTTGCTGGAAGCGGACGCGAGCGAGGAAGAGCTTCAGCGCTTGCGTACCAAGGTGCTGCCGTCGTTTTTGAAGATGCTCGCGATTGCAACCGTGGCCGATGCGGTACCGCTCACGGGGGAAAACCGGGCAATTGTGGCGCTGGGGCTCCGGGCCTTGCGCGATCCGGTCAGTCCCGGTCTGCGGGCGCTATTGGCCGTCGCCCAGCTTGACCCCGCGCGCAAGAAGTTGAGCGCGATGGATGTGGGCTTCCGGCTGGGGCCGCGCATCAACGCGGCGGGCCGCATGGATATTGCGAGCGATGTTGTGGAGCTGTTCACCACACGCAACGCGGCGCGCGCGCAGGAGCTTGCCGAGAAGCTGGACGCATTGAATACCGACCGCCGCAACACAGAAGCAGCGGCGCTGCGGGCAGTGATGGAGCGGGTAGCAGAACCGGAGTTTGCCGATGCACGCTGCCTCGTGGTGGACGGCGAAGGGTGGCATCGCGGGGTCATCGGCATCCTGGCCTCGCGCGTGGTGGATGCGACGGGCAAGCCGGCGCTGGTGATCGCGCATGAGAACGGGGAGGCGCACGGGTCTGGCCGCTCGGTCGAGAACTTTCACCTGCTCCATGCGCTTGAAAGCTGCGCGGGGTTGTTTACCCGATTCGGCGGCCATGCCCACGCCTGCGGGTTTTCGCTTCCGTCAGACCGGGTGCCGCTGCTGCGGGAGGCGATGGTGCGGTATGCAGCGGAGCATGTGCGTGACGAGGACCTGCGCCCGCCCGTGCACTGCGATGGGGAGCTGCCGCTGGACCACGTCACCCCGGCATTGGGGCGCGCCTTGGAGCGGCTGGAACCGTTCGGGATGGGCAACCCGGAGCCTTGTTTTGCCGCATACGATGTGCAGATTGTCGCCGAGCCGCGGTACATGAAGGAGCGCCACTGCAAACTTCAGCTCGCGCAAGGCGCGGCGCGGTTCGCGGCGCTCGGCTGGGGCTGGGGCGAGCGGGTCCGTGCCATGGAGCTTGCCCCCGGCGACCGGTTGGATTTGGCCTACCGGCTCCGCCAAAACGAACATCCGGAGTGGGGCGGCATCGAGCTGGAGATTGTGGACCTGCGGAAAACAACGGCCTGCTAGCATTTCCCCACGATGGCACGCGGATTCTTTCTCACCTTTGAAGGACTGGACGGTTCGGGTAAGTCGACGCAGCTGCGCCGGCTTGCGGTGTACCTGCGTGCGCGCGGCGAGCCGGCGCGGGAAGCACGCCAGCCGGGCGGAACGGTACTAGGCGACCGCTTGCGGGCGCTGCTGGTCGAAGCCGGCGCGGGTGCCGCGATCGCTCCCCGGGCCGAGCTCGCGATGATGTTTGCCGACCGCGCGCAGTTCATCGCTGAAGTCCTCGCCCCGGCGCTGGCCGCGGGCGAGCTGGTGTTGTGCGATCGATGGACGGATTCGACAGAGGCCTATCAGGGCGGTGGTCGCGGGCTGGGTGCGGAGATCGTTTTGCGCTTGCATGCCGAGCTGTGCGGCGGTTTGCAGCCCGACCTGACCATCCTGCTGCTGCCGCCGCTCCCAACAGCTTTGGGGCGTGCGCGGCGGCGCAACACGCGGCACCTCGCGGAGACCGGGCAGGAGGAAAGCCGGTTTGAGTCGGAAGCGGACGCGTTCTTTCAGCGCACGCATGCGGCTTACCTGGCGCTTGCGGCGCGTGAGCCTGTGCGTGTGGTGGTAATCGATGGGGATGCAACAGTTGAGGCCGTGCACGCGCGTATCGTAAACGTTGTAAACGAGCGCTTGGCGCTCCGCGGAAACCATGGCCACGACCTTACCCCAGTACACAGTGCTTGAACGCGGCGGCTTCCGTTACCCGCCGGGCCTCCGGCGCAATCTGCCGTTTTACCTCTTCAGCAAGTTTTTCCGCGCGAACAATCCCATTCTGCTGTTCGAACATTTGCAGCGGCAGTACGGCGCCGTATCGCACTACCAGCTGTTGTCGAACCACATTGTTTTCCTCAACGATCCGGAGATGATCCGCGAGGTGTTGATCACGAAAGCGTCCGCGTTCATCAAGGAGAGGACGCAGCGCCGCATGAAAATCCTGCTGGGCGAAGGGCTGATCACGAGCGAAGGCGAGCAGCACATGCGCAACCGCCGCATCGCCGCGCCCGCCTTCCATCGGCAGCGCATCGCGGCCTACGGCGACATGATGAGCGCCCGCGCCGCGACCATGCGCGAGGAGTGGCAAAGGGGGCGGGAGATCGACATCGTGAGCGAGATGATGCGGCTCGCGCTGCAGGTTGTCGCGCGTACCATCTTCGATACGGACGTGACCGAGGACGTCCAGACGATCAACACGGAAGTGAACGCGATCATGGACCTGTACAACTTCCTCGTCGCGCTGCCGAAAGCCGAGTCGCTGCTTCACTTGCCCATCCCGGGGCTGATGCGCTTCAAGCGCGCCCGCAAACACCTGGACGCGGTGGTGCACAGGATGATCGACCAACGGAGGGCTTTGGGCACGGACCGCGGCGACCTCCTGTCCATGCTGTTGGCGTCGCGCGATGAAGACCAAAGCGCCCTCGATGACGAGCAGGTGCGGGATGAGGTAACGACCATTTTCCTCGCCGGGTACGAGACGGTTGCGAACGCGCTCGCCTGGACCTGGCTGCTGCTGGGTGAAAATCCTGACGCTGAAAAGAAGCTGCATGCGGAGCTGGATGAAGTGCTTGCGGGCCGCTTGCCGACGCTTGCCGACGTGCCGCGTCTGCGCTACACGGAAATGGTGTTGTCGGAGTCGATGCGGTTGTACCCGCCCGCGTGGGCGATGGGGCGACAGGCAACCGAGGACGTGGAGATCGGACCGTATCGCCTGCCGAAGGGCACGTATTTTTTCTTCTCGCAGTACATCATGCAGCGCACGCCGGAGTACTTCCCTGACCCGCTGAAGTTTGAGCCGGAGCGGTTTACGCCGGAAGCAAAGGCGGCACGGCCGAAGTTCGCGTACTTCCCTTTCGGCGGAGGCGCGCGTCAGTGCATCGGCGAGTCGTTCGCGTGGATGGAGGCAATCCTGCTCACCGCGACCATCGCGCAGAAGTGGCGGCTGCGGTTGGTGCCGGGGCAGCAAGTGGCCGTGCAGCCGAAGATCACGCTGCGGTCGAAGTATCCGATTCAGATGGTCCCGGAGCTGCGTGCGTGAGCGCGGATGCTTCTCATTTTTCCGGCGGCCTGCCTGGAACCAGCACGGAGCGCACCATGCCCGGCGGTCGCGTTGTTTTCGCGCTGCTGCCGCGAGGCGCGGACGGGCGCGCACTGTGCCGGTGGTGTTCGCTGCAAGTGCCGAAAGGCCGTCGGTCGTTTTGCTCGAACTTTTGTGTGCATGAGTGGCGTTTGCGCTCGGACGCAGGCTACCTGCGCGAGCAGGTCATGCTTCGCGATCAGGGCGTGTGCGCCCGCTGCACGGTGGATACCCTGGCGGCCTACCGCACCCTGCGGCGCGCGCGGGGACCGCGCCGGGAGGAGCTGTTCCGGGTGTGGGGGCTGAAGCGGCTGGGTCGCAGAAGCCTGTGGGATGCCGACCACATCGTGCCCGTGGTCGAGGGCGGCGGCGAGTGCGACCTCGCGAACCTGCGCACGCTATGCCTGCACTGCCATCGCCTCGCCACGGCGGAGCTCCGCGAACGGCTGAAGGGGCGCGCGGCGCTGATACCATGACGAAACAGGCCCGGATGGCGAAACCGGCAGACGCAGCGGACTTAAAATCCGCAGACCCTAACAGGTCGTGGGGGTTCAAGTCCCCCTCCGGGCACCAGTAAAATTGACAATTTAGAGGTAAATGGGCTCCTTCCTGTGGGTAGCCTCTTTTGTACAGGTGGCTGTTCCTGCCGTAGATCCCTCGCCTGGTCCGCCGCAATCCGGTGAACCGGAGACTCCTCACTGCGGCTGTTCAGATGGCTGCATCGGGCAGCCATTGCGGGGCCAGAATGCCCGGCGGCAGCCATGATCTGGAGCGTGGACGCCCCTGCTAAAGCGAGCCACGAACAAAAAGTACGCCTGTTGCAATGCCAGACGTAATCCTCGATTTCTGCCTCAGCAAGGCAGGGCCTAAACCATGAGCGATTGTCGAAGCTTTCCTTAGCGCCCTTGCGGATTGACTTCGCTTCGCGAGGGAAAATGCGGTCAATTCCGTTCTGCCCTGGGCGGCGCAGAAACCCGATCGCCACAACAGCGTCGGCATTAAGGACTACATTGCGTGGCTTGCTGTTTTTGTCACCAACCTTGGAAGGCGTATGACCGACCTGTCTTCTCGATATCACGACCAGCGGCAAAGGTATTGCTC
>CAXTKZ010000123.1:0-8468 GCA_964244985.1 uncultured Acidobacteriaceae bacterium
TAAGTATCGAGATAAGTTTCAAGCGAAGGAGCGGATGCGGTTTCAACAATGGAGCCAGCCATACCGCTACTGTATCGCTTCCGGCTTGGCCTATAAAGGAAGCTGAATCCGGCCGCTGCGTACCAGCGGAGCCGCCGCGCACAGCAAAACGCTCAACCCCAGCAACGCCCAAAAGATACTCGGCAGCCCCGCCGCATGCCCCAGCAGGCCAAGCAGGGGCGGCCCCACCAGCAGCCCGGCGTACCCCACGCCCACAGCGGTTGAAAGCCCTTCGCCCGGCGCGAAACCGGGCAGCGTGGCTGCCGTACGGTAAAGAACCGGGGACGCATTCGCCAGACCCGCCCCCACCAGCGCGAAACCGACAAGCACCAGCGGCAGCGGATGAAGCAGCAGAACCATGAGCAGTCCCGTCGCGCTGACAGCCCCGCCCAGGCGCAGCGCCCGCTCCTCCCCCACCCTCGCGACGACTGCGTCCCCGGTAAACCGACCCAAAACCATGAGCGCGGCAAAGCACGTGTACCCGTATCCAGCAGCGCCGTCGGCCAGGTGGCGCACTTCGCGCAGCAGCAGCGCGCTCCAGTCGCCCATTGCACCCTCACTCACCATGGTCGAGAAGCACAGCACCCCCATCAGAAGAAGCCGACGGTCAGGGAGGCGGAAGCCCTTGGGCTTCGACGGTGCCGGCTCGTGCGCCGCGGCATGGTGGGCATCCTCAACAGACTTCGGCAGCAGCAGAGGTGCGACGGCCAGGGTCAAAAAAAACAGGGCAGCCCCGAAACCACCGACCAAGGGCAAATCGGCTACGTGCCGCTCCATCAGGAAGCTTTGAATGCCCGCTCCGGCAAAGCAACCGACGCTGAAAACCGCGTGAAACATGGAAATGGTGCGCTTGCCGAGCAGCGCTTCCACAAGGGCACCGTGCGCGTTCATGGAAACATCCATGGCGGCCGCGGCAAAGCCTGTAAAAAAAAGCACACCGATCAGCAGTTTGATGGAGGGCAGCAGCACAGCCAGCGAAAGCAGCGCAGGAAATACAAGTCCCGCCGTAAGCGAAACGGCGCGCGAACCGAACCGCTGGAGCAGGGGCCCTGAGACCGGCATGGCGCACAGCGCGCCGATGCCCGCGCACAAAAGTACAGAGCCTAGCTGCGCCGGGTTTAGCCCCAGCGCATGGGCCCGCTCCGGGATGTGCGGCACCCATGAACCGACTGCCGCCCCGTTTACCAGAAAGAGGGTCGCTACCGCCAACTGCGCGCGGCGAGCAGTGGCGTATGGAACTGCAGGGAGAGAAGCCTGTTCTTCCTTGGGCGGCGCGATGTCGGAGATTTCTTCAAGCATTGCTTTAAGCGACGGCCCTTCCCAAAAGCGCGCGCATACAGAAGTACACTGTCCCTGAGATGAAGTTTACGACGAGCATACGAGTGCGCTATGCCGAAACCGACCAGATGGGCGTGGTCTACCACGGAAACTACTTCACCTGGTTTGAAGTAGGAAGGGTGGAACTGCTGCGCTCGCTGGGTTTTTCCTATGTGGACTTGGAACAGGCGGATGGCCGCGCGCTGCCTGTAGTGGAGGTCCAGTGCCGCTACCGCAAGCCCGCACGGTATGACGACTTGCTCCTGTTGGAAACAACGGTGCGCGCGTTGCGCGGTCCCGTCATTGTGTTCGCTTATGCCTTGCGCCGCGGGGATGACCTGCTAGCCGAAGCGGAAAGCAAGCATGTGGTTGTGGACCGTGCCATGAGGCCGAGCCGCTTGCCGAAGCTATATCAAAACGCGCTCCTCCAAGCACTGGCATAGCAGCAGTTAAAGCTCGTTTGGGCGCGGTGCTCCTGGAGTAGAAGGGATGGGCGCGCCGGGAGCACGGCCCAGTCCCGGTACGACGTTTTTCTGCAGGTCGTGATGCAAGGAGTACAGCGCCAGCTCCAGCCGATCCGAAACCCCGAGCTTGTCGTAGATTTTGCGCAGATAATTTTTCACAACCTGCTCGCTGGTGCCGATGTGATTGGCAATCTCCTTGTTGCGCTTGCCTTGGCTGATGTAGGTGATGATCGAAATTTCTTTGAGCGACAAGCGCGGCGCGGCTTTGGTGGTGAGGCCCTGCGTCGCCTGAAGGCGGTAAGCCTCAATCAGCAATGTCAGAGACTGATTATCGATCCAGGTTTCGCCGGCCGCCACTTTGCGGACGCAACGCAGCAACAGGTCGGGCGAGATGGACCGCGAGATCGTGCCGCGCACGCCATTCCGGTACAGCTCAATCATCCGGTTTTCATCGCCGATTGCGCCCTGGACAATCATTTTGATCGGGGCAGGTCCAGCCTTGATAAGGTCGGGAACGAACTCGGTATGCCCGCCCAGGATGTTCCAATCCAGCAGCAGAATGTCGGCCTGATGTTGTTTCAGCGTCGAGCGGAGATTGGAAAGGGTATCGGCTTGCGCAATGACATGGATGTCGGGCTCAGCCGCGAACACCTTGCTCATGCCCACGCGGAAAATCGCCTGCCCATCGGCAAGAATGACCCGCACCGGCATTTCACGGTGCGCCACCATGGTGTTGCCGGGCTGCGGGGCAGGGTAGCTCGGCTGCACACGAGGGTAAGCCGGCGTGTGGGTTGAGGCTTCCTTCACACCCACGCCCCCGTTGCTCTGCGGCGCGGGATAGGTTTGAGGGTAGCTGGATCCGCTTGGAGCCGGGGTGCCGCTTGCCGTGCGTGGTTTATTGTCGATGGGGTTCATGAGGAGAAGCTCGCCTCCAACCTTTCCGCTCCCTACTGAAATCGGTACTCGTCGATGACTGCCGCGATAAAGTGGGAGCCATCCTGTTCAAAGCTGCGGATCACATGCCCTTCGCAGTGAACCGCAGCCGTCGACTCGTTGAGCGTTACTTCAGTCGGCAGTTCCAACAGAAATTGTAGCCCGGCTTCCGGGGGAATCGTACGCGGTACCCGCAGTAAAACTCCATTATGGGAGATGTTGACCGTTACCGCGTCCAATTGTTCCCCTCCAACCATCAACAGTACAGGCAAATGCACCGGAAACCGTACCGCGCTGCGCAGTTCTCCCCAAACCATCTGCTTCCACTCACTTTCACCGAAAAACAAACCTGCGTGGATCCCCAATCGGAATCCTGAAAGAGAAACGATGCCCTCGCCGGGGTTGCGAGTGACCGGCTAGGCTCTCGTTTAGAGGAGCCTGCCGCGATTCAGGACAGTTTACACCTGCGGTTCTCATGGAGCGCACGGAAATCCCGAAGAGAAGGGTCGAATGTCCCATTTTGGGAAAGACTTCCATTTCCCAACCGCTCTCTTGAGCTTTGTTCGCTTTCCTCGCCAGGAAACATCGCCGCACCGTACACTCACATTCCGGCGCGGATGAGCTGAATGAAGCGGGTCGGCGAAGTGAGGTGCAACGGGTGCGTGGGTTCTGGGGGTTGTTCCTGAAACAGTGGAGAGCGCTTGGGCAGGCGCAGAAGCACGCCTTTTTCGCATCGTTTCTGGGTTGGATGCTGGACTCGTTCGATTACTTTCTTCTGGTTTTCTCCATTCCGGCCATTTCGGCGGAGTTCCATGCAGGCACGCCCGAAGTTGCCGAGGCGCTTTTTCTTACGCTCGCGTTCCGGCCGGTCGGGGCTTTCCTGTTTGGCTTATTGGCGGAGCGCTACGGACGCCGGCCGGCGCTGCTGCTCAATATCGCGTCCTACTCCACGCTGGGCTTGCTCTCCGCGTTTGCCCCCACCCTTTCCAGCTTTCTTGTGCTGCGGGCACTGTTTGGGGTGGCCATGGGCGGAGAATGGGGTGTGGGCGCGGCGCTCGCGTTTGAAACGCTGCCCGTGGAGGGCCGCGGCATATTTTCCGGCATCCTGCAGCAGGGCTACTCCGCCGGCTCGCTGCTTGCTTCGCTGGCCTTTGCCATGCTTTTCCCGCCGTTCTCGCATATGCACGTCGGCGCGTATGTTGTGGGCTGGCGTGGACTGTTTGTTGCCGGCGCCCTGCTGCCCGCGCTGTTGACCCTGTACATTGCAACCAGGGTCGAGGAATCGCCCGCTTGGAAAGCAGCCCGGTTTCAAAAGAAGCAGCGCGGCCCTGGCGTTTTCCAGAGCCTGCGCCAGTACGGTGGGGTGTTCCTCTTCCTGGTGCTGTTTATGACCGGCTTCAACGCTCTTTCGCACGGCTCCACCGACCTGTACCCAACTTTCCTCATACGCGACCACCACGCCGACGCGCGGGAAACCGGCTTCATCGGCATTGTGTTCAACGTGGGGGCGGTGCTTGGGGGCGTCCTGTTCGGCTCGCTTTCCGAGCGCTGGGGTCGCAAGCGCGCTATTGTGACGGCCGCGCTGCTCACGCTGCCGTGCATTCCGTTGTATGCCCTTGCTCACTCATTGCCCGCGCTGGCCGTGGGCTCGTTTTTGATGTTGTTTATGGTGCAGGGTGCGTGGGGCGTCGTCCCGGCTTATCTCAATGAGTTGTCACCGGGGCCGGTGCGAGCTATCTTCCCCGGGCTTGTGTACCAACTCGGCAATCTGTTCGCTTCCCGGATCAACGTTGTGCAGGCGAAAGCCGCCGTCCACGTCGGCTCGCTGGGACCCATCTTGGCCGGGACTGTCCTCGTGGTGGCGCTGTTTCTGGCTGGGATTGCGTCGCTGGGGCGCGAAACGCGCGGCATCGGACTAGAGAAAAGCTGATGAGCCATTTTCTAAGTCGCGGCAAGAGGAATGAGTTTTTCCAAGTAATCGCGACAGCGCTCATCATCGAAATCAATTGGGCAGGCGTCATCCTTTTCCCGAAATGGGGGTACTTCAGCCACTGGAGCGCAACCTACCATTTCGGCGTATGCGCGACCATCATGGTGGACATCTTCGCTTCAGTGGTTTACCTCTGCGGCCGCTAAGCTCAACTAAACGAATGAAGAAACAAGGGAAAGTAAGACTTACCGCAAATCGCGGGACTTGGCATGGATCGGCACCATGGTTTTCATGGCTTCCCAGCTGCTTCTTTCGTAAGGTTTTCTTGAAGAGAGGCAACGCAATCACGCGGTTCAGCACTGCCCTTTTTGAGGCACAATGGACATAACTCCCCTCATGTACTGAAAGGAACTCCCCCATGCCCCGCGTTCACTTTCATCAGCAGCTTTCGCAGCTTAAGGACAAGCTGCTTGCCATGGCCGCGCTTGCGCAACAAGCGCTTGAATCCTCGGTGGAGGCCTTTTTGCAGCGCGATGCCGGCCTATGCGCGTACGTGCAGGAAAACGAAACGGCGATCAACCTGGCACAGCGTGAGGTGGACGAGATGAGCTATGAGCTGCTCGCGCAGGAGCAGCCCATGGCCATCGACCTCCGGTTTATCCTCGCGGTCATCAAGATCAACGGCAATCTCGAGCGTATCGGCGATCAGGCCATGAGCATCGCCCAGCGCACCCTGGCGCTGACCGCGATGCCGGAAGGGGAAAACCCGGCCGACATCGCCGGCATGCGCGATGTGGCCCGCACCATGATCCGCGGCGCGCTACAGGCGCTGCTGGAGGGAGATTGCAAGCTCGCGGATGGAGTGATCGCCATGGACGATGCCATCGATCGCCTGAACCGGGAAACGCACGAGAAACTGACCGCGTGCATCGCCGGCGATGCCGCGTTTGCCGAGCAGTGGCTCAACACCATCATCATTTCGCGAAACCTGGAGCGCATCGCCGACCACGCCGCCAATATCGCGAGCGAGGTGATTTTTTGGGTGCAGGGTGCCGACATCCGGCATCGGGACGGCGCTCAATTGGCGCGGGCCTGAACCCTTACACTGTCTCCATGGCAGTGATTCTGGACGGAAAAGCGCTCGCGGGCGAGCTGGAACAGGAATTGAAGCAGCGAGTTGCGGCTTTGCGGGAAACGGGCGCACCCCCGCCCGTGCTGGCCACCATCCTTGTGGGGGACAACCCCGCTTCCGCGACGTATGTCCGCATGAAGGGCAATGCCTGCCGCCGGGTAGGCATTGAGTCCATGCCGATCAACCTACCCGAGAACACAACTACACCCGAGCTGCTGGCGGTGATCGACCGGTTGAACAGCGACGGGCGTGTACGCGGCATTTTGCTGCAGCACCCCATCCCGAATCTCGCGGACGAGCGGCAGTGCTTTGACCGGATCGCGCTTGAAAAAGACGTGGACGGGGTGACAAGCTCCGGTTTCGGGCGCATATCCATGAAGGAGCCGGCGTTCGGCTCGGCAACCCCTGCGGGCATCATGCGGCTGCTGCGGCACTATGGGGTATCGCTGCACGGTAAGCGAGCGACGGTGATCGGGCGCAGCGCGATCCTGGGCCGCCCCATGGCGACCATGCTCGATCACGCGAACTGCACCGTGACGCTGGCGCACCGCTACACGGCGGACCTGCAGCTGCATTTGCACGACGCGGAGATCGTGGTGGCCGCGCTGGGCAAACGTGAGTTTATCCGAGCCGATTGGCTGAGGGACGGTGTTGTTGTGGTGGATGCGGGCTACCACCCCTCTGTGGGCGACGCGCCGGCAGCCGGGGACGTGGAGCTGTCGCCGGAGCTGCGCGAACGGGCAAGCGCCTGGACGCCGGTGCCGGGCGGCGTGGGGCCGATGACGATCGCAACGTTGATAGCGCAGACCGTGGAGTCGGCGGAGCGGGCCTAGCCGCCGTCGTTCAGGCAAACGCTGCTTCGGAGTAGGCGTGCCCACGCAGGTTCCGCCGCATCCTGTTCGGCATGTTTCGTGGTACCGTCGCACTGGGTACATCCACGCCCTCCGAGCGCTTCCCAGGAAAAAGGTTTCCGACGTTTTGAAAGCGATAGTTCTCTCCCTGCTCTTAGTGACGGCTGCGAGTACTGCGTTCGCGCAGGACGCGGCGGACCAACCCGCGGCGAAAACAGCCGTGCCTGAAGGTACCAACTCCATCCATCTCGATCCGGCGCGCACCACCATCGAGTTCAGTGCGGGATCCTTCCGCCGTGTTCACGGTACATTTCAGCTGAAAGGCGGTGTGTTCGCGCTCGACAGCAAAAGCGGCATCGCGCAGGGGGAAATCCTGGCCGACCCGAGCTCCGAAAAGAGCAACGATGCGAGGCTGGATGACCGCATCCGCAAGGAAACGCTGGAAAGCGAGAAATACCCCGGCATGTTTTTCCACCCGGAGAAAGTGTCCGGCACCCTGCCCGCGAAAGATGGCGAAGGCAAAATCACACTCACTGGGTCGTTCAATATCCATGGCTCCGACCATCCCCTTACGGTGGACGTGGACACGGTAAAAGCGGGCGACGACTATACCTTTAAAACCACCTTCAACGTCCCTTATGTGGACTGGGGCATGAAGGACGCAAGCACGACCTTTATGCGGGCGCGCATCATCCGTATCACGATGGAAAGCCATGGCACCGTTGAAAGTCTTCATCCGAAAACCTAGCCTGCTCGCCCCGCTGCTGCTCCTGGCCGGGTGCGCGCATCATCCCGCGGAGACGCCGGACGAACGCTTGCGCCGACAGGCCGCCGAGGATGCTCGACAGGTGCACCATGACGTGCAAGCCGCGGGGCAGGAGGCGAAGCACGCCTTGTCCGCGGCAGGGCGTGAGACCAAGGACATCGTCGCGGGTGCGCGGGAAGGCTGGCGCGAAGGCGCGGCCAAAGATGGCGCGATCGCAGGTTCCGCGCATGCAGTGAATGTCAATCACGCATCCGCGGCTGAGCTGACCCGTTTACCCGGTGTGTCTGCCGCAACGGCTCGCCGCATTGTGCGTGGCCGCCCCTATGCCGAGCCACAGGATTTGGTGAAGCGCGGTGTGTTAACCGAGGATGAGTTTGCCCGTGTGCGGGACCGGATCACGGATCGATAGCGACCTTTCCCGACCGTGCGACATCTTATACTGTGTGAAGAGACAAGCTGCTCCAGCGCAGCCTCAAGGGAGATGATGGATATGGCGACAGCAACGGTTGCACCCGAAACCACAGAGTTCAAAACACCGACGGTAGTCAGCCTGACCCCTTCCGCGACGGTCAAGGTACGGGAGATCATGGCAACGCAGGATCCCTTGCCCGCCGGGCTGCGCATCGGTGTTGTAGGCGGCGGCTGCTCGGGCTTTCAGTATTCCATGTCGTTTGAAAATCAGGCCGGCATGATGGATAAAGTTCTGAACTTCGAAGGTCTGAAAGTATTTGTGGACGCTACCTCCATGATGTACCTGAACGGCTGCGTGGTGGATTATGTAGAAACATTGGAAGCAGCTGGCTTTAAATTTGAGAATCCAACAGTGAAAAGCACATGCGGCTGCGGTTCGTCGTTCAGCGTTTAGGTTCCTAAGTCGATAGAAAAAGCCTGCTTACTAGCAGGCTTTTTCGCGTTTCAAGGTACGTTATTGCGGCGCTCCAAACCCGCCCGAAGTGGAACCGCTTCCGCCCGAAGGGGAAGTGCCGCCCGCCGAGCCGAAGCCGCCCGCAAACGGCGAGCTGCCGGTTCCGCCGGA
>CAXTKZ010000124.1:0-7979 GCA_964244985.1 uncultured Acidobacteriaceae bacterium
CTGAAGTAAAAATGTTCTCCTTCACCGTCGACGGCAAACAGCTCACTGCCCCCGCCGGTACTCTTCTGATCGACGCCTGCAAGTCCGCCGGCATTGAAATCCCTGCCTTTTGCTACTACCCCGGCTTGTCGCTGCAGGGCGCATGCCGCATGTGCGTGGTGCGCGTCGAGAAGATGCCCAAACTCCAGACCGCCTGTACTACCCCGGTGGCCGAGGGCATGGTCGTTACCACCGAGTCGCCCGAAATCGCGCAGTCGCGTAAGAGCATCCTTGAGATTCTGCTCGGCAATCACCCGCTCGACTGTCCAGTGTGCGACGCGGGCGGCCAGTGTGAGCTGCAGGACATGACCTTCAAGTACGGTGCGTCCGAGTCCGGCTACACCGAAACCAAAAACCACAAGGAAGAGCAGCAGTGGTCGCCGGTTGTATTTTTCGACCGCCCGCGCTGCATCCTGTGCTACCGCTGCGTCAGCGTGTGCGGCGAAGGCATGGACGTGTGGGCGCTCGGCGTGCATAACCGCGGATCGGCTTCTGTAATTGAGCCGAACGGCGGCGACCACCTGGACTGCGAAGAGTGCGGCGCATGCATCGACATTTGCCCCGTGGGCGCGCTCACCTCCGGCAGCTACCGCTACAAGACCCGGCCGTGGGAGATGAACCACACCGCGACCATCTGCACCCACTGCGGGGACGGCTGCAAGACCACGCTCGGCACCCGCGCCGACAAGGAAGGCTCGGTGATCGTGCGCGGCGACAACCGCGACAAGTCGGGCCCGAACGGCGACTTCCTGTGCATCAAGGGCCGCTACTCCTTCGACTTTGCAAACCGTGAGGACCGCATCACCAAGCCACTCGTCCGCAACGCAGCGGGCAAGCTCGAGCCCGCGACCTGGGAAGTCGCGATCGACCGCGCGGGCAAGGGCCTGCGCGAAGTTCGCGACCAGCGCGGCGGGGCAGCCATCGGCATTATCGGGTCGAACCGGACTACCAACGAGGAAAACTACCTACTCCAAAAGTTCGCGCGCCTGGTGTGCGGCACCAATAACATCGACCACCACCGCACGGCGGACTACCCGGCGTTCCTGGCTGCGCTTGGCGGGGCGATAGGCCGCAACGCCAGTATGCGCGACTTCGAGAAAGCACCGGCAATGCTTATTCTCGGCAACGATCCGACCGAGCAGCACCCCTTGCTGGCCTGGAACATCCGCACCAACGTCCGGCAGAACCGCGCCAAGTTGTATCTCGCCAACCATCGCGAAATCAAGTTGCGCCGCCAGGCAAAGGCCATGGTTGAGGTGCCCGCGGATGGCTACGGCGCCTTTATCGGCTTTTTGGCAGGCCGCGATTCCGACTTTCAGGCGAACGAGACTGCACACAAGTTCCGCGAGGCTCTTGCCGCCGAGCCGGAGCTGGTCATCGCGTTCGGTTCCGAGTTCAAGGGCCGCGATCTTCAAACGCTCGTCGAATGGGCCAAAACCCTGCCCAATGCAAAACTCGCCGCACTGGGCGACTACGTCAACTCACGCGGCGCGGCCGATATGGGCGTACTGCCCGATTTCCTGCCGGGCTACGTCCCAGTTGCGAACAGCGGCGCGTTCACTGAGGAGTACGGCGCTTCCCTGCCCACGGCTCCCGGCAAGAACCTGGTCGAAATGTTCGACGCGGCGGGACGCGGTGAGCTTGGCGGCTTGTACGTCGTCGGGTCGAACCCGGTCGCGCGCTACGGGGTCGACCCGTCCGCGCTCAAGAACACCTTCATCGTCGTGCAGGATATGTTCCTGACCGAAACCGCCGCGCTTGCCGACGTGGTGCTCCCCGCTGCCTATCTGTATGAAAAGGCCGGCACGGTCACCAACTCCTACGGCGACATCCAGCTGATCAAGAAAGCAGGCGATACCGCGGGCACGCGGGCCGACTTCGAGCTGATCGTGCGTGTGGCCGACAAGATGGGCTTCAAGGCACAAGGGCTAGTTCCCTTCGGGCGCGGGGTGCGCGGCGACCTCGGCCAAAGCCGGGGAGCGCAGTCGGGTGAGGCCGACCGCCATGCTGTATGGCTGGCGGCGAACAATCTTGAGCCGAAGTTGAGCCCTTTCAACCCCTTCGCGGCGTTCGACGAAATGCAGCGGTTGGTGCCGTCCTACAACATCTCGCGCTTTGAACTTTTTTCAGGCCGCGACAAACCCATGCGCACGGAGCTGGTCCAAATCGAGGACTATGCCTTTGACCGTCCGGACCTGGTACTTCCCGCGCACGATACGCTGTTCACTTCAGGTACACTAGGCCGTTATTCACCTGTGCTGCATAACGTGATGGAAAGCCGCGAAACCCGTCCCGCCGAGCAGGCAGCGGATTAGCTTCGCGGCTTCGGCCATGTTTTTTGAACGGAACGAGGAAGGCTGAACAGCTGTGTCGACATTTTTGATCTTTCTTCTGCTGAGCGTGCTTAAGATCGCCGTGGTTCTGGTTGTCTATCTCACGGCTGTCGCTTACACCGTATTGCTCGAGCGCAAGGTTGTGGGACGCATCCAGAACCGCTGGGGACCCAACCGCGTCGGGCCTTTCGGTCTGCTACAGCCGCTCGCCGACGGTGCAAAGCTGTTCCTCAAAGAAGATTTGCTGCCGAGCGGCGTATACCGGCCGCTGTATATCGCCGCTCCGATCATTGCGCTCATCTGCGCCCTGACCTCCATCGCGGTCGTTCCCTTCGGGGCTCACATCACCTGGCACGGCGTGGATATGTTCGAGATCGCCGATGTCAACATCGGGCTACTGATCATCCTGGGCGTAACCTCGGTCGGCGTGTACGGCATTGCGCTGTCAGGCTGGTCCTCGAACAATAAGTATTCGCTGCTCGGGTCCCTGCGGGCATCTGCCCAGCTGATCTCCTACGAACTCGCGCTGGGCTTGTCGCTGGTCGGTGTGGTGATGCGGGCCGGCTCGCTTCGCCTGCGCGATATCGTCGATTCCCAGGCCCACCACGGCATGATCGGCTGGAACGTCTTCGGTGGCCTCCAGTTTGTAGCGTTTTTTATCTACCTGATGGCGGCCTACGCGGAAACCAACCGCACCCCGTTCGATCTCCCGGAAGCGGAAAGCGAGCTCGCCGCCGGGTACCATACCGAATATTCCTCTATGAAGTTCGCGATGTTTTTCATGGCCGAATACGCAAATATGATCACGGTCGCCTGCGTGGCCACACTTCTGTTTTTCGGCGGCTGGAACAGCCCTTTCGGCAACCTCATCCCATTCGTTGGCCCGGTTCTTCTGCAGGCGATCCTTCCGGTGTTCTGGTTTGTCTTTAAAATCTTCCTCTTTCTGTTCCTGTACATCTGGATTCGCGGCACACTGCCCCGCTTCCGCTATGACCAGCTGATGGGCTTCGGCTGGAAGTTCCTGATGCCGCTCGCGATTGCGAACATCCTCGTTTCCAGCTTGTGGTTCGCCTGGCGCACGCCTTTCTAACACCCGGTCGTTCTTCATCTGATTTACAATTTGATTTCTTCGAGGGCCCGCAGCGGGTCCTCCCTGACACCCGATCCTTCGCGCCTCACGAGTGGAATTAACACCCATGTACGTTGTTTTATTCCTCATTTTCGCGATTCTCTGCATCACCGGTGCGGTGAATCTCCTGCTGGCCCGGCAGCCTATTAATTCCGCGCTGTCGCTCATTGTCGTGATGACCTCCCTGGCCATTTTGTACCTGCTGCTGGGTGCGGAGTTTCTGGCTGCCGTGCAGGTCATCGTTTACTCGGGCGCGATCATGGTGCTGTTTACCTTTGTCATCATGCTTCTGAACGCAAGCACGGAAAACCGCTCGACCAATGTCAGCAAGGTCGCTTATGGAGCGGGCTTCCCCGGCGTCGTCGCGTTGATCTGCCTGCTTTCTTATGTCTTTCTGCATGAGAAACTGCGCCTGGGTACCGCCACACTTAGCGACCCGGTCACCACCACCACCGCTCTCTCCCGCATGTTGTTCCGGGATTTGCTGCTTCCCTTTGAGGTCACCTCCGTGCTCATCCTCATCGCCATCCTCGGCGCAGTCGCACTCGCCCGCAAGGAGCCCGGAAAATGACCGTCCCCATCGCCTGGTACCTCGTGCTCAGCGCTATCCTGTTCTCACTTGGGGTAGGCGCGTTTCTGGTGAAGCGCAACATCATCACCATCTTTATGTCCATTGAGCTCATGCTCAATGCGGTCAACCTGGCCTTTGTGTCGTTTTCGCACCAGCGCCATGAGCCTTCCGGCCAGCTCTTTGTCTTCTTTGTGATGGTTGTTGCGGCAGCTGAAGCCGCAGTCGGCCTGGCGATCATCATTGCGCTCTTCCGCGCCCGCAACACGCTCGATGTCGACCAGGTCGACCTGATGAAACTATGAATCTCCACCTCGTCTGGATTCCGCTTTTGCCCTTTCTGGGCTTCCTGATCAACGGAACGATCGGCCGCCGGCTGTCGCGTCCAGCGGTTTCGGCTGTTGCGCTGTTCACAGTTGCGCTTTCTTTCGGCCTGGTCGCGAACATCGTTCTGCAGCTGCACGGACTTTCACTGCCGCATACTGAGCGCGTCGCTCCCTGGATCGTTGCCGGCGGCTTCCATGCGGATTTTGCTTTTACCGTCGATCAGCTCACGACTGTTTTCCTGCTTGTCATAACCGGGATCGGCTTCCTGATTCATCTCTATTCGGTCGGCTATATGGCACATGAGGAGGGCTTCTGGCGCTTTTTCGCCTACCTCAACCTCTTCATGTTCTTTATGCTCACCCTTGTGCTGGCGGAGAACTTCCTCCTGCTGTTCGTCGGATGGGAAGGGGTCGGCCTCGCGTCGTATCTCCTGATCGGCTACTACTTCGATCGTGACTCCGCCGCCGACGCCGGCCGGAAAGCATTTGTCGTCAACCGGATCGGTGATTTCGGCTTTCTCCTCGGCATGTTCCTGGTGATCGTGCATTTTGGGTCGCTTTCCTTCGGCAACGTATTTGCACAACTGGCTGCGACCCCATCGCTCCACGGCGGCTGGCTTACCGCCATCGGGCTTTGCCTGCTCGTCGGTGCGGCGGGCAAGTCCGCGCAGATTCCGCTCTACGTCTGGCTCCCGGATGCGATGGAAGGTCCCACACCGGTGTCCGCCCTGATTCACGCGGCCACCATGGTCACGGCGGGCGTCTACATGGTCGCGCGCGCCCACCCCATCTTCGACCGCTCCCCCTTTGCGCTCGGCTGCGTGGCGATTATCGGCTGCGGCACGGCATTCTTCGCCGCGACCATCGGCCTGATGCAGACCGATATCAAGCGTGTGCTCGCTTACTCGACCGTCTCGCAGCTGGGTTACATGTTCATGGCTTGCGGTGTCGCGGCATACTCGTCCGCGATCTTCCATGTCGTCACGCATGCATTCTTTAAAGCGCTTTTGTTCCTGGCGGCCGGCTCCGTCATCCACGCTCTCAGCGGCGAGCAGGACATGCGCGTCATGGGCGGCCTATGGCGCAAAATCCCCATTACCTTTTGGACCATGACCGCCGGGGTTATCGCGATTGCCGGGATCCCTCCGCTTTCAGGCTTTTTCTCGAAAGACGAGATCCTTTACCAGACGTTCTCCTCACCCATGCCCGGCGCGAAGGTGCTCTGGTTCTTCGGCCTGCTCACTGCCGGGCTTACCTCGTTTTATATGTTTCGGCTTTACTTCCTGACGTTCTTCGGCGACTCACGCGCCACAGCGGCACACCCGCACACCCCCGAGCCGACCCACCATGCCGAGGCTTCGAAAGGTATGGCGGAAACAAACGCCGCCTCAGCGGTATCGCACGGGCATCACGGCGAACCGCACGAGTCTCCCTGGACCATGCTCGGGCCGCTGGTCGTCCTTGCATTCCTGGCTGTGTTCGGCGGCTTCCTGGGCTTGCCCGGTGAGCACAACTTCCTCCGCGAATTCCTGTCGCCGGTCCTCGCCGTTGCGAGTGAAACCGCGCGTGCTGAGAACACGGGTCTCGAAATTACCCTGGCCATTGTGTCCACATTGGTCGCGTTGTCCGGCTTAAGTGTCGCTTACCTGATGTATGTGAAGCGCCCCAAGCTGCCTGCGCGGCTCGCTGTTCAATATCGTTCCGCCTATCGGCTGCTGCTTGACAAGTACCGCATCGATGAGCTGTACAACGCGGTCTTCACCCGGCCCTTGCTGTTTGTGTCGCGCTACCTGCTGGGCGGCTTGATCGACACCGGCATCATCACCGGCGGCGCGCTCGGCCTGTCCCAAGGCGTCAAGGGCCTCGGGTCGGTGGCGCAGCGCATGCAGTCGGGCAATATCCGCTCCTATGCGGGCTGGCTCGCACTTGGCGCGGCGGTGCTGCTGCTGCTCACCCTGTTCGGTTTTGGAACTCATCTGGCGCCAGTCGCCGCCATCACGCGCTAAGGACCCCAACCTTGCTGAACGAGAACATTCTTTCCATCACGACCTTTGTTCCCGCTCTTGGAGCAATCCTGATCGCGCTGCTGCCGCGCACGGGCCGTGTAATCCAGTGGACGGCGCTCGCCGTATCGCTCCTCACCTTTGCGCTCACCCTGCACCTGCCTTCGCACTACGACTACTCAACCCACTCCTTCCAGTTCGTCGAGAACCACTTCTGGATCCACAATCCGAACATCCATTACCACCTTGGCGTGGACGGCATCTCGTTGTGGCTGGTGGTTCTGACCGGCTTTCTCGCGCCGCTCGGCGTGCTTGTTTCGTGGAATGCCATTCAAACCCGCGCGAAAGAGTTTTATTTCTTCTTTCTGCTCCAGCAAACAGCCATGCTGGGCGTTTTCGTCTCGCTCGACCTGATCCTGTATTACGGTTTCTGGGAGCTTTCACTTGTGCCCATGACCATCCTGATCGCCATGTTCGGACGTACACGCGGCACTCAGGCAGCCATCAAGTTTTTCCTATACACATTCATCCCTTCGGCGTTGTTCCTGGTGGGGATTTTGTATCTATACGCAAAAACCGGCACGTTCGACTTCCCCGAACTCCAAGCCATGCTCGCGAGCGGCCGCCTGGGGATCGGACCCGCTGCGCTCGCCTGGACAGCCTTTGCCTTTCTTCTCGCATTCGCAGTGAAGGTACCGGTGTTTCCCCTACATGGCTGGCTTGCGGATGTTTTCTCTGAAGCACCCACTGCCATGGCCATCGTGGTCGCGGGCAAGCTGGGGTTGTACTCTCTCATCCGCTTCAATCTCGGACTCTTTCCCCATGAGTCGCGCGTATTCGCCCCATGGATGGTTGCTCTTTCCACCATCGGTATCCTGTACGGGTCATTGAATGCGCTCGTCGCCCGCGATTTGAAGCGCATCGTTTCTTTCGGCACCCTGGCGGCTCTCTCCTTCTGCACCCTGGGGATCTTCTGCTTTTCCATCGCAAGCCTCGACGGAGCACTGTACCAGACCATCAATGAGGGCATCATCGGCGGCGCGCTCCTGTCCTTGCTGGGGCTTCTGTACGAGCGCTACGGCACCTACGATACCGCAGCCTACGGCGGTTTAGCCGCGCGCGTGCCCTGGATGGTGACCTTCACCGTCATTACCGTGCTGGCGCTGGTCGGCCTTCCCATCCTGAACGGGTTTGTCGGTGAGTTTCTGGTGTTGTCGGCTGCTTTCGCGACGCACCCTGGGTGGGGGATTGCTGCAACGCTCGGCGTCGTCTTCTCGGCGGCTTACGCGCTCACTTTCGTGCAGAAGGTTTATTACGGCAAGCAGTCCACTCTTGTCGCAAACCGCGTCGGCGTGCCGGACGCAACTGGGCGCGAACATGCGCTGCTGTGGCCGTTTATTGCGCTGATGCTGCTGATGGGTGTTGCTTCCCCGTACTGGATGAAGGCGATCACTCCGGCAATGGCGCACTATGCCGAAGCAGACGGGCATCATCCATACAGCACGATCCACCTGGAAGCGCCGCCGACCGCCTCCGGTCGCGCAGCCCATACGACCAACGCGGAGGCCCAATGAATCCCCA
>CAXTKZ010000125.1:0-7777 GCA_964244985.1 uncultured Acidobacteriaceae bacterium
TTCTCCATATACCGCTTCGAATCAAACTTCTTCCCCGTCGAAGCCCGCGACATATACCGCACCTTGCCGAAAATCGGCCGCTCACCCCAGGGGCGGTCGTGCACGCCGACGATGCCCCACGCGATATTCGCATAGCCGTTCGGGTCGCGGCCGTCGAGAAAGTACTTATCGTTGAGGTACACGCAGGTGTCGAACGCCTCGGCGGGCGTCGGGCTCCACTCCAGAATCTTCTTCGACCAATACATGCGCAGGACATTGTGCATCCAACCCCCTTCCATTTGCTGCTGCTGCGCGGCGTTCCATAGGTCGTCGTGTGTATTGTGCGCTTGCAGCTCCTCCCGTGTGTAGATTGTCGGGCGCGGGTCGCGGGCGTGTTTGCGCAGGCTTTCTCGGGCCCAGTCGGGCGCGCAGTCAAACGAGTCGTAGTTGGGCACAAAGCGCACAAAGTTAACACACAGCTCGCGCCAAGCCAGCACCTCGGCGTAGTAGGCGTCGCGGGCCTCCGGCGTACACGTCCCCGCGGCGACCGCATCTTCCAGCGCGCGTGCCACCGTTAGCGGCCCAATATGGCCGAAGTGCAGGTACGGCGAGATACGGCTGGTGCCGTCGCGCTCCGGATGGTTGCGGACGGTATCGTAGTCGGCGAGCTTGCCGTTCACAAACTCCGCCAGAAGCTTTTGCCCCGCGCGCGTGCCACCCGTAAAGGTGTCAACCGGCCGGACGGAGCGGTCAAAGGGCGGCCCCCATCCTTCGGTCACATCGTCGCCCACATGGAAACTCTGGAAACCGCGCGGACGGTCCCAGGTGTGCTGCGCTTTCTCAGGCGATTCCCACTTAAGGAACTGCGGGAGCTCGCGGAAGAACTTCGGACGAAAGTGCACAGCGGCGTAGTAGTGCTTGGTGAAGCTATTCGCCGGGACGATGTTGTCGGCGTCCACGGTCCAATAGGGCACATCGATGCGGTGCGCCAGCACCTGCCGCCAGCGTTCGGGCTCACGCATTGGGTTGTCGTCGCCGATCACCGCCGCCGCACCGAGCTCGACAACCAGCTTTTCAAGCGCGTTATCGGGTGGCCGCCGCACGATAAAAGGCACATTGCGCTCGAGGAGA
The DNA here is from genome assembly GCA_964244985.1 of uncultured Acidobacteriaceae bacterium. Taxonomy (GTDB): domain Bacteria; phylum Acidobacteriota; class Terriglobia; order Terriglobales; family Acidobacteriaceae; genus EB88. Next base: position 1,111 of record CAXTKZ010000125.1, read on the forward strand.
TCGTGCTCGGCATCGACCAGGCCCTGGCTTAGGAAGTGGTAATGCCGCCAGTTGGCATGGGGAAAGTTGTTGATCGCCGAAAAAAACGCGATTACCGGCAGCCCGAGCTCGTTGCCGAGCGCGATGGCCATGTCGAGCGCGGGATTGTCGATGCCGCGCTCGGCCCGCTGCATCCAGTAGATAACGCATTTGGCATCGCGAGGAGGCTCGCCGCCCCGACGAACCATGACGCGCGGGTTCGCTGCGAGCCGCTGCAGGGCTTCAGGCATGGGGCCGGTTTCCGGGGCCGGGTGGATGATCAACGGCGCGGCTGATTGCCCCTCGTCTGACGCTCCCGGCTTTTTCGCCGCTGCTTTCTTTGCTGCTCCATCGCTCATGTCGCCCCCGCCCTCGATGCTACCGAATCTCATGAAAGGGCAGGAACCGCGCATTTGAGCGCACTACACTGGACTCCATGCCCGAAGGCCGCCGCATTCCCCGCTATGACGCCGCTGAAGCCTGCCGCGCGCTGGCGCAGGCCGACCCGAAACTCGGTGCCCTGATTGAGGCTGCCGGCCCGTACACGCTCCGGCTCAAGACTCAGCACTCGCCCTTTGAGGCGCTGCTGGAGGCGATCCTGTCGCAGCAGCTTCACGGTACGGCGGCCCGGGCCATTCTTCATAAGCTGCTCAAGCTGTTCGGCGATATCCACCCCACGCCCGAGCTCCTGCTCGCGCAGCCGGACGAAGCGCTGCGCGCCGCGGGTTTGTCCCGCAACAAGATGCTCGCGCTCCAGGACCTCGCAAGAAAAACTTTGGATGGTACCGTTCCCGGACTGAACACAATCCGCAGAATGGCCGATAAGGAGATTACAGAGCGGCTGACGGAGGTGCGGGGCGTGGGGGTGTGGACGGTTGAAATGCTGCTGATGTTCCGGCTGGGCCGACCCGATGTGCTGCCGGTGAGTGATTACGGCGTGCGGAAAGGCTTCGCGTTGACGTTCAAGCGGCTGCCGAAAATGAAGAAGTTCGATGCAACGATGCTGCCTGACGCCCAAACCATGCTGCGCCGCGGCGAACGCTGGCGGCCCTGGCGGACCGTCGCGAGCTGGTACTTGTGGCGCGCCTGCGACCTACACGGTAAGCCGATGGCTCCCCCGCCTGTGGCATGAAATGAGAACTCGATGAGCACAAACCGCTATCTCTGCGTTCACGGCCACTTCTACCAGCCGCCGCGCGAAAATCCATGGATCGAATCGGTTGAGGTGCAGGACTCCGCCGCCCCCTACCATGACTGGAACGATCGGATCGCCGCTGAGTGCTACGCGCGCAACGGCGCGTCCCGCATTGTGAACAGCAGGAACGAAATCATGCGCATTGTGAACAACTATGCGCAGATGAGCTTCAACTTCGGGCCCACGCTGCTGTCATGGCTGGAGGAAAATGCCGAGCTGACCTATAAATCTATCCTGGAGGCCGACCGCCTCAGTGCCGAGCGGTTTTCCGGCCACGGCTCCGCGATGGCGCAGGTCTACAACCACATCATCCTGCCGCTCGCCTCGCGCCGCGATAAAGAACTTCAGGTGAGCTGGGGCATCGCCGACTTTGAACACCGGTTTGGCCGCAAGCCGGAAGGTATGTGGCTTGCGGAAACCGCCGTCGATACGGAAACGCTCGAGGTTTTGGCCGAGCATGGTATCCGCTATACAGTGCTTGCGCCCAATCAGTGCGCGGCTGTCCGGCCTTTAGGCGTGCAGCCAGACCGGCATCCGGCGGGCTGGGCGACAACCCCGGACGGTTCCGTCAACCCGCGCCACCCTTATCTGGTTCAGCTGGCGGGTGGCCGCTCCATCGCGGTGTTTTTCTACGACGGCCCGCGCTCCCGGGCCATTGCATTCGAGCGACTGCTTAACTCGGGCGAGGGCTACGCGATGCGCATGGCGGGCGGCTTTACCGGTGAGCACCCAGAAGAGCCCGAGCTTGTCCATGTCGCGACCGATGGCGAAAGCTACGGCCACCATCACCGGTTCGGTGAAATGGGCCTGAGCTATGCGCTCCAAACCATTGAGCAGCGTGGGCTTGCAACCCTGACCAACTATGGCGAGTTCCTCCAACGCTTTCCTCCGCGGCAGGAAGCCCGCATCGTCGAGCGCTCCAGCTGGAGCTGCGCCCACGGCGTCGAGCGCTGGCGCGCGGACTGCGGCTGCAACGGCGGCCGCGAAGGCTGGAACCAACTTTGGCGCGCGCCCCTGCGCAAGGCACTTGATGAGCTGCGCGACGGGCTCGCTCCCTTGATGGAAGCCCGAGGGCGGCGGTTGTTCGCCGACTGGACCCGCGCTTGCGACCGCTTTATTGCAGTCATGCTCGACCGCGACAAAGCCACTGCCTTTCTCCGCGAAGAGCAGGAGCACCTGCTTACGCCCTGCGAGCGTGTGCAGGCCCTCAAGCTGCTTGAACTTGTGCGGCACACACAGCTGATGTACACAAGCTGCGGCTGGTTTTTCGACGATATCGCCGGCATTGAAACCGTGCAGATTATCGCCTATGCAGCTCGGGCAATAGAACTTGCCCGCGGCTTGTTCAGCGCACAGGGCGCTGCGTTGGAAACGCCGTTCCTGGACCGGCTCGTGCAGGCGCAGAGTAACATTCCGGAGGAAGGAACAGGCGCTGACATCTACCGCCAGCGCGTGAAACCGCTGCAGGTTGGCCTTACAGAGGTAGCGGCACATTACGCCATCTCGTCGGTGTTCCGTGCCTACCCGGAGCATGCGCGTGTGCTGGCATTCCATGTGCAGCGGAGCACTATGGAAATGCAAAGCTCCGGACGGGCTCGGCTCGTCTTCGGTGAGGCCGAAATCCGTTCCGCCTTTACGCATGAGTGTGAACGCGTTTTTTATGCCGTGCTCCACTTCGGCGACCAGAACATCTCCGCCGGAGTAAAAACCCTCCCCGCCGATGCGCCAGGCATGCAAGAAACGTTCATCGCCGAAGCCCGCGCGGCCATGCTGCGCGCCGAGCTTCCGGCGGTGATCCGCTTATTTGATCGCGAGTTCGGCCGCATCTATACCGTGCGTTCCTTGTTCACCGATGAGCAGCGGGCGATCGTCAATCTCATCCTCAACAAAACAGTGGCCGCGGCGGAAGAAAACCTGCTCCGCCTTTACAACAACCACGCTTCCCTGCTGCACTTCCTGCACGAAGCCGACGTGCCGCAGCCGTCCGCACTCGCGCTGGCAGCCGGCTTTGCCGCCAATGTGATGGTGCGGCGCGCCCTCACGGCCGACCCCATCGATGCCGGACAGGTCAGTGCCGGCATCGCGGCGGCACGCGGCAACGCTGTTGAGCTTGACCGACAGGAGTTGAGTTTCCTCGCCGACAAACGCATGTGCGGGGCCATGGCTGCCTTGCAGGAAGCTCCGGAAAGTAAAAAAGCGCTTGAGAATGCGCTTGGGATCGCCGAAGCTTTGCACTCGCTGCCGTTTGCGCCCGACATTTGGCAAGCGCAGAACCTTTGGCACAGCATCGCGGCAATGCACCTGCCCGTTGCCGACCCGGCGCTGTTCGAGCAGCTTGGGCGTCGCCTTGCCATCGACACACATGCCATGCGGTTGTAAAGGAGGCCTAATACTTCGCGATGCAGCGCGGCCCCGATCAACCGGCCCGGGCCTGCGATGTGCTGCGGGTAGCCCATCAGAGCGAAATGGTCCATGGCAAGCGAGGTCAGGGTGGTAACCGTCACTGACAGCACAACAAACAATCCCGCGCTAACCTTTTCAGCGACAACGAATACAGAGAAGGCATAGACTGCGCTCATTGCTCCACCCAGCCACGACCACCACGGGATGCCGCGCCACTGCTGCGCTTGAGGCAGCGGGTGGCGCGTCCACAGTAGATAAACCGCGAAAATCATGAGCAGGGTGAAGAGCCCGACGAGCTCCCCACTACGGAGGAGAGCACCGGGTCGTCCAGCTTTTTATTCAGAGTGGCGCTGCTGCCCGTTTACAGTCCGCTCAGGATGGAAGCACCCACAAGCAGGACGTAGAGGAAAATCACGCCCCTATGCCTTTAAGGGCGGCAATGCCGGCCCGCGTGTTGTATCGAGCCCGTTTACCGGCTCGATCTTGACAGGCTGCCCCGACGCGGCTGCTTGATAGATGGCGGTCATCAGCTTCTGATCTTGCACGCCTTCTGGGCCGCCGGTACGCGGCTTGCGGTTTGCGCGCACACACTCGGCAAAGTGGTCCATTTCAAGGGCGAATTGATTGTGCTGATTCAGAGAATATTGGCTCGCAGCGGTGGCGATGCCTTCGCGGCGCTGCACCGTCAGCTTTTGCCCATGGTATGAGTACGCATCGTCCATGCGCGCCCACGCGTCCGAGCCCATCACATCGAGCTGCCGCCGCTCGTGCGCACTATAGATTGAAGTCGAGCTCGCCACAATCCCCGAAGGGAAGCGCATGGTAAACGTAACCAGATCCTCAACTTCCCGGAAGCGCGGGTCGTTCGCCGGCGAGTAAACCTGTGCCGTGATCTCAATGGGCTCCTCACCCAGGAGCGCCCGGATCGTATTGAGGTTATAAAGTCCGATATCGGGCAGCGAACCTCCACCTGAAAGTTTGCGGCGGAACCGCCATTGGTCGTTGCCCACCGAATTTTGCACATTGATGGAGTGAATGGCCTGTACCGTGCCCAGCTTGCCCCCACGCACCATATCCGCCAAAAAGCGATTGTTCGGCTCGTACTGGATACGGTAAGCAATCATCAGCTGCACCCGGGCCCGGTCGCAGGCATCCACCATCGCCTGCCCGTCCGCGACCGACACCGTCATGGGTTTCTCACACAGCACATGCTTGCCGATCTTTGCCGCGCGCTCGGTGTACTCACGATGCATTGCGTTCGGCAGCACGATGTAGACAGCCTGCACATCGGGGTTTTGCGCAAGATCCTCAAAGCGGTCGTATGTATAAGTTTTCGCGATTCCGTATTGCGCCGCAATGGTTTTCGCTTTCTCGGGGTCTCCACTCACCAAGGCCGTCGGACGGGCATGCTTCGCGCTGCTGAAGGCAGGCAGAATCTCTTCCACCGACAGCCGTCCCAGGCCGACAATGGCGAAGCCGACGCGGTTGTTCACCGGATCGGGGTTGGGCGGGCCGCCGGAAGGCAGTTCGGTTTCCGCTTTTTCGCTGGGGAACTCTACTTTTGTCCCTTGTGCGTCACCGCGGTCGATCGGTGCCGCGGATTGCCCTTGCGCTGCCGCCCCCGCAAGCAGTGCGCCTGCGATCCCCTGGCCGCCCCGCACAAGCAGTGTTCTGCGGTCGAATGCTTCTTTATCCGTCATCCCTGTTTTCCTAAGTGCTTTTTGGGTGGGATGCCGTGCTCCAGGCGGGCGTTTCCGAGCCGTTTTCATGATCGCAACCCACACCTTTTCGGGCAGACGTGGGTTCCAGCCAGTGGAATGATGGTGAAAGCAGGCTTTTCCCAAAGCGGATAGACAGCCGGGGAAGCCCGAACACCATCCCAAACGAACGGCGGTACGGGCAGAAAGCATGGCTCGGGGAAAGGAATATATATGAACGTGCAATGGGCAAAGAAGTTGGCGATGGGTGGCGCGATCGCATTCATGGGCAGCACCCTGGCAGTCGCGCAGTACAACGGAGGGCAACAGTACGGGAACGGGCAACAGTATGGGAACGGGCAGTACCAGGGCCCGTATGACAACCAGCATTGGGGCAACGGGCCGCAGGGCTACTCCGACAACTACCACGAGCAGGGGGGCCGCCCTATGTACGGCGCGCGTCAGGGTTGGGCTGCCGGGGTGGCGCAGGGGCAAAGCGATCGCCAGCAGGGCCACAGCTTCCGGCCCACACACGTTGATACTTATAGGCACGTACCCAAGTCTCCGGGCGGCTATCCCCGGGACCAGTTCGCACAGGAGTATCGGGACGCGTTCATGAAGGGCTACCAGCGCGGCTACGGGCAGTAATTACTGTTGCACAAGCACCGGATAGGCTTTCGCTGTCTGGTGCTTGTGCAATTTCTCATAAATAATGGCGCATCGGTGCATACTTAGCCGCTCCGTCCTAAAGGTTTATCGACTTACTCTTCTGTATTCACTGCGCCATCAACTATCCCTACGAACGCCAGCGCAGCGTCACCGGGCCGGGCAGTGGGTGTTTGCCGGTCCCTTCCAGCCGTGCCTGCTTGAGGGCGAAATACCATTTCGCGGGTCGGTCGGCATCGTCGATGAGCATCAAAGTCGGGTCGTGGCGAAGGCCCTCCGCTTGTTCCACCATGGTTTGCTGGTCCTGCGCGACAAACCGCTTCCCGAACCATTTTGCGATCGCGGTGACGCCGGGCACGGAGTAAAACACGTTCCATGCCGCGTACACATCGATGCGGCAAGCGCGGGTAGTGGTCGGGGTCACGGTGGTGATGGAGGAAAACCACTTCGGCCCGCAGCGGATGGTTTCGATGCGGCGGTTGGGCAGCTGGAAGTCGATGGTTGTGGTGATCGGCTCGCCATATACGCCGAGCAGCTTATAAGGGGCGGAGTTGCCGGACGGCGCATGCGCGGCCATGCGGAAGCCCTCGGGGATAGGCTCGAAATGCTTGCTTTTCTCGTGAATAGACCCTTGCTTGCGCCACCACCAGCTTTGGTGCACAAACGGCCCGTGCGCCGGGTCCATCAG
>CAXTKZ010000126.1:0-7429 GCA_964244985.1 uncultured Acidobacteriaceae bacterium
GCGTCCGGGCTTTCGCCGGAGGTGGCCGAGTACTGGCCGCCGGTTGAGCCGAACCGCTCGCTCGTAATCTGCCCAAAGCCGCCGCCGGTGGTGTTATTCGGCTGGCCGTAGGCAGGCGTATTCCACAGGTTGAAGATGTCCGCGCGGAACTGGACGTTGGTTTCGCGATAGATCGCGAAGCTCTTGAACGCGGAAAGGTCGGTACGGTTGTAGCCCGGCCCATCGACCGTGGCGCGGCCCGGAGGTCCATAAGCAGCGAGATCCGTGGTGGAAGTCGCCTGCGGCAGATTGGCGAATGCGCAAGGGTTGAACCATGTCGCGAGAGTGCGGGTCCGAGTCGCACAAGCTGTTAAGTTGGTGTTGGTCGCGAGGGGATTGCCGCCTGTCCGGAATGGATTGAAGAGTCGATTCGGGACGGCGGTTCCGGTTCCTCCAGCGTTGTTGTTGGCGTAAATGTTGACCGGCTGCCCAGTTTGCACGCGAAAGACCAGAGCCGTGGCCCAGCCGCCCACCACCTCATTCGCGATGGCGCTGCTGTTCAGATACTTTCTGCCATGGCCGAACGGCAGATCATACTGACCGCTCAACACAAAGCGCTGTCGCACATCGATCAGCGAAGCCCCGTAGTCGTAGCCGAGGCCCAGGGCTCGCCAGTTGCGGTAGCCGCCGCCCCCGGTGCCTCCCAACAGGGTGGGGGCGTCATCCAGCGCATGCGACCAGGTATACGCGCCCAGGAAGGAAAGTCCTTTCGAGAAGCGGCGCTCCGCCGTGACCTGGGCCGAGTTGTAGTTGGCCGTGCCCTTGTCAATCACGATGCTGCCGCCGCCGAATGCAGGATTGAACGGCCGCAGCGTTTGCTCGTTCACACCCGCAGGCACCGCGCTTGCGGGGATGTTTACGTCCGGGTTTACCTGGAGATGGCGGGAAAGCGCCGCCACATAGGCTGCCGTTACCGTCGTGGAGTTCGAAAGCGAACGCTGCACGGTCAGGTTGAACTGCTCGCTGTAGGGAGTTTGCGTGTTGGTCTGGTAGCTGTGCGGGCTGGGCAAAGTTACAAAGTTCGCCAGGCCGGCGTTCAGGGCAGCGCTGAAGCCGGTTTGTAGGCTTTGCCCATTGTTCGGGCAAGCACCGGGAGCGCAGTTTCCGCTTGGGAAATTGCTGTCGAACTGGAACGGGAAGTTCTGCGACAAGCTGGGTGAGTAGCCCACGCTTTCAAGCCCGCCGAAAAAGATGCCGAATCCGGAACGGATGACCGTCTTAGGATCGAGCTGGTAGGAGATTCCGAAGCGCGGTGAAAAGTCCCCAAAGGAGGGATTCACGAGGTAGTCGTTGTTTGTGTACTGGACGGTGATGCCTCTCGTGGCAATCCCGTTCAGGAACGCGGGTGTGAGCGGAAACGCGGCCCGCGACCGGTTCGGGATGAGGTACACACCCGTGTTGTTGGCGTAGTCAGGCACAAAGTTCGCCTGTGCGCCGTTCAGGTCCTTGATGGGCTGCACATACTCATAGCGTAGGCCCAGATTCAGGGTCAGATTCGGCGTGGCCTTCCAGTTGTCCTGAAAGTAGAAGCCCTCGTAAAAGCGTTGATTGTGCGCGGTGAAGATGTTCGCGACAGAGGTGGAGTCAATGTTGCCTTCGAGGAAGTCGGCCGCACCATAGCCCGTGTTGCTCGTATTGTGGGGATCCTGCGTGAACTTGCCCGTGAAATTGAAGGTGCCTTTCGGGTCGACCGGCTGCTGCGTCTGCACCCGGATACGTTCGACGTTCACGCCGAAGCGGATCGAATGATTGCCGATCTGCTTGGACAGGTTGTCCAGTACCTGGATGACATTCTCATACTCGTGCGTGGGCTCGTACTGGGAGGACCCGGTTGTGGTGACACCGTTCGACCCGAACTGAAAGTTAGGGAGCCCGCCGTTTCCCGGCCCAAACGGAATCCCACCGATGCCCAGCTGCGCGGAAACGTCCGTACCCGAGTTTGGTGGAACATACGCCGCGGCGATCCAGTTGTAGCCCACGCGGAACTCGTTGACGAGCGAAGGGGTAAAGATGTGCGTTTCCGAAAAGGTGAAATTGCGGCCTTCCACCACCGTATTGCCCGAGCCGCCGAAGCCACCGCCATCGAGGATGCCGAAAGCCGGGGTGAGCGTTACCGGCTCGTTCGAGTAGCTGTAGCGCGCGAACATCTGGTCCTTCGCGCTCCGGTTGTAGTCCAGGCGTCCGTCATACTGGGTTGTGTTGTCGCTGGCATTGCCCTGGAAGGTGTAGTTCTGGTAGGTATTTGCCGCACCTCCGCGGTTGGGAGCCGGATACAGATTGACGAAGTTCCGTGCTGCCGGGTTGATCTGGGCGGGATTGATGACGTTTTGCCGGCCGTTGAAGGCCAGAAGGTTGGTCTGCGGCTGACCCGGAATGGGACCGCCGGGCTGGTACAGCGTCACAGACTGGCCGCGTCCGTTGTTGGCCCCATCCAACAGATCCGAAAAATCGCCCGTGCGCTCCGCGAGCGTCGGCACCGTGTATACCGACGTCTGCCCGAAGATGATCCGGTTGGCTTCCGCGTCGCCGAAGAAAAATAGCTTGTCCTTGATAAGGGGACCGCCGAGGGTCGCGCCGAACTGGTTCTGCCGGTATTTCGGCTTCACGTTCTGGAAGAAGTCACGCGCGTTCAGCACGTCGTTGCGGAAGTATTCCCACAGGTCGCCGTGAAACTGGTTGGTACCGCTCTTGGTGGCGACGTTCAGCACCGCTCCGGCTGAGTGGCCCAGCTCGGCGGTGTAGTCGCCGGTCTGCACCTTGAACTCCTGCAGCGCGTCCGGCGGGGGCTTGATAACGAAGCTCGCACCGTTGAGGAAGTCGACCAGGTTGGCGTTGTTGTCCACGCCGTCCAGGATGAAGTTGTTCTGCTCCGAGCGCTGCCCGTTAGCGGAGAAATCGCCCTTTTGCGCGCCGCGCGAGCCTTGCTCCGATGGTGCGACGCCGGCCGAAAGCTGCGCGATAAAGGTAAAATTGCGTCCGTTCAGTGGCGTGTCGTTGATCGTCTTCGACGAGACCACCTGGCCGGTCGAGGCTTCCTCGGTTTGCAGCGCGGGCGGTGCCGCGTTCACGGTGACGGTCTGCGAGGTTCCTTCCACGCCGACCTGCACATCCGCTGTTGTGGTTGTGGAAACGTTCACCTGAACATCATTCTGCGTAGTGGCGGCAAAACCGGTTGCCTGCACCCTGACGCTGTAGGTGCCGATCTTCAACGGCGACGCGGTGTAGTTGCCGCTCGCGTCCGAGGTGACAGTGATGGCGAAGCCGGTGCCCGCATTGGTGATGGTCGCCTTGGCATTGGGCACGCCCGCGCCGCTCGCGTCGCGCACGGTACCGCTAATGCTGCCCTGGTCCGCCTGCGCCCAGGCAAGCGGTGCCGTGAGGACGGGAACCGCCAACAGGAGAGCGGCGGTAGAAAGAGGAACGAGAGTGCGCCTGGGAACTCCAAACATAATTCCGCACAACTTTCTCATCGCAATCGAGCGACGTTTTTATAGTTTCAGCAAGTGCGTGGAGAGTCGTGAAAACAACTCTCCCACCGTTCGAGCAACCACCCTAGACAACTTGCAAGTGAACTGTCAATGCGGGGGCGGCTCCCCTCCGGGTCGGTAAAAACCACAGTTCCGGTACAAACGCTTTACCGGTGACGAACGGGGGCTGCAACGCAGAGCGGAAGCGGGTCATCCAAGTGCCCGAACGGGAGAGAGCCGAGTGGACATACAAGCGGAAGCGCAAAAACTGGCGGCGGCACACACACGCATTTACGGGAGCGAACCGACCGGGGTGTACTCCGCGCCGGGCAGGGTCAACCTCATCGGCGAGCACACAGACTACGCTGGGGGCTTTGTGATGCCGGCGGCGATCGATTTCGCGACCGTGGCCGCGGTAAGCCCGCGCACGGACGGCCTTGTGTCGATTTACTCCAGCAACTTCGATGAGACCGTGGAACACCCGCTCGATGCGATCCCCGCCAAGGGCTCCGGCCATTGGAGCGCGTATCCACTCGGCGTCCTTCAAGTGCTGCGGGAGAGCGGCATCACCCCCCCGGCCTTTTCTCTGTCGCTGTATGGAGACGTCCCGCTCGGCGCGGGATTGAGCTCCTCGGCCTCGCTGGAGGTCGCAACCATGGCCGCGCTGCTCGCCGTTGCCGGCGCAACCCTGCCCAAGCCGGAGATGGCAAAGCTGGCCCAAAAAGCCGAAAACGGCTATGTGGGCGCGAATACGGGCATCATGGACCAGTTCATCGCCTGCGAGGGCAAACGCGACCATGCGCTGCTGCTTGACTGCCGCTCGCTCCAAACCAAACTCGCGCCCATCCCTCCGTCGATCAACCTTGTAATCTGCAACACGATGGTCAAGCACTCGCATGCGGGCGGTGAATACAACACACGCCGCGCGGAGGTGGAGCAGGCGACGGCCGTGCTGCGCGCGCACCGTCCGGAGATCGCCCTGCTGCGCGATGCCACACTCGATGACCTGAAGCGGTGGGGCGGCGAGATGCCGCCGAACGCGCTCAAGCGCGCGCGCCACATCATCTCCGACAGCCTGCGCGCGCAGGAAGCGGCAGCGGCGCTCGACCGGGGCGACTTGGAAGAACTCGGCAGGCTGATGGCCGCCGCGCACGCGAGCTACCGCGACGACTTTGAGGCGAGCTGCCCGGAGGCCGACCTGATGGTGGATCTTGCGAATCAACAGCCAGGAGTGGTGGGCGCGCGACTCACGGGCGGGGGGTTCGGTGGCTGCACCGTCAATCTGGTCGAGCAGGAACATGCCGCGGCGTTTGTGGCCGCTGTGGCCGATGCCTATCACCGGGCGACCGGGCGAAAGCCCGACGTGTTCGTATGCCGTGCTTCGGACGGCGTCGGCGAAGTCGACATGAACGCGGGATGAATTCTGCCCCTCCTTTACGAGGCTGTCACACGAGCCCGCTACACAGAGTGTGGCGGCGTGGATTCCCGACAGCCCCACCGTAAAGGAAGGTTCCGAATGAAATTTCAACACTGGCAAAAGGGGTGTTCCGCGCTGGCCTTGGCCGCGCTGATGCAGCCCGGCCTTGTTTTGGCGCAAACGCCCCAGGCCGCGCCGAAAAGCATGGTCACGCTTTCCCCCAAATCGAGCGACGCGGTGCAAAAGTTCGTCGTCAAGCCGCTGGACGAAGCACCGTTGAGCGACGCGCAAAAGCTCGCGCTACTTAAAAAGAACATCAAGTATGTGTTCGTGCTGTTCCAGGAAAACCGGTCTTTCGATTTTTATTTCGGCACCTATCCCGGCGCGGACGGCCTGTTCTCGAAGTCCGCTTCGCAAACGCCCGGCTTTGTGCAGCCGATCGTCGATACGGACGGCTCCGTCAAGCAAATTTCGCCGTTTAAGATTCCGCTGACCGTCACCGACGCCAACGGCAAGTCCGTGCCGATTTACCCCGCCGACACCGACTCGGTCAACCATGCGCACGCTGCCTATGAGACCAAGATCGATGTGCAAAATGGCGTGACGAAAAACGACGGCTATGCCATCACCGAGGAAGGCGTCACTCTGACCAACGGGGTGCCTTCCAAGATTCCGACGCTGCGCCAAAAGCAGATGGGTGAGCTCGCGATGGGCCATGTGGATTGCGACACCGCGCCGATCCTGTGGAACTACGCCGACCGCTTTACGCTGTTCGACAACTTCCACCAGACAGTTCTTTCCGCGTCCACGCCCAACGCCATCGCGATGATCGCCGGCCAGTCGGGGGAAACGCAGTGGGTCAAGCACCCGCAGGAAAGCACAAAGAACTTCGGCGGCATCGGCGCGAACGGTGTGCCGGTGGTTTCGGACGGCGACCCGTTCTGGGGTTCGCAACTGGACATCTACGGCTCTGGGCAGCCGGCCAACCCGCCCAGCGCCAATCCGCAGATCAACCTAACCTTTGCGACCCTGCCCTTGTCGTTCATGGGCGCGAACATCCTGAACACGACGCAAGCCGATCCCTTGCCGCAGACCGACCTCTCCGATGTTGAAAGGGACATTCAGGAGATCGCGGGCGACGGCGTGAAGCCGACCAACTGGGGCTGGTACGAGCAGGGCTACGACCGCGAATGGGACGACACGGGTGCCGGCGCATCGCACGCGGACTACATCCCGCACCACAACGGCCCGCAGTACTTCGGCTATGTGTCGAACAACTCCGAGGTTTCTTCACACCTCCATGGGCTGTCCGACTTCGCGGTGGACGTATACAACAAGCGGCTCCCTGCCGACGGCGGCGTGTATTACGTGCGCGGCGGCTACAACAACCTCGCGGGCCTCAAGCCGGTCGACCCCAACCCGAAGCTCGCGAACGTCTTCAACGGCGACGACGACCACCCGGGCTACTCCGATGTGCAGATTTCCGAGGCGTTGCTGGCAGACGAAATCAACCTGATCACATCGAGTCCGTACTGGGCCCAGAGCGCGATCATCATCACCTACGACGAAACCGATGGTTTGTACGACCACGCGCCGGAAGTGATCCGCAACTACGACTCGTACGGGCAGCCGCTCGACCAGGGTCCGCGCATCCCGACCATCGTCATTTCGCCCTACGGCGTGGTGCACGGGGTGTCGCATGAGGCAAGCGAGCACTCGTCCATCATCAAGTTCATCGACCAACTGTACGGCTTGACGCCGCTGGCCGATCTGCCGGATGAAGCGCAGGCGCGCACGGACGGTAAAACATTGTTCGGGCAGTCGCAGCTGGGGCCGGCCGATGACGGCGTTGCGGGCGTGGGCAACATGTTCTCCGCGTTCAGCAACAGCCGCCTGCTCGGCACCACCCCGACACTGCCTGCTTCGTATGCACAAGTGCCGTTTTCCCTCGCGCACACGCTGCCGCAGGTGGGCAACAACGGCTGCCGCGTACTGAACATCCAGCCGACCGACTTCGGCCAGCCAAACCCGGTGCCTGCCGACTTCAACCCGCGCCCCGGCTCCACGCCGGGCGTACCCACCTCGGGCAACTGGACACCGTAAACCTTCCGCACTGCCACCTTGCAGGGGCCGGCTTGCCGCCGACCCCTGCTCTTCTTGGGAAACCTCGCATGAAGTTCAAAAATGCTCTCTGTTTTGCCGCCCTCACCCTGCCTGCGTTGAACGCCCACGCCGACGACCTGCTCGGCAAAGTTCGCGCCGCCCACTCGCTTTCCTGCGCCGTCGTCAAGGAAGAGGAGGACTACTCGCGGGCCACCGATCACGGCAACCGCGCTGCATTCGACATCGACATCTGTAAAGCGGTTGCCGTGGCCGCGCTTGGGCCGGGAGCCGCATTCACGGTAAAACCCTACCCCGATGAGCCCGCGGCTGTGGACGCGCTCAAAAAAGGCGAAGTCTCCCTTATCGCCTCGGCCAGCCCCACGGTGCGCAATCAGGTTGTGAA
>CAXTKZ010000127.1:0-7007 GCA_964244985.1 uncultured Acidobacteriaceae bacterium
TCCCTCACTCTCCGCCATCTATCTAAAAGCAACGATCTAGGCGTCCGGTTACCATCCCGGCTGCCAGGATGCAGATCGACGCAAAAGGCCCGGCATTCCTCCCGGGTGAAGCCCTGCCGGACATCTACCATCGCTTGCCATTACCTCTGCGCTTTTGTTGTTTCTATATCCGCCATGAACGTCCGGTTGCATCCTCTACTTACCATGGTGGATGAACGCGTCCGGCATTGTTCCAGCAGGGCCTGCCACCTCCGCCATGCCCAGCACGGCAGACAGAGAGGGGAGAGCCGCCCAGACCTCCAATTCCCTCTCGACTGCCTCCTATACCCATGACCAAACCTCCCGACCCCCTCATCCGCTCCGGGATAGCGCATGTTGAAGAGGGGCAGCATCTTGCCGCCGGCCTCTCCAGTTCCCGCTCCGACTCGGACGACAGCACCAACACCGCTCTTGAAGATCGCGTCCAGAACGGCGCGCAGGAGCCTATGCTGAAGACCGAGCTGCCGCACCTTGAGCTCAGCATGTTTGTATCCGGCACCTCTACCCGGGTCCGCATCGGCAACCCACACGCACCCTCTGAGCTGTACGAGTGTGTCTATGAGTCCGCCGACGAAGCAAACACAGCGATGCTCGACAATAACATCCTGGGCAAAGAGCAGATTGCCGACATGGCCCAACCTGCCGGAACCGGCATCAAGCTGCCCACCCTTACCGCTCAACAGTTGGAAGCGGCAGGATTGAAACGGCACGGCAGCGGTAACTTGTAAGATTGGTTTTCGCCTACAAATACTTTAACCACCATACTGGAGACTTACATGGCAGAGAACGTAGAGCACGGCCCTCACGACCCGGATCACATTAACCCAAAGCTTGCTTCCGACATCCATTACTGGAGCAAGGAGCTTGGGGTATCCGGCGATGTGCTTCATGAAGCTATCCGCGTACATGGAACTACCGTCGTGAAAGTCAGAGCGGCCCTTTTGAACAAAGAAGTTCGCTTAAGTTAAAGCGACATTCTTGGGGCGACATATTATCGGGTAAAGGCGAACCATCACCCTTTTAGCCGCCCCTCGATCAAATGATCTGAGATGCGCAGTGCATTTGCAATAATCGTCAGCGATGGATTGACTGCACTTGCGGAAACGAAGCATGCGGCATCCACAACATACAAGTTATCCAAATCGTGGGCCTTGCAATGAGCGTCCAAAACACTAGTCGCGGGATCGTTGCCCATGCGACAGGTTCCGTTCTGGTGACCGACACCCTCCAGAGGAATACGTTTCTTGAAGTAAGCGTGAAGGGGAATGTGCGTTGAAGCGTGCCCGGAACGCTTCAGTACGTCGACCCAGCAATCTTTCAAACGTTCAAACGATTCGACATTGTTGGGCGTATAGGAGAGTTGAATGCGGTGGGGCGGATTCATGGTGACCGCCTCCGACGTATTCGTTCGTCCGGTGTCTCCCGACGGGTGCGGTCCGGGGAGGCCGGGTTGTCGGCTTTCAACCGAAGAAGGGGTGGCGTTGTGCAGTGTCACTCGATTGTCCGGGGACGGAAGATCTTCTGTTGTCAGCCACCACGGAACGGCGTGGTGCTTCATGCCTTCCAGTACAAAGCCCGGCGTAAGCGGGGGCGCATCGCTCTTCATCATCTCGTGATGAAAACTGCCGACCGGCTGCACCTGCCCAAGGGGAAAAGGATAGTCGGGGTCGGGTCCCTTCAGATAAAAATCATTAGTCCCCCAGGTTTTCGTATAAGCATCCTCATTGCGCTCCGTTGAGAGCGCCAGGATCGCATCGGCCTGGTGGTACATGAAATTGCGTCCGACCTGATCCGATCGGTTCGCCAGTCCTGTAGGGTGCTTGTCTGTTGCCGAAGCAAGAAGAACAACCGCCGAATTGACCGCGCCCGCGCACAAAGCAAACAGCCCTGCCTGATACGTTGCAGTCGCTCCTGAACTGGAAGCGGAAGGTGCGTCAGGAATCGTCGGGTCGGGCGCGCCATAAGGCTTGCCTGCACCGGAATGGACGACCTCGACCGCGGTCACCGCCGACCCGGACGCGTTCGTAAGGAGGCGGGTCACCCTGGAATTCGTCATCAACGTCACATTCGGCAGGTGGAGGATCTGGCGAATGCAGTTGATGTCGGCATCGGACTTTGCATGGACCAGGCAAGGATAGCCATCACAGGTGTCGCATCGGATGCACTTCGACGCCAGCGGGTCGGCCTCATTTCGCTTGAGCCCAAGCGGAACTGGGAAGGTGTTGATGCCGAGCTTGCGGACGCTGTCTTCAATAGTCTGCATGCGCGGTTCATTTGCCAGCGCCGGGTACGGGTACCGCTTCGAGTGGAACGGCTCCGTTGGGTCGAACGATGATCCGAAGCCGCCTGCTACCGAAGGGGCGGTCCCCAGGTCGCCGTGCACATGGAAAAGCTCCTCCGCCTCGGTGTAATACGGCTCCATATCCGCATACGAGATGGGCCATGCCGGCGAGATACCGTCTTTATGCCGGATAACACCGAAGTCTTCGGCCCGCATACGAAACATAGCCGCGCCGTAAACCTTTGTTTGGCCGCCCACGAAGTATGCCTGCTGCGGATGGAGGTCCTTCCCATCCTTGTCCTGCCACGTTTCTTTTGTGTGATAGCGATTGTCCAGAAAAACGGCTTGCGTGTCCCAGTTCAGCTTTTCCTGCGGCATAAAAGGACCGCGCTCAAGGATCAGAATCTTCTTACCGGCTTTGGCCAGTTGGAGCGCAAGGGTTCCACCACCCGCACCGGTACCGATCACAATCACGTCGTAGACATTCGCCATCCCGCTATCGTACCTCTCGCGCATCGCTTGGATGCCGATGCTCTGGAAAGTTGCACAGAAAAGGGCAGGGGTAAGCGGCGTCCGGATGAAGTTTGGCGCAAAGGATATGTTCGGTTCCCCAAAGTCGTTCATGCACGTCCGCCGCAAACAGCATGCCAATCTGGGGTGCGAGAAAGTACAGCCACCACCCAGTCCACAGAGAAGCGAACACCGCCGACGCGACGGTGCGTGCCGGGTTGATGCTGAATCCGGACACCGGCGCGAACAACACGACATACACCACGATCAGGCTACCGACGCAGTAGCTCGTGTATTTTGCAATTCGGGGACGGTTTGAAACGGCAAGTACCACTCCCATAAGCACCGCCGCCATCAAGAACTCCGCGGCAAATGCGCCAGCGATGCCGTACTTTCCGGGGATGGTGACGGCGTAGTCGACCGCGGGACTGGCGAGAGTGCGCCCAAGCAACAAAGCGGAAAGGCCGACGCCCACAGCACCGCCCGCGAACTGCCTAGCCACATAGAACATCGCATCCTCGACGCGAATCTTTCGCAGTCGCAAGTAGGTCAGGGTGATGGCGGGGTTGAAGTGCGCGCCCGATCGTTTGCCCATCGGCGAGTGAATAATCAACAGCGCGGTAGCACCCATGGAAATTCCCATGCACAGCCGCCGAACCACAGCCCGGGGCATAAGGTGCAGCATCGGGCTGGCGGGATGAAAGAGAAGCACCGTAAACAAGCACGCCGACATCATGAAGATGGCAAGCTCCGCACCTTCGAACACGTAGAGTTTCCAATGGCGCAGAAACGTCGTGCCTACGCGCTTGGCGCGTTTCGCCCAGGGTTGTGCGTGCTGTTCCTGCCGTCGCGGCATAAAGCCACATCCTTTGTCTGCGTCGCGGGCTCTCGATTATGCAGCTCTGCTTACTGGGTATTGCAGATTTACTCTACAGCCGGGCTGGATGGTTCGCCGTCAGGCCGGAGGACCACCAGTCCTCACACAATATCTCCAGGTCTCCATCAGCTGGCTAAACCGACTCCTGATCGGCCCAGTGAGCGCACACCAGCCGCACATTACGGTCGTAACATGAATGATTCTGCAGAGATGCCGATACTGGCAGCATGGATTTGCGCGTCAAGCTGCTGATCGCTGCGGTCGTGTCGGCTGCCGTGATCGCAACGGCAGCGGCGGCGTGCTTGCCGGTGGGCCAGTGGCCTCTTTTCTTGGTGTACGTGGCGGCTCTGCTGCTCAGCTCGAGAATGAAAGTGTCTCTGCTGAAAACAGACGGCACATTATCGGTAAGTTTCCTGTTCATCTTACTTGCGGTACTTCAGCTGTCCCCACTGCAGTCGATGGGAATTGCCGCGATTTCAGTGTTTGCACAATGCAGGATTCAGGTGAAGCAGCTTTTTTCGCTGGTGCAAGCCGGTTTCAACATCGCAAATGCCGTCAATGCCACTGCGTTGTGCATCCTGGCCTATACAGCCGTTCTACGTGCGCATGGGGGTGCCGCACCCGCGCTGGCCGTCGGTGCCATTGTTTACTTCGCGGCTAACACCCTACCCGTGGCAACCGTGATCGGATGGGTGAGCGGAAAACCGCCGCTTAGCCTGTGGCGCAATGACTTTTTTTGGTTTTTCCCGTTCTACCTTGTCGGCGCCGGGCTTGCCATTCTCGCGCACTTCCTGAGCCGGCGGTATGGATGGGCCACGGCCCTGCTGGTGCTGCCGGCAGCGTACATCGTTTACCGATCCTACAATTCCCAAATTGCCCGCATCCGCGATCATGAACAGCATCTCGAGGAGATGGAGGCGCTTCACCTCCGCACAATCGAAAGCCTGGCCATGGCCATTGAAGCCAAAGACCAGGACACCCACGACCACCTGCTGCGCGTGCGGGTATACGTGGCTGCGCTGGGGAAAGCGTTGGACTTATCCCACCACGAGCTTGAAGCCGTCAAAACCGCTGCGCTGCTGCACGATATCGGCAAGCTGGCCGTACCGGAACGCATCATCAACAAGCCCGGTAAGCTCACAGCCGAAGAGTTCGAAACGATGAAGATTCATACAGTGGTCGGCGCGGACATTCTCCAACGTGTGCGCTTTCCATTTCCAGTCGTCCCGATCGTCCGCTCCCACCACGAGTGGTGGAACGGTATGGGCTACCCGGACGGGCTGCGCGGGGAAGACATCCCGATCGGCGCGCGCATCCTGTCCGCTGTGGACAGCTTCGATGCCATGGCGTCGGATCGGCCGTACCGTCGGGCGATGCCGCCGGCTGACGCCATCGGCATCATTAAAAAAATGTCCGGTACGCAGTTCGACCCTCGGGTCGTCGACGTTCTCGAACAACAATACGAGAAGCTGGAGCAGGAAGCACGCACGGAAGGAAAAAAGCTGCTGCGCCTCAATACGGATGTCAGCGTGTCGCGCGGGTTGGCACCCGGCGCGGGTTTTGAGCGAGACAGTACCGACATCCTGAACGATGCTTCCACCACAGAGCAGGACGGCGTGAATGAGCACGCCCACCAAAAGCTGGGACACGATGACCCTCTTCTCGCAGTGGAGTTGCGAACTCGAATTGAGAGTTTCAGGACAAACGTACTAGCGTCCGGGAACCTCACGGCCGAGGAAGCCCTGGCACTGTTGGGTGTTCGCCTTGCGTGCGTCCTTCCTTTTGACTGCATCGTTTTTTATCAAAAAGCGGGTGAAAAGCTCGTGTCGTTGCGCTCCGGTGTCTTAGCCGACCGCCTATTCTCACCCGCTCCTATCGCCGTCGGGGAGGGATTGTCAGGTTGGGCGGCGCTGCATGAGCATGGCATCGTGAACGGCAACCCTGGGGTGGAGCCGAACTATCGACCTCCCGGGCGAGGAGAAGTGGGGCTGCATGCAGCACTGGCGCTCCCTTTGCGGATGCACGATGACCGACTGCTGGGGGTGCTTACCTTATATGCATCCAAAGCCGACGCTTTTGCCAAAAGTGATTTGCGCGCGCTGGAAGCCGCCGAAGTTGTACTCGCCGGCGCGCTCGACTGCGTCCTGCGCCTTCCGACACCCATCGCGGATCGTACAAGTTTGCAATCACAGGCAGGCTCGCTTGCCACCCTTCATGCGGCGGTCGAACAGCTGCGCACGCGCGAAGAAGCCTTTGCGCTTCTTGCATGCCGTTTCAACAAAAGCAGCCTCAACATCTCCAGCACTTTTATTCATACAATCCTTGCCGGCGCATCGATTGCCGGAGGGCTTGCCTTCCCGGTAAGCAGCTTGTGGTTTCTTGTGCTCCCCGGCGCTGCGTCTCCGCAGGCTGACCGATGCATGCAAGCTCTCGCCGATGCGTTGTTTGAAGCGGACAGCGATTCGGATCTTGCCTTCGGCATTGCCTTTTCGACTGAAAACTGGACCACTATCGAGGCGCTGCTCGCGCGCGCCGAACGGCGAATTCAGCCCATGGCACAACACAGTCTGCTCATGCCGAGCCCCGTGGTCGCCGCATGAGACTCTTGCAGCGGCTTGGACGTGCCGCGATGCTCCTTATCCTGGTGGCATCGGGCACCCTGGCCTTGGTTCGTTACGCTCCCGGTTATTTTTCAGAGGCACGGGAGATGGACGCCCAGCATGCCGAAAGTGCCCGGGTGGAGCTCGATACGCGACAGCATGCAGATGCGTCCGCGTCCGGAATGGCTCATGCCATTGTTCTCGACTGGCTCCATGGCAGGCTCGGGATCTCACGCAAGTTCGGCGTTCCCGTAGGCGAACTTCTCCGTCCCAGACTGCCCGTCACAGCCCGCTTGCTCGGGGAGTCGGTTGCGGCCGGGTGGCTCTGCGCTACGGCGGCGGCGCTGCTTTTCAGCACACAAGCCAATGCGGGCATCCGAAGCTCCGTCGCTGCGGGTTCCGCCTTGTTTCTGGCGATTCCCATCGGAGCGCTGGCCACCTTATTTTTGCTGACCGATACGGGCGGCCCCGTCCTTGCCCTGGGGCTGATTTTAGCCGCACGCGACTTCAAATTCATATACAGCTTGCTTGGGGAGGGCTGGCGCGCGCCTCACGTTCTATTCGCCCGCGCACAGGGTCTCGGGTGGAGTCGGCTTATTGCGGCTCACCTCCTGCTGCCTCTCGCGCCCCGGCTGATTGCGCTTGCGACGATGTCTTTTGCCTTGGCTCTGAGCGCTCTCGTGCCGGTGGAAGTTCTTTT
>CAXTKZ010000127.1:7017-7397 GCA_964244985.1 uncultured Acidobacteriaceae bacterium
CGGCGTTGAACCGCGATGTGCCGCTCCTGATCGCCACAACCCTGCTGATGGCTGCCGCCGTGGTCTGCGTTGGACTTATAACAGAGCCGGGGAGCATCGCAACTGCTCACCCCGAGATGAAATAATGCGGATCGCCTTTTTTTTCCTTCTGCTTTTGCTCGCCGCGGCCGCTTGCATCGTGCTGCGAGCCGGTGCAAGCTACGCGGCGCAGGACCGGAACTTCCCTGCTTCGGGAGCCTCGACACAACACCCTGCCGGCACGGATGCACTCGGACGCGACCGCCTCACACGAGTTGCGGCTGCCGCATTGCTGGGGTTGGCAGGTGCGACGGCAGCAGCCGTGCTTACAACAGCCATTGCAGGGGCGGTTGGCATCCTCG
>CAXTKZ010000128.1:0-7300 GCA_964244985.1 uncultured Acidobacteriaceae bacterium
GTTGGGCGATCGACTAATGGTAGGTCAAGTGCCTTTGACGCACTTTGTCTAGGTTCGAATCCTAGTCGCCCAGCCAGATTTAGAGCAGAAGCGGAACCAGCCAAAAGAGGCCAACCAGCCTCAGGGAAGGGCGGCAACGTGAAGCATGCAATTGAGGTAGGAGTGGTTGAGGAAGCCCCGGCGATCGCCCGGGACGGGCATGGCAGCGGGAAGCCGGTAGGGGAGCGTAAGCGCCCTTCGCGCCTCCGGGACGACAAGCGGTTTCGCATCTTCTCCGGCAGCGCCAACACCGGACTCGCGGCGGAAATCTGCCGTCATATCGGGGTGCCGATGGGCGAAACCCGGCTGCAGCGCTTTTCGGATGGCGAGATGCATTTTCAGCTGCTTGAAAATGTGCGCGGGGCCGATGTGTTCGTTGTGCAGCCGACCTCCAACCCTGTGGATCGGCACCTGATGGAATTGCTGATCATGATCGACGCACTGAAGCGGGCATCGGCAGCACGAATTACGGTTGTGGTGCCGTACTACGGCTATGCCCGGCAGGACCGAAAAGATCGGCCGCGCGTCGCGATTTCGTCGAAGCTGGTTGCGGATTTGCTGACGACCGCGGGTGCCAACCGGGCACTGTTCATGGATTTGCACGCGGCGCAGATTCAGGGCTTTTTCAACATCCCGGTCGATCACCTGTTCGCAAGCCCGGTGATGGTGAGCTACTTTCGGGAGCTGGCGCTGCCGAACTTGACAGTGGTTTCGCCGGACGCGGGCGGGGTGGAGCGGGCACGGTTTTTCGCAACGAAGATGCAGGCACCATTGGCCATTGTGGACAAGCGGCGTACCGACATTAACGTGACCGAAGTGATGCACGTGATCGGCGAAGTACGCGGACGTACTTGCCTGATCATCGACGACATCGTGGATACGGCGGGCACGCTGGTTAAAACGGTGGACGTATTGCTGGAGCAGGGCGCGACCGCCGTGTACAGCTGTGCGTCGCATGCCGTGCTTTCCGGCCCGGCGGTGGAACGGATCGCCGGTTCACGGTTGAAGGAGTTGGTGGTTTCGGATTCGATTCCGCTGACCGAAGCCGCGCTGGCGGTGGAGAAGATTAAAGTGCGTTCGGTAGCCGGCCTCCTGGGCTCCGCGATTGAAAGCATTCACATGGAAACCAGTGTCAGCTCGCTTTTCAGCTGACGCTCAGAACAGGCAAAGGGAGCGAGCAGGGGCTCGTGCCCGAAAGGAAAAGAATGGCAACGGCGGAAACAGTCAGCGCAATCGCGCGCGAAGGCAAGTTCAATAAGAACGCGGCACGGCGTCTGCGTGTAGCGGGCAAGCTGCCCGGTGTGGTGTACGGGGCGAAAGAGCCCGCGGTCGCGGTTGAGCTCGACCCGAAGCAGATGCTGCGCATCCTCCACTCGGACACGGGTCATAATACGATTTTCGATCTCGACCTGGCAGGCGGGCGCGCCAAGGCCATGATTGTCGATTGGCAGTTCGAGCCGATCAAGGACAAGCTGATCCATGTGGACCTGAAGCGAATCGCGCTCGACAAGGCCATGCATGCTGAGGTGCCGGTGGTGCTGACCGGTACGGCGTTTGGGGTGAAAAACGAAGGCGGCGTTATCGACCAGGTGTTGCGCGAGGTTGAGATCGAGTGCTTGCCGGGCGATATTCCGGCATCGATCGATGTGGACGTAACAGAGATGAAGCTGGGCGATGTGATCCGCGTCGCCGACTTGCCCCATGGGGGCAAGTTCCGCTTTATCACAGATGAGGAAACCACGGTCGCGCAGCTGGCCATGATCAAGGAAGACGTGGAAACGCTGGAAGCGGAAGCGGCTACCGCAAGCGAGCCGGAAGTGACCAAGAAGGGCAGGGGCGAGACGCCCGCGCCGGATACGAAGTAAGCCGTGCTGCTGGTGGTCGGGCTGGGCAATCCCGGCCCGGAGTACCAGTGGACGCCGCACAATGCGGGGTTTCTGGCAGTAGACCGCATTGCCGCCGCGCAGGATATTGCGGTCACCAACCGGCGGGGGCGGGCATTGACGGGAAAGGGACTTCTCGCGGGAAAAGAAGTCATCCTTGCCAAGCCCGAAACCTGGATGAACCTGTCCGGCGAGTCGGTGGCCATGCTTGTGCGGGAGCTCGGGCTCAACCCCCAGCGCGAGTTGGTGGTGGTGTACGACGAATTGGCTTTACCGCTGGGTTCGCTTCGCATCCGACCGGGAGGTTCTTCCGGCGGGCATAATGGGGCGAAAAGCATCAACGCGCTGCTCGGCACGGAGCGTTGGCCGCGCATTCGAGTCGGGGTTGGCCCGGACGGCGACCTCGGCAAAGGCCGACGGGGAAGCAAGTATTTGTTGGAGCCGCTGCGCCGGATGGAGCTGAACCTGCTGGGGGAGGCTCTGGATCGTGCGGTGGAGGCAGTGGCGGTGATTGCGGCGGAAGGTGTCGCGGCCGCAATGAACAGGTTGAACGGACCAGGATAAGGAAGTGAGGAAGTATGGCGGAAACAGCAGGGCGGTTTTACGAAGTGATGTACATCGTTCGTCCCGATGCGGCGGAAGAAGATCTCGATAAGCTCGTCGCGGGCTTTGAAGCGACAGTGACAAACGGCGGCGGCAATGTGCGGTCGACGGAAAAGATGGGGCGTCGGCGGCTCGCGTATACCGTGCGCAAGTTCAATGACGGCAACTATGTGCTGATGACCATCGACGCCGACGGCGTACTGGTTGCCGAGCTTGAGCGTCGCTTGCGCGTATCGGAGCCGGTGATCAAGTTCCTGACTGTGCGCATGGACGAGGAAGAAAAGCGCCTGGATAAAGTGAAGGCTCTGCGCGCGAGCCGCGTGAAGCGCAGCGATCAGGGGACGGCTTCCCCTGAGGCTTCGGCCCCTGTGCCTGCTCCGGTACCCGCACCTGCGTTGGCACCCGCGGCTCAGCAGACCGAAGCGCCCGCGCTTACATAAGAGTTCGAGCTTCAAGCAACTGTGAATCGCCGCTTTTTGGATGCGGCAGAAGGAAAGAACCATGGCAGACGAAACAACAGCAGCACCGCGTCAAGACGCACCCGGCGGAGCACCGGGGGGCCAGGGCGGCCCCGGCGGTCCGCGCCCACCCCGTCCCGGCGGAGGGGGCGGCCGCAAGTTCTTCCGGCGCAAGAAAGTATGCAAGTTCTGCGTTGAAAAGATTGAAGCGATCCCGTACCGCGACGTGCGGCTGCTCCAGCAATTTGTGGCCGAGCGCGGCAAGATCACGCCCCGCCGCCTGACCGGCGTGTGCACCACGCACCAGCGCCGTCTGACCCGCGCCATCAAGCAGGCGCGCAATATCGCGCTGCTGCCATTCGCGGCCCGCTACTAACCCCGAGACCGGAGAGAGACATATGGAAGTTATTCTGAAGGAAGATCTGGACCATCTCGGCCAGCGGGGCGAGGTGGTGAAGGTAGCCGATGGCTATGGCCGCAATTACCTGCTGCCGCGCAAGCTGGCAATGCAGGCAACAGCCGCGAACAAAGCGGTGATCGAGCAGATGAAGCAGTCGGCGGTGCGCCGCTCGGCTCGCGAAAAAGGCGAAGCGGAGCAGCAGGTCGGGCGCTACGAAGCATTGACCCTGAAGTTTGCGCGCAAGGTGGGTGAAAACGAGCAGCTGTTCGGCTCAGTGACTTCATCCGACATCGCGCAGGCGCTCGAAGTGCAGGGTTTGCCGACCGATCGGCGGAAGATTCAGTTGGAGGAGCCGCTGCGGCATTTGGGCGAGTTCCAAGTACCGTTGAAGCTGCACCGGGATGTCACTGCACAGATCAAGGTATCGATCGAGGCGGAAGCGGCGTAGGGTGCTGCTAACGGCACTGCGATGAAAAGCAGCGTCGCCCTGCCGGAAGCAACGGCATCTCTTAAAAGCTGAAGCTATTCCTACAGGAAAGGCCAGGGGATGCGGAAGACCTATACTGAAATGGTTGGGGAAGTACTTCGCGAAATCGGAGTGTTTATCCTGGTTTTCTCGCTTCTGGATAAGTTGATTGCGGGACGCATTACATTTATTTGGGTATGGAGCGCCATCGCAGTCAGCTTCGTGATTTTCTCCTATGGATGCTTTTTAGAGAGGAGAAGGATAAATGCATAGTTTTCTACAAGAATACGGCTCTCTACTCATGGTTTTTGCAGCCTGCACCGGGTTGTTTCTCTCTGGCCTAATTAGCAATAATCGGGAGAGAGCACGTCAAGCTAAAGTTGGCGTTAGCATGCATCCACTCTCTAAAAACAGCAGCGATTTCAGAGAGTCCCAGCGCTGAACGGATCTTATGTGAAACTGCAAAGCCGCCTATCTCTTGGGCGGCTTTCTTGTCAGGTTAGGATGGACGTATGCTCAAGCCCATCGCCATCTATTACGAGCAGCCCCACTGGTTTAAGCCGCTCTTTGCCGAGCTCGACCGGCGTGGCATCCCATACGAAAAACTGGACGCGACCCCACACAGGTATGCGCCGGAGGATCGGCCGGAGCAGCGCTGGTCGCTCGTCGTCAACCGCATGAGCCCTTCGGCCTGGAACCGCGAGCATGGCGACACGATCTTCTACACACTTGGCTATCTCGACCACCTTCAGGCACGCGGGGTACGCGTCATCAACGGTTCCAAAGCATTCCGAATGGAACTTTCAAAGGCCTCGCAGCTCTCGCTCCTTGATCGACTTGGCCTGGGCTACCCCAAAGCTCGGGTTATTCATCGTGCTTCGCAGGCAGCCGACGCTTGCGAAGGGCTGCGCTTTCCGGTGGTCATTAAGCCCAACATCGGCGGCTCGGGCGCGGGAGTAGTGCGGTTCGACGCGCATGAGCAGATTGCGGCTGCCGCCGCGGCCGGCACGATTGCGCTCGGGCTCGACTCGACCGGTTTAGTCCAGGAGTTCATCCCGGCGCGGGGCGGTTTCATCGTGCGCTGCGAGGTGCTGGACGGCAAGTTTCTGTATGCGATCAAGGTGCACACCACGGGTGAAACCTTCGACCTGTGCCCGGCGGATATCTGCCGAACCACGGGCGGCGTGGATTTAAACCGCGGTGCCTGCGCGCTGGACGCGCCGAAGTCCGGCATCCGCGTGGAAGGTTACGACCCGCCCCCTTCCGTCATTGCCGATGTTGAACGCATCATGGCCGCGGCGGGCGTGGAACTGGGCGGGGTCGAGTACATGCTCGACGACCGGAACGAAGATGGGCCGCCGCTCTTCTACGACATCAATGCGCTCTCGAACTTTGTCGCCGATGGCGAGCGCGTGGTGGGCTTTGACCCATTTGTGCGATTGGTAGACTGGCTCGTGCGCGAAGCGGAAAAGGCTGATGCTGCGCATTCTCCCGCCGAGCATGACCGGCAGACAGTGGGAGCGCACTGATGCGCTACGGCTTCTGGATGCCGGTCTTCGGCGGCTGGCTGCGCAATGTCGAAGACGAAGCGATGGAAGCGAGCTGGGCATATACCAAGCGGCTTGCGCAGCGTGCCGAGCAGCTCGGCTACGACCTGTCGCTGATTGCCGAGCTCAATCTGAACGATATCAAGGGCCCGGCCGCACCCTCGCTCGATGCCTGGTCGACCGCAGCCGCGCTTGCCGCTGTGACGGAAAAGTTGGAGCTGATGGTCGCGGTACGGCCTACCTTCCACAACCCGGCTTTACTGGCCAAGCAGGCCGCGAACATCGACGGTATCGCAAATGGCCGGCTAACGTTGAATGTTGTTTCCAGCTGGTGGGCGGATGAAGCGAACAAGTACGGCATTGAGTTTGACCAGCATGACGACCGGTACGCGCGTACGAGCGAATGGCTGGACGTGGTGGATGGCTGCTGGCGCCAACAGGGGTTCTCACACAGCGGCAAATACTACAACGTGCAGAACAACATCCTGAGCCCGAAGCCAGTGCGGCAGCCTCGCCCGACCCTGTATGCGGGCGGCGAAAGTGAAACCGCGAAGAACCTGATTGCGGCGAAGTGCGATGGATACCTGATGCACGGCGACTCGCCCGCGCGGGTGGGCGAGAAGATCCGCGACATGCGCGAACGTCGCGAGCGTGCCGGGCTTGGGCCGATGGTGTTCGGTGTAGCGGGCTATGCGGTGGTGCGCGAGACGGCTGAGGCCGCGCACAAGGAAGTGCTGCGCATCACGGATGTGCGGCAGTCGGCGCAGGGTTATGAGAACTACCAGCAGTGGCTCGCGGGCTCGAACCTTGAGAAGAAAGTGTCGCTGGAGGACTACTCGGTTTCCAATCGCGGGCTGCAATCGGGGCTGGTCGGGACGCCGGACCGGGTCAAGGAACAACTCGCGGCATTCGAGGAAGTCGGGTGCGACCTCGTGCTGCTGCAGATGTCGCCGCAGTTGGAGGAGATGGAGCGGTTTGCCGAACAGGTGATGGCGTGAGGGCAGTCCGATAGCCATCGCGATTGCACCGGCGCGGAGCAGGGCGGACCTCATCGCGGTGGGTGAGCTTTTCCGGGAGTACGCAGACTGGCTCGGGCTCGATCTCAGTTTTCAAGGTTTCAAGGCTGAGCTTGCAGCGCTGCCCGGCAAATACGCCCAGCCTGTGGGGGAACTGTTCCTCGCCAAACAGGAGGATGGGTCGCCAATCGGCTGCGTCGCCGTGGCCCCTTTTGCAAAGCCGGGTGCTTGCGAGCTCAAGCGCTTGTATGTGCGGGATTCGGCGCGAGGGCATGGCGTCGGGCGCGCGCTGGTCGAGGCTGCTATCACCTTTGCCGCCGAAGCAGGTTACAGCGAGATGCTGCTTGATAGCCTTCCACGCATGGCGGGGGCGCTCGCGCTGTACCGTGCGATGGGCTTCGAGCCGATCCCGCCGTATTACCGCAATCCAATCGCCGGGGCAATGTTTTTCAGCAAGCGCCTTCGTCCGGCAGGTATTGGTGAAGTCATGCGGGAACTCATCGCGCGCGAGCCGATTTTTCATCGGCCCGAATGGGGCACGACACGCGCGGATTTTGAGCGTATGACGGCACCGGAGTTCTGGGAGATCGGCGCTTCCGGGAAGATGTATGACCGGGTGTTGGTGCTCGACCTGCTTGAGGAGCGCCACGCGACACCGCAGGTGGAAGATTTCCAGGCGTCGAACTTCCGCATCCGCGAGCTTGCCGGCGGCTTTTACCTACTGCACTATGATCTGGTGCAAGGGCTGCGTAGAACAAGGCGCACTACGCTTTGGCAGCGTACTGAAGAAGGCTGGAAGATTGCATTTCACCAGGGGACAATCGTGGAAGGAAGCGAGTGACACAAAAACTCGCCCCGCGGGGCCGTAAACGGGCTTGCCGGTGAACC
>CAXTKZ010000129.1:0-1842 GCA_964244985.1 uncultured Acidobacteriaceae bacterium
CGCGGGTGATCTTGTTGCCCGTGAACTCGATGCGGGAAACTTTGAACTGCTTGCCTAAATCGAGGTCGATATCGAAGGCAACGGTCTTGGCCGCGTCGTCGAATTTGGGGGTCGGCACAGGCGCGAAATTGATGTAGCCACCGCCCGCGAACTGCTTCGTCAAAGCCTGCAGGCCCTTGCCAAAGGCGGTTGCGTCGAAGTAGTCGCCATCTTTGTTGGCGAAGCTCGCGCGCAGGGCTTTCTGGTTGAACTTGGCAACTTCCTTGCCTGTGAATCGAATGGCCGTCAGGCGATACCGCCCGCCTTCCTCGACAGGAATATGGATGTCCTCGCGCTTGCCGTTCTTCGGCCGGAACGTCAGCAGTGAAAGCCCGCCCTCATTGCGGATGTGGGTCTCCGGCTCGCCCGTGTTGGCGCGGATATAGCCCCGGTCGCGATACGCCTGGCGCACGCGCTCGGCGTCTTCTTCGAGCTTGGTGGCGTCGAAGGTGCGGGCGAAGAGGTTTTCAAGCACGATCGAGTGCGGGATGCCGATCGGCTTCAGGTTCTTCATCGACGCGCGCAGGGTGCGGGACGGGATATGTTCGTTGCCGCTGAAGGTGATGTTGCCGACCTTAACCTGCGGGCCTTCCTTGATGGTGAAGTTGACCTGCACGCTCGATGGCGGAATGGTCTTCACGTCGGTGCGCACCACGGCGAACTGGTGGCCGTGCGCGGCTTCAAGCTCACGCAATACGGTCACAGCCTGCGCGATGTGGGTCGGGTCGTACTGCGACTCCTGCGCGAGCGACACCTTGGCCTTTTTAAAGGCGTCCAGGATGTCGGACTGCGTGATGGAGTTGAGGCCCTTGTAGTTGATCTCGCGGATGGTGGGTTTTTCGTGCACGTACACGTCGAGGATCACGCCCTTGGGTGTGTCCTCTTTTTCAATGCGGACGTCCTCGAAATAGCCGGTATTCCAAAGCGAGTTGAAGTCGCGCTCGACCGTGGCCTGGTCGTACGGCTCGTTTTCGTGCGAGAAGATACGGGCCAGCACCGTTTCTTTCGGGATGCGGCGGTTGCCGATAACCCGGATGGAGGAGATGGTGTTCGCTTGTGCCCACGTAATCGAAGCAACGGAGAAGCAAGAAAGCAGAACGCCGGCAAATCGGAGGAGGCGCTTTTGGCGTGCGCGCCTGCCGGTTGGGCTTGGGGAGCGGTCGCTCCCACGCATTTCGGGAAAAATAGGCACACCCTCGGGTACAGCGGAAATCTCGGACGAGCTGGAGCGAATCCCGATTATAGAAGACAGGGGCGGGAGTTCCCAAGTTTTGGGCTCCGGGGTTGCCTGCCGGAATGCCGCGGCTGTCGATATATGACAGGGATCCCGAATCGCCCGAGACGGACAGCGCATCTTTAAAGGCGTGGCACGTGTGTTGTCACGCAGTTTTGCTTTCCCGAAAGACCAGTCAAGGAGATTTATGCCCACATTGTTGCAAGTCGATGTCAGCACACGCGGAGACTATTCCGTTTCCCGCAAGCTCAGCGCCGCGTATGCCGAAGCGTGGAAAGCGAAAAACGCCGGTGGGGAAGTGATCCATCGCGACCTGACGCAAACCCACCTGACGTTTGTAGACATGAACTGGATCGCCGGTGCCTACAGCACCCCGGACCAGCACACGCCCGAGCACAAGCAGGCTTTGCAGCTGTCCGACGAGCTGATTGGCGAGCTTCAGAAGGCAGATCAGGTTGTGATCGGCACCCCCATGTACAACTTCGGCGTTCCGGCTGCACTGAAGGCGTGGATCGACCACATCGTGCGCATTGGCAAGACCTTCAACAGGGGACCGGGCGGCTACGAAG
>CAXTKZ010000129.1:1852-7138 GCA_964244985.1 uncultured Acidobacteriaceae bacterium
TCCTTATTGCGGCCGGCGGCAACTACGGCCCAGGCGCGCCCGCGGAAAAGTACAACATGGAGTCGCCGTACCTCCAGGGACTCTTTGCGTTTCTCGGCATGACGGAAACAAAGGTGATCATCGCCAACGATACGGTCAGCGTGATGCAGGGCGATATCTCCATGGAAGAGTACCTGAAGCCGCACGTGGAAGAAGTGAAGGCAGCAGCGTAAACCCGGTACTTTTGTGCGGGAAAGGCGGCCTTTGAGGGCCGCCTTTCCCTTGCGCGGCTGTAGGGTGGCAGCATGGGGACACGGCGGCAGTTCGGATGGGGGCTCGCTGCCTCGGTGTTTTCCTTGAAGCAGGGCAGCCTCACCTTGAAAGCACAAGCACCCCGTGGGCTGCGGGTGGGCATGGCTGTCGACGCGCCGCGGCTCTTTCACGACCCAGCCTATGCGGGCACGGTTGCGGAGCAGGCAAGCGTGATTACGCCGGAAAACGCCATGAAGTGGGCGGCGCTGCGGCCCGCGCCGGGGCAGTTCGACTTTGCTGAGGCAGACAAGCTGATGCGTTGGGCTGAGGCGCGGGGGATTGCGGTGCGCGGGCATACCCTGTGCTGGCACCGGGCGCTGCCGGGCTGGTTCGACGGGTTTGTCACAAAGGGCAACGCCGAGCGGGTTCTCCGGGAGCATGTCGCAACGGTGGTGGGCCGCTACCGGGGGCGCATACGTTGCTGGGATGTGGTGAACGAGGCCGTCGAGCTCAAGGATGGTCGCGTGGATGGTCTGCGCGACAGCCCATGGCTGCGGTTGCTCGGGCCAGGGTATGTGCGGATCGCCTTCGAGGCCGCGCGGGAGGCAGACCCCCATGTTCCGCTGTACTACAACGAGTATGGTCTGGAGCTGGACGGAGCGAAGCGGGCCGCCGTACTTCGCCTGCTGCATGGCCTCGGGAAGCGGGTGGACGGGTTGGGGTTGCAATCGCACTTGTCGGCTGATTCGGCGTCGAACATAGGCGAGCCGTTCGCGGCGTGGTTGCGGCAGCTCGGGCTTAAGACGGCCGTGACGGAACTCGATGTAAATGACGACAGCATCAGTGCCGACGATCTCATTGCGCGCAGCCGGGCAGTGGCCGAAATGTATAGCCGCTATGCGCGATTGCTGCTCGGCACGGCTGCTGTGATGGATGTGGTGTGCTGGGGCGTCAACAACGGGTCATCGTGGCTGAATGCGAAAGAAGCGGCAAAGCTGCGCCCCCGGCATCCCGACCGGGAGCAGCTGTCTTTGCTGTTCGATGACAGCTACCAGCCGCAGCCCGCATTTTGGGCACTGCGCGACGCGCTTCATACCGGGAAATGATCTTCGTACCGGGACGGAATCGGCAACTTGTGCCGTACACTGGGCAAGCTTTCTTTCCTCTGTCTTTCAAAGCGACAACCGGATCGGGCGGCCCTAGGTCGCTAACGACGACCTGGAAGCCGCCCGAGGAAAGGAGGACCGGCTATTTGGACCTGGAACAGGAGAAAGCTTCCTGGTTCCGGCTGCACATCACGATCGACATTGAATGGCGACTTATGATGGCGGTGGTTCTGTTGCTGTTAACGGTGATGCTGCGGAAGTAGCGTCCAACCTCATCGGGGCGACTAGACACGCCCCGATGAACTACTGCCGTCCCGAATAGGATGCACCGGCACCCGCCCCAATGCAAGTAAAAATACCTACGCCGCCAACTGCCGAAGCACATACTGCAGGATGCCGCCGTGCTCGTAATAGCCGATCTCACCCGGCGTGTCGATTCGTACATTCAGATGAATGTACTTTTCCTGCCCGTCGGGGGCCGTGGCCCGGGCAATCAGGCTCCGTCCGGCGGAGAAGCGCTGCTCAAGCAGCATGGTTAACCCCGGAAAGTCGAATACTTCCTCCCCTGTAAGCCCGAGCGAGGCTGCCGAGTCGCCCCCGTTGAACTCGAGCGGCAGGATGCCCATGCCGACCAGATTCGACCGGTGGATGCGCTCGTAGGACTCAGCAATGACCGCGCGGACGCCAAGCAGCTTCGGCCCTTTGGCGGCCCAGTCGCGCGATGAACCGGAACCGTACTCCTTGCCCGCGATCAGAATGAGGGGCGTACCGCGCCGGGCATACTCCTCCGACGCTTCAAAGATGGTGGTTAGTGTGCTTTCGGGCAAGAGACGCGTAAAGCCGCCTTCCGTGCCGGGAGCGAGCTTATTCTTCAAGCGCACATTCGCAAACGTTCCGCGCACCATGACCTCATGATTGCCGCGCCGCGACCCATAGGAGTTGAAGTCCGCCGGTTTGACACCATGCTCGACGAGGTAGCGGCCCGCCGGCGAGTCGGCCTTGATGGAGCCGGCAGGGGAAATATGGTCGGTTGTGACGGAGTCGCCGAGCACGGCAAGTACACGCGCTCCCATGATGTCGGCGACCGGAGCGGGCTGCGCGGGCATGCCGTCGAAATACGGTGCGCGGCGGATATAGGTCGAGTCCGGCTCCCAGCCGTAGGTGTCGCCCCCCGGTACGCGCAGGCGCTGCCAGTGCACATCGCCTTCGGTTACCGTGGCGTACTCCTTTTCATATGCCTCAGGGGTGAGTGCTTGCGAGACAACCGCGTCCACCTCGGCCTGGGTCGGCCAGATATCGCGCAGATAGACGTCCTCACCGTTTCTGCCGCGGCCCACGGGTTCGGTTTCGAGGTCGCGCTTGATGTTGCCGGTCAGCGCATAAGCAACAACCAGCGGCGGCGACATCAGATAATTCGCGCGGACGTCGGAGTTGATGCGGCCCTCGAAGTTGCGATTGCCGCTGAGGACGGAAACCGCGACCAAACCCTTCTCCTCGATGGCTTCGGACACATCGGGCGGCAGTGCGCCGGAGTTGCCGATACAGGTGGTGCAGCCGTAGCCGACAACGTGGAAGCGGAGCTTGTCGAGGTACGGCAGCAGACCGGCTTTTTTGTAGTACTCGGTCACCACGCGCGAGCCGGGCGCAAGGGAGGTTTTCACCCAGGGCGGCGTGCTCAACCCGCGCTCCACCGCTTTTTTCGCGAGCAGCCCCGCGGCAATCATCACGGAAGGATTGCTGGTGTTGGTGCAGGAAGTGATGGCGGCAATCACGATGGAGCCGTGCCCGAGGTAGCGTTGAGGGTCGATGCCGAAGCGCTCCGCGATTGCGCGCGAGGGTGCGGCTGTTTCCGGCGTTGCAAGCACGGCGGTGACCCCATCCTCTGACGAAACCAGCTTGCCGGGTTCGGGCGCGGCCTCCGTGCTGTCGACCTCCCCGGTCGCGGAGGCGTGGCCGCCTTCGCCCTCCCAGCGCTGGGCTTGGCCCTCGCCGAAGATGCCCGCCTTGGGGCCATACAGCGAGGGCAATTGTTTTTGGAAATCGGCGGCTACCTGCCCAAGCGCGACCCGGTCCTGCGGGCGTTTGGGCCCGGATACGCTCGGGACTACTTCGGCAAGATCCAATGCAAGGGTGGACGAATACTCAGCTTCCGGCGTATCCGGCCCATGGAACAACCCTTGCTCCCTGGAGTATGCCTCCACCAGCGCAACCTGCCACGCGGGCCGGCCGGTAAGCCGGAGGTAGCGCAGGGTTTCCTCATCGATGGGGAAAATGCCGCAGGTCGCGCCGTACTCGGGTGCCATGTTGGCAATGGTGGCGCGGTCGGCCAGCGAAAGCTCATGGAGCCCAGGACCGTAGAACTCAACAAACTTGCCGACTACACCGTGCTTGCGCAGCTTTTCAGTCACCGTCAGGACCAGGTCGGTAGCGGTTGCACCCTCACGCAGACGGCCTGTGATGCGGAACCCGACAACCTGTGGAATCAGCATGGACACAGGCTGCCCAAGCATGGCTGCCTCGGCCTCAATACCGCCGACGCCCCAGCCCAGCACCCCGAGACCGTTGATCATGGTGGTGTGCGAGTCCGTGCCGACCAGCGTGTCGGGGTAGGCGTACTGCTGGCCATCGATTTCTGCTGTAAACACGCCGCGCGCCAGGTGCTCCAGGTTGACCTGGTGGCAAATACCCATGCCGGGCGGCACGGCGGAAAAGTTGCGGAACGCGGTCTGGCCCCACTTGAGGAACGCGTAGCGCTCGCGGTTGCGCTCGACCTCAAGCAGCGAATTGACGTTGTACGCCGCGGGGGAACCGTACTCGTCCACCTGCACGGAGTGGTCGATCACCAGCTCGGCGGGCTGCAGCGGGTTGATGCGCTCGGGGTCGCCGCCGAGGATGCGCATGGCATCGCGCATGGCGGCAAGGTCGACGATCGCGGGGACGCCGGTAAAGTCCTGCATGAGCACACGCGCGGGCATAAAGGCGATCTCGCGCGAGGGCGCGGCGGCGGCGTCCCAGTTGGCGAGGAACTGGATGTCGGCAGCGGTGACAGTCGCGCCGTCCTCGCGGCGCAGGAGATTTTCAAGCAGGATGCGCAGCGAATACGGCAGACGCCCGAGCCGGACGCCGCGCTCGGCGAGCGCCTGGAGGCGGAAGATGGTGTAGGTTGTGTCGCCGGAGGTGAACGCGGCGCGGGCGTGAAACGAATCGGAAGCGGGAACAGCGGGTGCGGAGGTGCTCATGGGGCGTGGGTCCTTATCTCGGGAGAAGCGGCATCACTTCATAGCAGGCGCGGAGTCTACTGCAAAGCGCTTGCGGGGCGGCCTAAGGGAAACAGCCCGCAGTATGTCGCACATCATTTTAGACTCCGGTGTTGGAAAGCATACCGGATCGAGGCACACACCGCAGTGACCGGGCACCAATCAATCCTGCTACGGGCGGACCCAAGAGTGCGTCTTACCACACCATGCCCCGAGTTTTCCTTGCCCTTCTGTTCTCGCTGAGCACAGCCGCGTTTGCACAAAAGCCCATTCTGGTGGGGTATCTCCCGCAATGGGGGCTGTACGGCACCCCGCCCTGGACGGCCAAACAGCTCCTCACCAGCGGCTCAGCCCCGCTGCTCGACCAGATCGACTATTCGCAGAGTTTTATCGTGAACGGGCGCTGCGCGGTGGCCGATCCGCGGGCGGACATCCAGGAGCCGTACCCGGCGGCAAACAGCGTGAATGGGGTGGCGGATGCCGTGCCGCCGGGGCCCGATCCCGGCGGGCAGCCCTTGAAGCCCGGCGAAGCGATGCGGGGCGGATTCCACCAACTCCAACTGCTGCGCCAGAAGTTCCCGCACATCCGCACCCTGATCTCGCTGGAAGGCAAGGCAGCCGCCTTTGCCGACGCCGCGCAGCCCGACAATCGCCAGGCTTTCGTTGCGTCCTGCATCGATATGTTCCTGCGC
>CAXTKZ010000130.1:0-7130 GCA_964244985.1 uncultured Acidobacteriaceae bacterium
AGCATCACGGCGTCCGTTCCGTCGTAGACCGCATTGGCGACGTCGGAGGCTTCCGCGCGGGTGGGGCGCGGGTTGTCGATCATCGACTCCAGCATCTGGGTGGCGGTGATGACGGGCTTCCGCGCTTCCGCCGCGCGCCGGATGATGAGCTTCTGCATGGCGGGAACTTTTTCAGGCGGCACCTCGACCCCCAGATCGCCGCGCGCCACCATCACTCCATCCGCCACTTCCAGAATTTCATCGACATTCTCGACCGCCTGCGGCTTTTCCAACTTGGCGATCACCCAGATGTCCGCGCCCGCGGCGGCGATCCGGTCCTTCACCAAGCGGACATCTTCCGCGTTGCGCACAAACGATAGCGCAATCGCGTCCACGCCCGCCTCGATCGCGAACCGGAGATCGTCCGCGTCTTTTTCAGTTAGGGACGGCACCCTGGCCGCGATGCCGGGCAGGTTGATGCCCTTGTTTTCGCCCAGCAGCCCTCCGTTGACCACCGTACAGCTGATGTCGTCCCCCTCGATCGACAGCACAAGAAGTTCGATCAGCCCATCGGACAGAAGAATGCGCGCGCCGGGTTCAAGATTTTCACCAAGCGTCGGAAAAGTGGTCGCGATCCGCTCGCGGGTGCCGAGGACGTCCGCGGGCGTGATGACGAGCCGCTGTCCCGCTTCGAGCAGCACGGG
Organism: uncultured Acidobacteriaceae bacterium; assembly: GCA_964244985.1. GTDB lineage: Bacteria > Acidobacteriota > Terriglobia > Terriglobales > Acidobacteriaceae > EB88. The sequence continues at coordinate 684 of CAXTKZ010000130.1, forward strand.
GGTCCGGTCGACGAGCTTGCCCGTGCGGATTTTGGGCCCCTGGAGGTCGGCGAGGATGCAGACTGGCTTTCCTTCCTCATCCCCGACGCGACGCACCATTTCAATCAGGCGGAGCTTGTCTGCCTGGTCGCCATGCGAAAAGTTGAGCCGGGCCACATCGAGGCCCGCCCGCAGAAGCGCGCGAAATACCCCTTCATTGCCCGAAGCGGGCCCAAGCGTCGCCACGATCTTTGTGCGGCGCAGGGTTGCGCTCCCGCTCGCGTCCAGGCTCCATACCGCGCCCGCGGACTGTGCCGCGCTGCTTACCTCAAGTGTCTTCATGCCGTTGCCGCTCCCATCCTGTGTGCCGCCTGCCCAACCATTTCAATCCTTGCCTTCAAGCCTTGCGCCCGCATTGCGGGCCCCTAGGGGTGCTCCCGCTCGTCGTCCATGTGCGCCGGTTCGTCCTCCCACAAGGGGAAAACCTCCGCGTTGAACTCCGCGCCGACCAGCGTCGCGAGCGAAACGAAATACAGCCAAACCATGGTCGCGATGCCCGCGCCGAGCGGCCCGTACACGCGCCCGTAATCGGCAAAGCGGGTGACATACCAGCCGTAGGCCATGGTAGAGCCAAACCAGGTACCCGTGGCAAGCAGCGCGCCCGGAATCGTCCGCGCCCAGGGGGGGCGTACGGCGGTGGAGTAGTGAAAAATCACCTGGCACACCGCCACGCCGGTCGCGAGCGCGACCAGCCAGCGCACCGCGCGCCACACCAGGAGAACGCCTTCCCTGAGCTCGTGGTCCGCGTTGCCGATCATGTTGAGCTCGATCTGGTGCCCGAATACGACAAAGCCCGTCGCGAACAGCATAGGCAGCAGCGTTGAAGGAATTAACAGAAGCGCGACCAGCCGCTCTTTCCAAAAAGGGAACTGCCCACGGCGCAGCCCGTAGGCGCGGCGAAAGCCGTCCATCAGCGACAGCATCACGCCCATGGCCGCGAACAGCGCGAGAAAGCCGGCTGAAGCGAGCAGACGCCGCCCCCCGGCTGGGCTTTGGGTGAAGTAGCCCTGCGCCAGCGCCATGGTGTCGAGCGGCAGGAGGTCGTCGAGCATGCCGTGGATGTCCGCGCGGACCAGGTCGGTAGTGGGCGCTTTCGCAAGCACGGCGGCCGCCACCAGCAGCGCGGGGAACAGGCTCAGCAGCTCGGAATACGCGGCCGCCTTTGCCGTCAAAAACGCGCCATGGCTGAAGGAGCGCCCGAGGGCGCGCCGAAGGTGGCGGGCCGCCGAGCGGGCCGAAGCTCCCACCGAGTTTGCCGCCGCGCTCATACCGCTTTCGAGCTTACAAGCAATCCCCGTTTTTCCTGGGCGGCAGCGGCGGAAATCCCGCGCATTTCCCTCTTTCCACCTCCCCGGGCCCGGGAGTACGATGCGTCACCGAAGAAACTCGGGGAAACGGGCCCCCCAATCGAGCGCCCCTCTCCGCGGCTCCGGCGGCATCTCCCTTGCCCGGAAAGGTCTGACCATGCTGCGTTTCAGGTTCGTTCTCCTTGCGTCCATTCTTCCGCTCGCCGCGGGCTGCGCTTCGCACTCAAAAAGCGAGCATTACTACCTCATCGCCACCAACATCGGACTCCCCTATTGGCAGGCGGCCAATGCGGGCCTCGGGCATGCGGCAGCGGACCTTGACGTGTCCGCCGAAATGCGCGGGGCCAACTCCTTCGACCCCAATGTCGAGCTGCGCGAGTTCAAGGACATGCTGGCCCGCAAACCCGCAGGCATTCTGATCTCCGTATCGGACCCCGCCCTGCTGACGCCCGAGATCAACGCCGCCACCGCGGCCGGGGTGCCCGTCATCACGATCGACGCGGACGCGCCCGACTCCGAGCGCTTGTACTTTATCGGCACCAACAACCTTGAGGCCGGGCGGCTTGGCGGGCAGCGCGCCGTTGCCGAGCTCAAGGGAAAAGGCAATGTTGTGTTCTTCACCAACCCTTCGCAGGAAAACCTGAACGAGCGCTTAAGGGGGTACAAGGATGTGTTCGCCTCGAACCCAGGCATCAAGGTTGCCGAGGTGTTCGATATCAAGGGCGATTCCGGCAGCGCGCTCGATAAAGCGCAGGAATACCTCCGGCGCACGGGCCCGGCCAAAATCGACGGATTTATCTGCCTGGAAGCCTCGGCGGGCAAAGAGGTGGCGGAAGCCTTCAATCGGATGGGTGTGAAAGACCGCACGCTGATCGCAATGGACACGGATCACAATGTCCTGGTGGCCGTGGGCAATGGGGTTGTGGACGCGACTATCGCGCAAAAACCGTACACCATGGCCTACCTGGGGTTGAAGGCGCTAGCCGCGCTCCATGAAAAACCGCTGCCGCTCGGCAAGGATTATGCGGGCAACCCATCCTCGCCCGTGCCCGCCTTTGTGGACACCGGCGTAGCCCTGGTGGACAAACAGAATGTGGACAGCTTTCTGGCAAAGCCGACGCCGGAAAACAACCAATAAGGCGAAAGAAGCCGAACAGAAAGCGGGATGAAGGGAAGCAACTGAATGGAGCGAAAGAAATCTGGGAAAGGGGTCTTGCTCGTGAGAACAAATCCCCTTTCCTCTTGAAAGCGCTTGCCCGCCGCTTACCCCTTCACCACCGGCTGCGCGCTCGCGCCGGGCGAGTCCGGGGTGCTTGCCTGGTAGCGCGAGTGTCGTCCATCGCCTGGCTGCAGGGGTGAAATGCCGCCCTTTTGCATCAACTGCGCCGCGATCTCGTAAATCTCTTCCGGCGCGTAGTCGGGCGAGAACAGCTGCGTTGCTTCGCCGATCACCGGGCCTTCCGCCGCGTACTCCGGCGTGCCTTCCTTTACTTCGAGCGACTGCCCATCGGCCCAGTCCGCCACGCCCGACCACACACCCTTCATATCCAGGTACTCGCCCTGCGTGTTGAAGGTGTATAGGTCGCGATGACTGCCGATCGCCTGCCACTTGCGTGCTTCGGGGATTTTCGCATCATCGATGTTCGGCGTGGGCAGCATCTTCGTCATTTCCACGCCCGTAATCTTCCGCAGCGCCATTGCATACGCCGCCTGGTGGACGCCGCCGCGCACCATCAGGTAGCCGATTACGTCGCGCGCCGCCTGGTTTTCGGTCATCTGGTAGCAGCGATGTTTGTGCATACGCGCACCCGTTTCTAGAAAGAAATTGTGGAGGAGGTCAGCGACCAGATTGCCGCTTGAAAACACATTTTGCCCCGTCCAAAAGTGGCCCATGGAGTCCATGACCTGGTGCCCGCCGCCGCCCACAATAGTGTGGTGAGTATTTCTGAGCTGCGCCGCATCTTGGAGCGGCGCGCTTGTCGGATCGCCCGGCTTCACTGAATCTTCAAGCATCAGGTTGATCGCCGTCGAGATAAGCTCCACATGCCCGAGCTCTTCAGCGGTGATCGAGGCGATCAGGTCGTAAAAGGGCTTGAGTTTTTTCTTTTCCTTGAAGGCGAATGACTGGTGGAGGTAGTTGTTCAGGGTTGACATTTCGCCGAATTTGCCACCAAGCAGCTCCTGGATGGCGGCCGCGCCGTTCGGATCGGGGCTTTTCGGTTTTTGGAGAGGAATCAAAAGCTTTTCAGTACGCATGAACATAGAAGCGTCTCCTGGTGGTGCTCCGGGATTGGAGGACAGGTGCAAACCCACCGTTTGAAGGGCGGCGGGTCGAAGTGTAGGGGCGTGTTGTTGCCCGATCACTCAGATGCATCAACTCCCTGGTGGGTGTTTGCCCTGAGTTTTGGCGGATGCAACGCCGCCCCTCCATGCCACAGAGCTTTTCAAGTGCTTTCGGAGTCGCAGCTTCAAGAAGCCGCCTGTTATCTTTGAAGGTGTGATCAAGGGCCTCACGATCGTCCGCTCCACCAGCACGCCGGCTGTGTACGACCGGCTCCACAGCTTTTTTTCGGCGCTTGGCTTTGAGCCCGGACCCGGCTGGGAAGACGAGACGAGTCGGGGTGCAAACTTTCGGGCACCCGTGGGTGGAATTGAATGGATTGACGGCATGTTTGAGCTGCCGGCGGAGCTCCTGGTGGAGGCAACCTCCCTGCCCAGTATGCGCGACGCCGCGGAAGCGTGGCTGCGGCGCATGGGCGCGGACGACGTCGAGGTCGCGAAGCGTTTGAGTCCGATTGCCGCCACCGCCTGGAAGTCCGACCTGTTTACCGTGCAGCCCGTGCCCGGCATCCCCATCGCATTCTGGCAGTGGACAGACCCGCTTAAAGGAAAGCCCGCCGCACTTGAAGGCGACTTGGTCGCGACCGGCATGCGCTTTGCGATCGTCGTCGCGCGCTGGAATGCCGTGATCACCGACCGGCTGCTTGGGGGCTCACTCGACTGCTTCCTGCGTTCCGGGGTGAAGCGCGAAGATATCGAGATTGTGCGCGTTCCCGGTGCATGGGAGATCCCGGACGCGGCGCGCAAGTTGGCGGGGACGGGGCGCTTTGCCGGCATTGTGACGCTGGGTGTGCTGCTGCGCGGGGAAACCGCGCACTATGAGGCCATCTATAACGAGGTCGCGCGGGGCATCGGGCAGTCGCAGGGGGAAACCGGCGTGCCCCATGCCTTCGGCGTGTTGACCTGCGAAACGCTCGAACAGGCATTGGACCGCGCCGGGTTGAAGGCGGGCAATAAGGGATTTGAAGCAGCCTCGGCAGCGATTGAAATGGCCTCGCTGCACCGCAAAATTGCTGAAGGAACATCCGCATGACATCCTCTCCCCTCCACCCTCTCCCCTCTCCCCTCAGGTTCGCGGTATGAGCACGCACATCGGCAAACGACGTAAAAGCCGGGAGCTTGCGATGCAAATGCTGTTCCAGGCCGACGTGGGGAAGCAGTCGCCCGAGCAGGTCCGAAAAAGCTTTTGGGACGCGCACGATCCGGTCGAGCCCGACATACGCGGCTTCGCCGAGGACCTGTACCGCGTGGCAAATGTGAAGTCCGACGAGATTGCCGAGCTGATCAGCGCGCATGCGCAAAACTGGCGTTTGGAGCGCATGCCGGCCGTGGATCGCAATGTTTTGCGGATGGCGATTGCTGAAATGCTGGGCTTTCCCGGCACACCCGCGCCCATCGTTATCAATGAGGCATTGGAAGTCGCGAAGCGCTATGCCGGGCCGGAGTCGCTGAACTTCTTGAATGGGGTGCTGGACGCGGTGGCGCGCTCCCGCCGGGATGCATGGCAGCCCGCGGAAGGTCGACGGGCTTGAAGCTGTTTGCACAGCGGGGGCGGATCGGGCGCTCTTACTCCTTACCTTCTCCCCTCTACCCTGCGTTACTGGTCTGTGCCTGTTTTTTCTCCGGCTGTACCGAGCATGCGACCGAAGCCGACAAAGCAGCTGCGGCACAGGCTGCGGCGGCCCGGCAGCAGGAAGCGGACGAAGCCGCAGCAGCCCGCAAAGGCATCCAGGCCGCGGAAGGCCAACTGGCCATGCTGCCCCCGCCCGCGAAGGGGCGCTATCTCCAGGTACGCTCAGTCGACGGTTGGGGCAACCCCTTTCTGGTGGTCGGACGTAAGGCGATCACGCTGCGCGTCGCCATGCCTCAGGGCATGACCGCACTCCCCAACGGGGTGCTGCCGTCGGTGCGTCTGGTGCCCGCCGGTGGGGGCAAGGGCGAGCTGACTCTGCGCCTCATCGATGTACCGGAAGCGCTCGCCGCGCTGCCTGGGCAGTGCTGGCCATATGGGCGCGTGGTCGCCGTGGAAGAAGACCCCGGCACCCCAAGGAAAGAACGCCCGGCGATGCGCCGCAACGTGGAAGCCGCCATGGCGATGCTGAACGACCTGGATGTGGTCGCGGATGAGTGGCCGTACGGGCTGCGGTAAACCTCCCCATGTAGGAAAACTCTTATTCCGCAAACTCGCATGCGAGCTGCCTTGAAAAGGTGTATGCGTAGGCCAGCATGGAAAGGATTTTTAAAAATAACCGATCATGGACGAAATCCCAATCGGCAAAGTCGGACAGATCGTTCAAGGTAAAGAGTGTGGCAGGTTCGTCGAGGTCCAAAACGATCGCGAGAGAACAGGAGGGTTTCTCATTTTCACATCCGATCACAGTGACTTCGCTGTAGCGTTTGATAGCTGGGTTGAAGACAGCACAGGGCTGAACGGTTACTTTGAAGAAGCGCGCTGGCACGTAAAATGGCTGGATGAGAGATGTCGGTCAGGCGAGCTTGGCGTGCCCTCAACGCGGCGTTCCAGCTGAAATCTCCTGGGATCGCACTGCTATTCTGAGCCGGTGAGCTCCCCCGCTTTCCCCATCCTGCAAACCCGTTCTGTCCCAGCTGTTAACTTAGCCGCAGACCTGCGCAAGGCAGTGCAGGGCGAAGTGCGGTTCGACGCGGGCTCGCGGGCGCTGTACGCGACGGACTCCTCCAATTACCGTCAAGTCCCGATCGGCCTTGTCATCCCGCGCGATGTAGACGATGTAATCGCGGC
>CAXTKZ010000131.1:0-7098 GCA_964244985.1 uncultured Acidobacteriaceae bacterium
TACCCAAAAACCGAAACCGACGGGCAGAACTTCAACGCGCTGCTCCTTGAGTTCCGCAAGCAGCTGGCCGTCTACGCGTCACAAGCGCATACGCCGGTCCTGCTGACCATTGCCGCCGCGCCGGGTGTGGGCCGCTACCCCGGAGTCGACTGGCCTCTGGTCGCCCAAACCGTGGACCGTGTGGGCCTGATGAACTACGACTACAACGGCCCCTGGCAGAAGCTGACTGGCATCATCGCGCCCCTGTACCCCATCGAGGGCGTGATCCGCGAAAGCGGTACGGTGGACGGCACCGTGCAGGAGTACGAGACTGCCGGGGTGCCCGCGGCCAAACTGCTGCTGGGCATTCCTTTTTACGGCTATCACTGGTCGGGCGTAGACGAGGCGGGCGCGCTGCACGGCCTGGGCATGAGCGGCGACCCCATACACGAAGACCGGCCTTACCGCGAGATTGCGGCGCTGCCCGAGGCATCCGCTCCGTTCCGCGATGCGCACTCGGGCGCGCCCTGGCTGTATGACGGCAAGGAGTTCTGGACCTTTGAGGATCCGGTTTCGGTCAGCGTGAAAGCCGAGTACGCCCGAGCGCACGGCCTGGGCGGCATGATGATTTGGGAGCTGAGCGGAGATACGCCCGACGGCGTGCTGCTGAAAGCCATGCATCGCGGCCTCGTCGGCCCCCAGGCTGCTAAGAGCCCGTTGCCGTCTGCCAAAGCAGCAGTGCATTCAGGCCTACGATAAGCAAAGTAATCAACCAGCCCGCATAGCGGGTTGCCCGCGTATTGACAAAGCGCTCCATGACCCCGGCGCGGCTGGTGAGCAGGAGCAGGGGCACAAGAGCAAACGGCAGCGCAAATGACAGCACCACCTGGGACAGGATGAGGATTTTAAGCGCGTCGAGGCCCGTGCCGATCACGATCAGCGAGGGGATCAGCGTAAGCAGCCGCCGCAAAAAGATCGAAAACCGAACTTCAAGAAAGCCTTCCAACACGACCTGGCCCGCCATGGTGCCGACCGTCGACGACGACAGGCCGGAGCACAGGAGCGCAATCGCGAAAATAGTTGCCGACGCCGGGCCGAGCAGGGGGCCGAGAGTTTTATGGGCGTCCTCAATGGAGATGTCGCCCTGCGCGGCACCATGGTGGGCGAAGGCACCCGCCGCGACGATCACCATGGCGGAGTTGACCAGCCAGGCTCCATTCATCGCAAACAGCACATCGAGCTTCTCGTAAGAGAGCAGCCGGAGCCGCGAAAGGTAGTTGTGCCGGGGGATGTCGCGCCGCAGTACCTGTTCCCGCACACGCGGCTGCACCAGCGCGGAGTGGAGGTACACCACGTGCGGCATCACGGTCGCGCCCAGCATGGAAACCGCGTCGTAGATACTGTTGCCACCTGCTTCCGGCACGAGGGTGTGGAGGGCCACCAGCTGCCAGGCCGGGTGGACAAACGCAAGCTCAAGCGCGTAGCAGCTTGCGATAGCCGCGACAAAGCCGATGATGGCGATTTCAAGCTTGCGGAAGCCGCGCGTTTCAAGCGCAAGCAATGCGAATACAAAAATCGTGGCCACGCCGGCCGCGAAAAAAAGGGTGCCGGTGCGCGACCAGCCGTGATGGAGAAACCAAGGGCCGAACAGGAGATAAAAGCCGAGTGCCGCGCCCAGAAACTCGGCAAGATCTGTGGCCAGGGCAGCGATCTCAGCTGCCGCCCACAGTCCCAGGGCGGTGCGCCGGGAAAAATGCTCGCGGCAGTTTTGCGGAAGGGTTTTGCCGGTCGCGATGCCCAGTTTCGCCGACAGGTATTGAATAAGCATCGCCATCAGGTTCGACCACAAAAGGACCCATAACAGCTTGTAGCCGGAGTGCGCGCCCGCGGCAAAATTGGTGGCGAAGTTGCCTGGGTCGGTGTAGGCGATGCTCGCCACAAAGGCGGGGCCGAGATGAAGAAACAGCCGTTTGGCGTTGCGGAAGGGAGCGCGGGGTTTTGGCAAAGCGCGGGAGGGCGCGGCTGGGGCAGCTGGGGGCACGTAGTCCCGAGTATACGGGGTACCATGGCTCCTATGGCCGATGAAGAAGAGTTCGCGAACCCCCAAGTCATGGAGCGCGCCCGCCGCATTAAAGTGTTTTTGATGGATGTGGACGGTACGATTACCGACGGCGGCGTGTGCCTGATCGCAGCGGTGGAGGAGTCGGGTACGAGCACGGTGAGCGAGATGAAGGTGTTCAACGCGCAGGACGGGCAGGGGCTGTCGCTCGCGCACACCATGGGGATCAAGACGGGCTTTATCACCGGGCGGCGCTCGCCCGCGGTGCTCCGCCGCGCCGAGGAAATGAAAGTCGATTATGTGTACCTGGGGCAACCGAAAAAGACCGTCGCGTTTGAAGAAGTGCTCCAAAAAGCAGGCGTGACGGCGGAAGAAGTGTGCTGGATGGGCGACGACCTGCCCGACATTCCGCTGGCCGAGCGTGTGGGGCTGGCGGTGTGCGTCCCGGAGAGCGCGCCGGAGCTGAAGCGCGTGTGCCATTACGTGACCAAACGAGCCGCGGGACGCGGAAGCGCGCGTGAAGTGGTGGAGTTGATCCTGAAGGCGCAAGGCCGGTGGGAACAAGCCATACCGAAAGCGCTGGCTTAGGCGATGGCGGACGCGAAAGTTTTGGTAATCGGCGGCGGCGGGCGCGAGCATGCCCTGTGCTGGGCGCTGAAGCAGTCGCGGCGCGTGGGCGAAATCGTGTGCGCGCCGGGCAACGGCGGCATCGCGAGCCTGGCCCGCTGCGTGCCGGTCGATGCGGGCGATGTGGACGCGCTGGTCCAGCTGGCCATGCGCGAAGCACCCGACCTGACGGTGGTAGGCCCCGAGGTGCCGCTGGCGCTGGGGCTGGTGGACATTTTGCAGCAGCGCGGCCTCCCGGTATTCGGGCCGACGCAGGCAGCGGCGCAGCTGGAGTCGAGCAAAAGCTGGGCCAAGCGCTTTCTGCAGCGTCACGCGATTCCCACAGCGAACTATGCCGTGTGTGCGTCGGCAGCGGAAGTGAAAGAAGCTCTTGACCTGTTAAGTGGGCCGGTCGTGGTCAAGGCCGACGGCCTCCATGCGGGCAAGGGGGTTTTGATCTGTCCCCACCGCGCCGATGGGGAGCAGGCCGCGGCGGGGTTGTTCAACGGCACCCTGCTGGGCGCGCCTGTTGCGAGCGTTGTGGTGGAGGAGTTTCTCGAGGGCGAAGAACTGTCGTTTCTTGTGATGAGCGATGGCAGGCACATTGCCGCGCTGCCGCCCGCCGGGGACCACAAGCGCATCGGCGAAGGCGACACGGGCCTGAACACGGGCGGCATGGGCGTGTACTCGACCGATGCGATGCTCGCGCCCGAAATGCGCGAGTGGATCGTGCGCCATATCGCGCAGCCAACGATCGACGGCATGGCCGCGGAAGGTACCCCGTTTGTTGGAGTGCTGTTTATCGGCTTGATGATGACTGCCCGCGGTCCGGTAGTGCTTGAATACAACACCCGTTTCGGCGACCCGGAAACGCAGGCCATTCTTATGCGGCTTGAAAGCGACTTGTATGAAGCACTGCAATCCTGTGTGGAAGGCCGTTTGAGCGACACGGAGTTTCGTTGGCGGCCCGGCGCTTCGGCCTGTGTGGTTGCCTCGTCCGAGGGCTACCCCGGGGCGTACCGCTCCGGCGAATGCATCAGCGGTTTGGCGGAGGTGAAAACGCTGCCCGGCGTCGAGGTGTTCCACGCGGGCACGACCCTGCGCAACGGCAACTACTGGACCGCGGGCGGACGCGTGTTGAGCGTGTGCGCGGCGGGGGCGACCCTGGCCGAGGCACTCGACCACGCCTACGCGGGGATGGAGCGCATCCGCTTCAACGGCATGTATTACCGGCGCGATATCGGCAGAAAAGGACTGAAGGCATGATTCTGAAAGACGATTTGGTTGTCGATGTTCCGACCGCAAACGGCGCCATGCGGACTTACTTTTTCCATCCGGCGTCAGGGGGCCCATTTCCGGGCGTGATTCTCTACTCGGAGATCTTCCAGATGACCGGGCCAATCCGCCGGTTCGCGTCGTTTGTTGCGGGGCATGGCTACCTTGTCGCGGTGCCGGAAGTGTATCACGAGCTGGAGCCCGCGGGCACGGTGCTCGCCTACGACCAGGCCGGCTCGGACAAGGGCAACCACGATAAGTTTGCAAAGAAGCTCGCCGTCTATGACGATGATGCGCGCTCGCTGCTGCGGCATATGGCGGGGATGGACGAGTGCAGCGGGCGGCTCGGGGTTATCGGGATCTGTTTAGGCGGTCACTTGGCATTTCGCGCGGCCATGAACCCGGAGGTGCGGGCGGCGGTCTGCTTTTATGCGACGGATATCCACTCGGGTACGCTCGGCGAGGGCAAGCAGGACGATTCACTCGCCCGCGCGGGCGAGATCAAAGGCGAGCTGCTGCATCTCTGGGGCCGACAGGACCCGCATGTGCCGCTCGAGGGCAGGCGCAAAATCCTGGCCCGGCTCGATGAGGTGGGCGCGAACTATCAATGGTTTGAGGTAAACGCGGCGCACGCGTTTCTACGCGATGAAGGCTACCGGTACGACCCCGAGCTCGCATATCTTCTAAAAGGCGCGATGCTGGGCGTGCTGCACCGCAAGCTGATGCTGGGCGCTTAGGGCGCTCAGCGCGCCCTAGTGCACCAGCCCCGGATAGCAGCCTGCATAGGTGGCGCGAATACTGCCGTAGCACTCGCAGGCGATGCTTTTCAGCCCATCGCGATTTAGCAGTTCCACGTGGCCTCGGCTGTAAAGAATCAGGCCGCTGCGCTGCAGGATGCCGGCCGCGATTGTAACGGCGGGGCGGCCCACGCCGAGCATTTCCGCAAGAAACTCCTGGGTAAGCTGCAATCTCGGGCCTTCCATGGCGTCGCCCGCTGAAAGAAGCCAGCGGGCAAGCCGATTTTCAAGCGAATGGAGCCGGTTGCAGAGGATCAGCTGCGAGCTTTGCTCCATGAAGGAAAAAACAAAAGTGTGCATGGCCTGCAGCGCCTGGGGATTGGTCAGCAGGTGTTCGCGCAGCAGCTCGGCGCGGATGCGCAGCCCATCGCCGCTGCCCTGCATCAGCACGGCATTGCGCGTTTGCCGGTGTCCGAGCAGCGCCTGGACGCCGACCATGCCTTCGCGGCCGATGATGCCGACCTCAAGCGGGGTGCCGCCCGCATCGAGGTTGCTGACCGATGCCATGCCGCGATTGAGGAAGTACACCCAGGGGCTGGCGCGCTCCGGTTTGATAAGAACGGTGCCGAGGGGAAGATCGACGCGCATAAAGGAGGGCGCAAGCTCCTCCAGCAGCGGCTTGGGAAGTGTGTTGAGAGTGAGATTGCGTGTGGAGAGTGCCACCCGCTGTTCCAGCCCATTCCTGTACATGTTTGCCTGTCTCGAAAGGCGGAGGGATTTCCTGGGAGGTGCTGAAGCGGGACAAATGGGTCAGGAGCCGTCTTTTAGTGAACACAACGCTATTTGTTTCAGCGGCTCAGTTGTGTTCGATAGAGAACCTTCGAAAGACTTAGATGTTTGAAACGCGTCAGGAAAGCTCGCCGCTGCCTGCTCCGGCCACGAGCGCTTGCATCTAATATCGTGCGCTGTTTCAGCACCCTTAAGCGTTGAGCTTCGCCGCCACCAGCTGATTGACGAGCGCTGGGTTGGCCTGCCCTTTGCTGAGGCGCATCACCTGGCCCACGAAAAATGCCGCAACCGTGGTTTTGCCCGCGCGGAACTGTTCCACCTGCTTCGGGTTGGCGGCAATGGCCTCGTCGATCATGCGCTCGATCGCACCTGTGTCGGAGATTTGCTCGGGTTTTTCGCGCTCGTACACGACCGGGAAATCCTCGCCCCTTTCAAAGGCAGAATCGAACAGCTGCTTGAGCTGCTTGCTCGACAGCTTCGCTTCTTCCAGCAGGTCGGCAGCCTGCGCGATGCCGGCCATGGTGATGGGCGACTGCTCCATCTCCAATCCGCGCGCCTTGAGCCGCGCGGTCAGCTCGGATTGCACCAGGTTGGCAACCCGGCGGGGGTTTTTAGCCGCGCGGGCAGCGGCCTCGAACTGGTCGGCGAAGAGGCGCGTCGCGGTCAGGGTTTGGGCGTCCTGCGCGGTGATGCCGTATTCGGCGATCATGCGGGCGCGGCGCGCTTCCGGCAGCTCCGGCAACGCGGCGCGGATGGCGGCCTGTGTTTCAGCGCTCACCATGAGCGCGGGTAGGTCGGGCTCGGGGAAATAGCGGTAATCGTGGGCCTGCTCTTTGGAGCGCATGGAGAAGGTGCGGCCTTCGCCGGCGTTCCACAAGCGGGTCTCCTGCACCACACGCTCGCCGGACTCGATCAGCTCCACCTGGCGCTCGATCTCATAAGCGAGCGCGGCGCGGATATAGCGGAAACTATTGACGTTTTTGACCTCGGCCTTGGTGCCGAACTCGACTTGCCCGCGCGGGCGCACGCTCACGTTGGCGTCGCAGCGCAGTGAGCCTTCTTCCATGTTGCAGTCGGAAACACCGGTATACAGCAGGATTTCCTTGAGCTTCGTCAGGTACTCATATGCTTCGTCGGGCGTGCGGATGTCCGGGTCCGACACGATCTCGATCAAGGGCGTACCGCAGCGGTTCAGGTCGACGGAGGTGTTGAGGGCCGAGTCGGGCAAGCCGTCGTGGAGGCTTTTGCCCGCGTCCTCTTCCATATGGAGCCGGGTGATACCGATGCGCTTGCCGCCTTCCGGAGTGTCGACATCGAGCCAGCCATGCTCCGCCAGCGGCTTGTCGAACTGCGAAATCTGATAGCCCTTGGGCAGGTCGGGGTAGAAGTAGTTTTTGCGCGCAAACACGCTCCGCTCGCGGATTTCGGCGTTGATGGCCATAGCGGCGCGGGCGGCAAACTCGACCGCGCGGGCATTGAGCACGGGCAGCGCCCCGGGCAGGCCCAGGCAGACTGGGCAGACAAGCGTGTTGGGGGCGGCACCGAACTGGTTTTCACAGCCGCAAAACGCCTTGGTGCGGGTCAGCAGCTGCACGTGCACTTCGAGGCCGATGACTGGCTCGTATTTGGAAAGCAAAGCTGGATGAAGCACGG
>CAXTKZ010000132.1:0-3979 GCA_964244985.1 uncultured Acidobacteriaceae bacterium
GCGCTGGTGTTGCGCTGGTGCCGCAGGCGCATTTTCTGGTCGTTTCCTTCCAGGTCGAAGATCGCGTTCACCATCGCGATATGCGAGAAAGCCTGCGGGAAGTTGCCGACCTGCCGATTCTTTGCCGTGTCGTATTCTTCCGATAAAAGGCCTAGGTCATTACGCAGTGCCAATAGCTTGTCCATCAGCTTGCGCGCGTCCGCTTCCCGCCCGATCAGCTTCAAACAGCTGACCATCCAAAAGGAGCAGGCAAGGAACGTCCCCTCGCCCGGCGGCAGGCCGTCGCTCGATTTTCCCGTGTTGTAGCGCAGCACCAGGCCATCCTGCATCAGGCCTTTTTCAATCGCCTCAATGGTGCCTTTCACGCGAGGATCACTCGGAGGCAGGAACCCCAACTGCGGCATCAACAGCAGGGACGCATCGAGCTCTTCCCCGCCGTACACCTGCGTAAACGCGTTCAGCTTCTTGTTGAAGCCCTTATCGCAGACCTCTGCATGCACCTTGTCGCGCGCCGCTTTCCACGTATCGAGCGGCACATCGTTGCCCGTATGCTCGGCAATGGCAATCGCCCGGTCCAGCGCCACCCACACCATCATCTTTGAGTACACAAAGTGCTGCGCGCCGCTGCGAGTTTCCCAGATGCCCTGGTCCGGCTGCGTCCACACCGTCAGCAGGTGATTGATCAACAACTCCTGGAGGTGCAGATCCACGCTGCGCGGTGCTTTCACCGCTGCCAGCGCATGGAAGAACGCATCCATCACCTCACCGTAAATATCGAGCTGCAGCTGCCCGGACGCGGCATTGCCGATGCGCACCGGTTTGGATCCCTCGTAACCGGCAAGCCAGGACACCTCCCACTCCAGCAGGTTGCGCTCACCCGCAATGCCGTACATGATCTGCACCTGCTCCGGGGAGCCCGCGATGGCGCGCAGCAGCCAGTCCTGCCAGGCCTCGGCTTCCTTATAGAATCCGCCGTTCATCAAGGCGAGCAGGGTAAACGTCGAGTCGCGCAGCCAGCAGAAGCGGTAATCCCAGTTGCGCGGGCCGCCCAACTGCTCCGGCAAAGACGTGGTGACCGCGGCCACCACGCCGCCCGTGGGCCGGTACGTCAGCGCCTTCAGCGTGATCATGGAGCGCTTGACCGCTTCGGTATAGCGGCCGGCTCCATTGCATTTGCTCGCCCACTCCGACCAGTACCGCTTGGCATCTTCCAGTTCCTCGTCCTCATCGATCTCGGGCGGCTCCGGCTCGGCCGAGGGACCGTAGGACAGGGTGAGCCAAACATGCCCACCCTCGGTAACTTTGAAGTTGCTTACGGTTTTCTGGTCGCGTCCATGCGTTTCAAGGTTGGTGCGCAGCAGCACCATATGCGGGCCGGCAATGGCCCGCGTGGCATGGCCCTCGCGCGTTACCCACGGAATCGAGCGTCCGTAGTCGAAGCGAAGCGTCAGCTCCATGTGCATCGCGGCTTCGCCGGCAAGGCACTCCACCTTGCGCGCGATATGCGAGTGGCCGCCGCGCGACGGCATAAAGTCCGTGACCAGCACCTGGTCGTCGCCGCGGGTCCACTTTGTTTGAAGCACAAGCGTATCGGGAATGTACTCCCAGGTGGCCGTCCACTCGTCCCCATCGGCGGCGGAAGAGGCAGGTGCAATCAGCCAGCGGCCATTGCCCTCATCGCCCAGCAGCGCCGCGAGGCATGCGTCGGACGCGAAGTTCGGCCAGCAAAGCCAGTCGATGGAGCCGTTTTTGCCGACCAGCCCCGCGGTTTCGCAGTCGCCGATAACGCCGTAATCCTCAATGCGCTGTGCCATATGGCACTAGAATACAGATCATTCCCACTCGATCGTGCCCGGCGGCTTGGAAGTGATGTCGTACACCACGCGGTTGATGCCCCACACCTCATTCACGATTCGGTTGGAGATGCGCCCAAGTACCTCGTAAGGGATAAGCGCCCAGTCCGCCGTCATGCCGTCTTCCGATGTCACCGCGCGGATGGCGCAGGCGTCGGCATAGGTCCGTTGGTCGCCCATGACCCCGACGCTCTTGATCGGCAGCAGCACTGCAAATGCCTGCCAAATGTTGTTGTAGAGCCCGGCACGCTTGATCTCATCCCCGACGATCTCGTCCGCCTCCTGCAACACCGCCACGCGCTCCGGCGTTACCTCACCCAGGATGCGCACCGCCAAACCGGGCCCGGGAAAAGGTTGACGTCCGAGAATGTCCTCCGGCATACCCATTTCGCGGCCCACGCGGCGAACCTCATCCTTGAACAAATCCCGCAGCGGTTCGATCAGCTTCAGCCGCATTGTTTCCGGCAGGCCTCCAACATTGTGGTGGCTTTTAATAACGTGCGACGGCCCGTGCACCGAGGCCGACTCGATCACATCCGGGTACAGCGTACCCTGCACCAGCCAATCCACGCCGCCCGTTTCGACGGCGATGCGCTCGGCTTCTTCGTCGAACACCTCGATAAACTCGCGCCCGATCGTTTTCCGCTTTGTTTCGGGATCGCTCACGCCCGCCAGTTTCTCCAGAAACCGCGCCCGCGCGTCCACCACGACGAGGTTGAGCCCCAAATTGCCGCGCAGATTTGCCTGCACTTTCTCAAACTCGCCTTTGCGCAGCACGCCGTTGTCGACAAACACGCACGTAAGCTGGTCGCCGATGGCGCGGTGCACGAGCGTCGCCGCGACCGATGAGTCCACCCCGCCCGAGATCGCGCAGATCGCATGCCCGGAGCCCACCCGCGCGCGGATCGCGGCAACCGTTTGCGTGATGAAGTGCTCGGAGGTCCAGTCCCCTTCAGCCCCGCAGATGCCGAGCACAAACCGCCGCAGCAGCTCCATGCCTTCGCGCGTGTGGTGCACTTCCGGGTGAAACTGCACAGCCCAGATGCGCTCGGCCTCGTTCGCGATGCCGGCAAGAGCGTTGGAGGTCTTCGCCGTGACGTGAAAACCGGGAGGGAGCTCCAGGGCTTCGTCCCCGTGCGACATCCATGCCCGCAGGCTCTCCCCCAACCCCGCAAACAGCGGTGTGTCGCGGTCCACGATGGACACTTCAGCATCCCCGTACTCGCGCCGGGCAGCCGACTCCACCTTGCCGCCGAGTGTGTGCACAATCCATTGCAGGCCGTAGCAGATGCCAAGCACCGGCAGCCCCATCCTGAGAATTTGGGGGTCGGCCTGCGGCGCATGCGCGTCATACACCGACGACGGGCCGCCCGAAAGCACGATCCCGCGCGGGTTGAGCGCCTGGATCTCCGCAAGCGGAGCCGTACACGGCAGCACCGCTGAAAATACATTGAGCTCGCGGATGCGCCGCGCGATCAACTGCGTATATTGCGAGCCGAAATCGAGAATAACGAGGGAGGATGAAGCGCTGGCGGTGGTGGGCACGGTTCTCAGTTTAGCTTGCGCCCGGGGTCGGTCGCCTCTACCGTGCGAAGCACGGCAAAGGTGGCGCTCAAGCGCCAGGCATCCGCCGCGGCCAGCGAGGGCAGCGTGAGCAGGACCCACCAGGCAACGAGCAGCGGCCCGAACGGGAAGGGATCAGGCACAAAAGTAAGCAGAAGCGCGGCACCCCCCAGGATGAGCCGGACACGGTTGACCGCTTTGCGCAGCGGCTGGACCGCCGGAAGGCGATGAAGGCTCCAGGCGCGCCGCCACACGCTGGAAAACGACCGGTTCTCAACCAATGCCAGGATGCAGGCGAGCAGCGCCGTGCGGCGGATGGGCGTCGCGTACATCAAGGCAGCAACGGTCGCCCCAGCCAAAAGAATCACGGAAACCAGAGCGGGCTCCCCGTTGTTGATCCGTCGGTAGGCAGCCTCGGCCAACCCGAGCCACATGCCCCAAATGCCAAACAGGGCCGCGATGCGCACTGTTTCTGCCTGTGCCAAAAGCCAGGGACGGTGCCGGAGGCGTCCATCGAACCGATGGAGCACCGCCGCGCGCCCCCAGGCAAAGGAAAGCACCCA
>CAXTKZ010000132.1:4079-7013 GCA_964244985.1 uncultured Acidobacteriaceae bacterium
CCGCGGCCTGCGCCGCAGCTCGGCGAACAGCGGGACGGGTTCGATGGGCCTTCCCGAGAGGGTGCTCACGAGAAAGCCTTCAGGCTTGCCATAGCGCCACTCTCCTTGACGGGTCATCCTGAGGAGCGGAGCGACGAAGGATCTGCTTTTTGCCGGTGGTGCAAGCAAAAAACAGATCCTTCACTCCGTTCAGGATGAACCTGATTTTGTTCGGAGCTTTGGGTTGTAAGACTTCGCATACGCCCTCTCAGGATGAGCGCCTAGCAGGAATTCGCTTGACCATCGCACACCCGCCCTACCGCACCACCAGGTTCACCAGCTTGCCCGGCACCACGATCGTCTTCACCACCTGCCTGCCCGCAAGCGCCGCCTGCACCTTTTCATCGTTCAGCGCCGCCTCACGCAGGGCGGGCTCGCCCGCATCCGCCGCCAGCCGCACCACCGTGCGCAGCTTGCCGTTGATCTGCACCGGCAGTTCCAGCTCGTTTTCCCTAGCGAGCGCCGGGTCAAAGGCGGGCCACGGCGTCCGCAGCAGATTGCTGGTCTCCCCAAGCACAGCCCATAGCTCGCACGCTAGGTACGGTGCGAATGGGGCCAACAACAGCACCAGCCGCCGCAGCACATGCTGCACCACGGGCGGCGCAATCGCGCCCGAAGCGAACCGCTCCGCTGCGGTCAGCGTATTGGTCAGCTCCATCACAGCCGCAATGCAGGTGTTAAAGTGCCAGCGATCGTCGAAGTCTTCGGTGATTTTGCGGATGGTCTGGTGCAGTTTGCGCAGCACGTCCTCAGCCGCCGCGCTGTCCTCCAGCGACTCCTGCACGCCCGGTGCCCCATGCCGCAGCACAAACCGGTACACCTTGGCCAGAAACCGCGACACCCCCGCGACCCCATCCTCCTGCCATTCGAGATCCCGGTCAGGCGGCGCGGCAAACAACGCATACATGCGCGTCGCATCGGCCCCGTAGCGCGCGATCATCTCGTCCGGCGACACCACGTTGCCCTTCGACTTCGACATCTTCGCGCCGTTGCGGATCACCATGCCCTGCGTGAACAGCCGCTCCGCCGGCTCGGCATTTTCGATCAGACCCAGATCGCGCATCACCTTGGTCCAGAACCGCGAGTAAATCAGGTGCAGGATCGCGTGCTCCACCCCGCCGATGTACTGGTCGATGGGAAACCAGTACGCGGCTTTTTCCTTCGCAAACGGAGCCGTGTCGTTGCGGGCGTCGGTGTAGCGGTAAAAGTACCAACTCGAATCGACAAAAGTGTCCATGGTGTCGGTTTCGCGCCGCGCCGCGCCGCCGCACTTCGGACAGATCGCGTTGACGAACGAAGGGACCTGCGCGAGCGGCGAGCCGCCCTGCTGCGTGATCGCGATGTTCTCCGGCAGCAGCACGGGCAGTTCGCTCTCGGGCACGGGCACAATCCCGCAGCCCTCGCAATACAGCATGGGGATGGGCGTGCCCCAGTAGCGCTGGCGACTCACGCCCCAGTCCTTCAGCCGGTAGGTCACGGTCGCGCGCCCCCATCCGCCGCGCTCGGCTTCGGCGCTCATGCGTGTGCGCGCTTGGGCGCAGGAAAGCCCGGTATACGACGGGCCGGAGTTCACGAGCACCGCACCTTCATCCTCAAGCACCGGCAGGACGTTTTCAGCCCCGGGCACCTCGACTACTTTGCGTGCGGGCAGGTTGTACTTGTCCGCAAACTCCCAATCGCGCGCATCGTGTGCGGGCACACTCATAATCGCGCCCGTGCCGTAATCGGCCAGGATGTAATTGGCGATCCATACCGGCAGCTGCTCGCCCGTGAACGGATTGCGGGCATGATGCCCGGTAAACGCGCCGTGTTTTTCAAGCGCGGCCATGTCGCCCGCCTCGCGCGCGGCTCGCTGCTGCTCAAGCATCGCGTCCACCTCAGCCTTCAAAGCCGGGTCCTGGGCCGCCCAACCCGCAATCAGCGGGTGCTCGGGCGCAAGCTGCAGGCTGGTCGCACCATAGATCGTGTCGATGCGCGTGGTAAACACAGTGATCCGGTCGGCTTCCCCTTCTACCGCGAACGAAACCTCCGCGCCCTCGCTCCGCCCGACCCAGTTGCGCTGCATCGTGCGCACTTTCTCCGGCCAACCGGGCAGCGCGTCCAGCCCATCCAGCAGCTCTTGGGCGTACTCGGTCGTGCGCAGGAACCACTGCTCCAGACTGCGCAGTTCTACCGGCTGCTCCTCATGCCGCCAACAGCAGCCGTTCACCACCTGCTCATTCGCCAGCACGGTCGCGCACAGGGGGCACCAGTTCACCTTGCTCTGCTTGCGGTAGGCCAGGCCGCGCTCGAACATCTTGATAAAAAACCACTGGTTCCAGCGGTAGTAATCGGGCAGGCAGGTCGTGACTTCGCACTGCCAGTCGAAGGCAAAACCCAGCCGTTGGAACTGCCGCTTCATCGCCGCGATGTTGTTCAACGTCCACTCGCGCGGGGGCGTCTGGTTCTTGATTGCGGCATTTTCCGCAGGCAGCCCAAACGCGTCCCAACCCATGGGGTGCAGCACGTTGTAGCCGCGCATCCACTTGTACCGCGCCAGCGCATCGCCGATCGCATAGTTGCGCACATGGCCCATGTGGAGCTGCCCGGAAGGGTACGGCAGCATTTCGAGAACGTAATACTTGGGCTTGCCCGCAGACGGAGGCTCTGCCGCATACAAGTCGGGGTCGGCGGCCCACGCCGCGGCCCACTTCGCCTCGATCTCCGCCGGGTTGTAACGCGCGTCTTTTTCTTCGCTCATAGGAATCTTTTATTTTACGGGTGCGCCCAAGGCCGCCAGCCCTTGCAGCGCCCGCACATTTTTCTCGGTGTCCGCCGGCTCATCCACCGGCGTTTCCGCCACAAACGCGCAGCGCGCGAAGCGCGCGTCGTTCAGCAGCCGACGGAACGGCCCGC
>CAXTKZ010000133.1:0-6926 GCA_964244985.1 uncultured Acidobacteriaceae bacterium
AGCGCACCATTTTGCCCGGCGGACGCTGGATGCGTGTGACCCCCCGCGATGACCTGAGCCTGGGCCAATACAGCCTCCTTGAAATCCTGGGCGGCGGCGGGTTCAATCTGGATGGCTGGGATTTCGGCGTGAACCCCCTGGCCGCGGAGAACAAGGGCGTGTTTACACCGGCTGCCGGCGCGCCTTGAAAGCAGGTATGGGTGAACATTCTTGCCGAAAGGGTCATCCTGAGCGAAGCGAAGGACCTGCTTGTTCTTTCCCCAGCGGCAAAAGCAGGTCCTTCGTCGCTCCGCTCCTCAGGATGACCCTTTTCGGTGCTGAAAGGGAACACTCTATTCCCTTTCAGCACCGAAGTTTTTTGCTTCTATTTCGGAAAAATAGGAAGACCCCGCCGCGATACGATGAATGAGGCGGGTTCCGCATCGCTTCCGGCATTGCCCGCGTCCAACCACCATGGCAACCGTTCTCCCCCGCATCCCGACTGTGTCACCACCGCCCGCCTTTGTGTCGCGGGGTGAGGGACTGTTCGATACTTTCGGACGCAGGATCACCGATCTGCGGGTGTCGGTGACAGACCGCTGCAATTACCGTTGCGTGTACTGCCGCGCGGGCGAGTCGTCGACGCCGCCGGCGGAGCTGCCGCTCCTCGACTATGCGCGCATGGTGCGAGTGTTTGCCTCATTGGGCATTGAGAAAGTGCGCTTAACCGGCGGTGAGCCGCTGCTGCGCCGGGGCCTGGTGGATCTGGTGCGCGAGCTCGCGGCCATCCGTACGCCCGAGGGCAAACCGCTCGACTTGGCGCTGACCACCAACGGCCACTTGCTCGCGCAACTCGCCGGGCCTTTGCGCGATGCCGGCCTCCACCGCGTCACGGTGAGCATGGACGCGATGGAAGGGGAGCGCTTCGCGCGCATTACGCGCGTGCCGGGGTCGTTCGACCATGTGCTGCGCGGGGTACGGGCGGCCGGGGAGGCCGGGCTGGGTCCGGTCAAGATTAACTGCGTGGTCCTGCGCGGCTGGAACGACGACCAGATTGTGCCGTTTGCGCGCTTTTCCCGCGAGGAAGGCGTCATCGTCCGGTTTATTGAGTTCATGCCGCTGGAAGAAGATCGCATTTGGGCACCGGATACCGTGGTGCCTCTGCCCGAGGTGCTCGAGCGGCTTGCAAGTTTCCGTCCGATTGTGCCCCTGCCCGCCAACAACCCGAGTGAAACCGCCCGCCGGTACACCTTTGACGACGGAGTAGGCGAAATCGGCGTGATCGCGCCTGTATCGCAGGCGTTTTGCGGGGCGTGCAGCCGGGTGCGGCTCACTTCCGATGGGCGCATCCGTACCTGCTTGTTTTCGCATTTCGACCATGACCTGTACGCCGTTCTCCAACGGGGCGGCTCGGACGCGGACCTGGCGAAGTTCATCGAGCGCACGGTGGAGAAGAAAGAAGCCCGCCACCATATCGGCGAGCAGGGCTTTTTGCAGCCGGGCCGGACCATGGTGCACATCGGAGGGTAAAGGCAAGGGTAGAGGGGAGAGGGAGAATTAGGGTAGAGGGGAACGGGGAGAGGGTAGAGAGAACACGGGATCGCCGCCTGATCCAGCATCCTTTCCCCTCCATCCTCTACCCTTCTCCCTCTACCCTGGCTCTCTCTACCCTCTCCCCTTGCCCTTCTACCCTTTACCCTAGCCTTATGGCTCTTCTCCGTTCCACGTTTATTTCGCTTTCGCGAAACCAGCCGCTGCGGCGGTTCTCCGAGGCTTCCGCCGCCGGGCGTCGGGTTTCCTCGCGCTTTGTTGCAGGGCTGGCGGCTGAGGAAGCTCTGATGGCCGCCGCTGACCTCAACCGCGCCGGGTTGTCGGCGACGCTCGATGCGCTAGGCGAAAACGTCCGTACGCCGGAGCAGGCGCGGCAGTCGGTGGCGGTGTACCACGGGCTTATCGAGGCGATCGGCGCATGCGGGCTTGATGCAAACGTCAGTGTCAAATTGACCCAGATGGGCATGGATCTCGACCGCGCTTTGGCTGAGCGGATTGTGGGCGAGATGGTGGAGCATGCGGCGCGCGTCGGCACGTTTGTGCGCGTGGACATGGAGGGCTCAGCCTACACGCAGGAAACCATCGATCTCGTGTGCCGCCTCCATCGGCGTTTTCCGGGGAGCGTGGGCGTGGTGATCCAGGCCTATCTGCGCCGCTCGGAGGCGGATGTGCGCGCGCTGCTGGCCGAAGGCATCCGAATCCGTTTGTGCAAGGGCGCGTACCAGGAGCCGCCCGCGCTTGCGTTCCCCGACAAAGCCGAGGTGGACCGCAACTACCTCCAGCTGACCGCCATGCTGCTTGCGAGCGGGGTGTTCCACGGCATCGCCACGCACGACCCGAAGATGATCGGAGGCACGCTGAAGCTCGCGCGGCAGCTAGGGGTACCGCCCGCCGCATTTGAGTTCCAAATGCTCTACGGCGTCCGGCGCGACCTCCAGCGTTCGCTTGTGGCCGACGGCTACCGGATGCGGGTGTATGTGCCGTTCGGGCAGGAGTGGTACCCGTACTTCATGCGCCGCTTGGCGGAGCGGCCCGCGAATGTGATGTTTCTGGCGAAAAACTTCTTTCGGAGTTGAAGCGGTCTGTCGATGAGTTCGCTCCAATGCAACAGGAGCGATATCGATGCCGAAAACTGTTTTGTTCCATGCCCTGGGCGGGCCGGAAAATCTGAAGATTGAGGATGCACCGACCCGCGCATCCGAAGAGGGCGAAGTCAAGCTGAAGGTCGAAGCGGCGGGCCTGAATCGCGCTGAGTTGATGTACCTGGCCGGGCATTACTATGAAAAGCCGGAGCTGCCGTCCCGGATCGGCTATGAGGTCACCGGATTGGTTGAGGCAGTTGGGCCCGGGGTCGATGCAAGCTGGTTGGGCAAGCGCGTGGGCACGGTGCCTGGCTATTCCATGAACAAGAACGGCGCTCTCGGCGAAGAAGCGGTGGTGCCGGCGCACTGGCTGGTGGAGCATCCTGAAGCGTTGTCCTCCGCGGAAGGCGCAGCAATTTGGATGCAGTACCTGACGGCCTATGCCGCGCTGGTCATGCAGGGCAAAACGGCGAAGGGCGACTTCGTGCTGATCACTGCGGCGTCGAGCAGCGTGGGTTTGGCGGCGATCCAGATTGCGAAAGCGGAAGGCGCGACCGCCATTGCGACGACGCGCCACAGCGATAAACGCGATGCGCTGCTCGCGGAAGGAGCGGACGCCGTAATTGCGACTGAGGAAGAAGATCTTGCCGCGCGTGTGAAGGAGATCACCGGCGGCAAACTGGCCCGAATTGTGTTCGACCCAATTGCCGGCTCATTTGTGGAGAAACTGGCCGAAGCGACGGCAGCAGGTGGAACGATCTTTGAGTACGGCATTCTTTCCATGGAGCCCACGCCGTTTCCTGTCCTGCAGGCCATCGGAAAAGGGTTGATTATGCGAGGCTCCGGCATCCGGCATGTCATTACTGATCCCCCTGAGTTCCAAGCAGGGAAGCAGTATGTTCTCGACCGCTTAAAAGACGGACGGTTCCACCCGAAAATCGCAAAGTCGTTCCCGCTCGACCAAGCGGCGGAGGCTTATCAATATCTGGCGTCGAACCAGCAGATCGGCAAGGTCGTCATCACGGTTTGAAATGTGCAGCGGTCCGCGAACTGCTGTTCCAGTAAGAAATCTTTCCGAAGCTGATTACTTGGAAGGTCCCCGGTCCTTGTCGTACTGCTCGCGCTGCTTTTCCTGCGCCTGCAAACTGGGGACGCCCAATTGTTTCCGCAGCGCGTCCGAGATCAGAGTTTTGTTGTACGGCTCCTGTGTCACCGGGGTGCCCTGGAGCGTTTTGAACTGGGTGCCGTAGATCTGCTTTTGCCCGATGCTTTGCAGATAGCGGTCAAGGGTGGCTGTTCCGATCCAAAGCGCACCACTGTTGCCTTTTGCGACCGCGACCATGTCTAAGGTATGCGCGAGTAGGTAGTCGTCCGGCGTGTCTCCGTGCTGGAAGATGAAAGCGGCATCGATGAAGTCGTCGCTCGTGTGCAGGGCACCCTCACTCAATAGCTTCATGGTTGCGCTCCGCCGTACCGCATCTGTCGGGCTAACCTTGCTCCAATTGATTCGAGAGCCGGGTCAACGCACCGCTTGATCCTCATCGAAGATGCGCTTCATCTCCGAATTCGAGGGCAGCCCATCTTCCACCGAGTAGCTTTTCGCGGGATCCCAGTCAGTGCTGACCACTGCAGGCTTCTCCGACCGTGCGAGCGAGATGGTAAACGCGGGCATCTCGGCTGTATGCAGCTCGGCGTGGTCCGCATCCGCGAGCTGCAGCAGAAACGAGTCCGTGTCGGCAGGCTTGTCCGGCGTTTGCACGGTGAGGAAGAGCGAGCTGCCGCGCCACTCCGATGCGATGACGCGCTTGGTAAGAGTTCCGTTTTCTACTTGCGTGAAGGTCGAGCCATCGCCTGAGGTCCAATGCTTCGGCGCAGCCAAGCTGCCCGAAAACACTTGGCCCTTTTGCGAGGACGGCGCAAGCGTAAGCACCATGAGCGTCCGCTCGCCGAGGCGCAGGGTCCATGTTCCAGACAGGGAAGCGGGCTGCGCGATGAGCCCGGCAGTGTGGAGAAGAATGAGGAGTGTGAGGGCGGCTCGCGTCAACATAGCCGTAGTGTACTTGCCGTTTTATCTTTGCTGAGCCGCCCCGGGTTCGATCGACAGCAGGTTGCTGAGCACAGATCGCTCCTGGGGGGTGTACTCCGCCTGGAACCGTGCCGAGCCGAGCGCATTGCCGCGATCGCCGGGCGGCAGCGAGCGCAAATCGCGAAAGGCCTGCCGCACGGCTTCACGCCGATCCGGCGGCATCTGTCCCAAGGTTTGGCTTGCACCGCGTACTTCCTGCTGCCGCTCAGGCGAAAGCGCTTGGAAGCGCTCGTTGCGCTCCATCTCACGCTGCCGTTTGACGGGCGGCAGCGTATCGAGGCGGTGCAGCCGATTCACCAGCTGCTGCTGCTGCCCTTCGGGCAAATGCGTAAAACCGGGTTCGCGCCGCAAGGCATTTGCCTGCTCACTTGGTGCCAGGTTTTGGTGCTGCGCGAACCACTGCGGCAGATGTGCGCCCGTGCCGCGAAAACCGGAGCCGAGGGGCGGGGAAGGATGGCTGCTTGCCTCATGGGGTGGTGACGTATGCCCATTCCCCTGGGCAAAGAGCATCGGCGTGCAGGCAAGCAGCAGCCATACCGCTTGCCACCTGCGCCCTAACTGCTTTCGCCTTACCATCCGCTTTCTTCCGTTCCCGCAGCCTATGAACGGGCTACTCGTTGGTTTGTGTGTTGCTGTCCGGTTCGTCAAGCGACGAAAGCTGCTGAAATACCTGCGCGTTCTCGTTCAAAGATTGCAAGTCCCGCACCGTATTGGAAGCCTGCACCGCCGGCGTGGAGTGACCTGCCTGCAGGTCGAGCCAGGTGCCGCCACCTACCGCAAGCACCAGACCCAATGCCGCCACGCCTGCCGCCGGCTTCAGCGAGTGATTGCTGAGCCATACGCGTGTGCGCAGCCGCTCGACGAAGCCGGCCCAGCCCCGCTTCGGAGCCGCCTGCTCCTCACGCAGCAGCGCGCCCATCTTTGCAACCCAATAGGGCGAGGGTTCCGGGGCTTCCCAGCTGCTTAACGTACCCATTGCGCCTTGAAGCCCGCTTAACTCTTCCCGGCATTCGGCACAGGTTTCAAGGTGCGTACGCGCTTCCATGGAAGCTACCCCGGGATCCAGCAGCAGGTCGGGCATGACGCCCGCTACCGCTTTGCAATCCATCCCACTCGTTGTCATGTTCCCCTCCATCAGACGTACTCCTTTAAGCGGTCCCGCAGCGTCTGATAAGCGCGGAACAGCAGACTCTTCGTTGCCGATTCGGAGAGCTTCAACACCGCGCCGATCTCGCGGTAGTCCATCTCCTGATATTTGTGCATCAGCACGGCTTCCCGCTGGCGCTCCGGCAAGGCCATCACCTGCGCGCGGATCGCGCTCATGCGCTCATCCCGCAGCATGTCTTGCTCTGCCGTCCGGCGCGTGTCGGGAACATCCGGCGTAGTGCCGGTTTCCGCGTCGGGCTGATCTAAATACACCGCCTGAGCCGTGCGCTCCTGCTTGTTGTCGCGCACATAGTTTACGCCCAGATTGGTTGCGATCCGATAAAGCCAGGTGGAGAACTTCGCTTCTGCCCGGTAGCTTTCGCGCGAGCGGTACACCCGCAGGAAAACCTCCTGCGCCAACTCCTCCGCGACCGCCTGGTTGCCCGTCATGCGATACATGAAATGGATGATCTGGCGTCGGTATTTTTCAATCAGGTACGAGAATCCCGACTCATCCCCTTCGCGCACCCGCAGCATGATCGCCGCATCCGAACCGTCGTCGGGGACAGGAATCACCCGCGCTGCCGGCAAACCCGCTCCCAGCCCGCCCGCCGGCCAGTCGCCTTCAAACATCGCGTGTGCCGGGATTGCCATGCCCTCCTTAACACTGTCTTCAGGTAAAGGTTGCGCGTCGACTTCCTCATCTTCGGCCGCTTCGCGCGAGGTTGCGGGCTGCTCGGGATCGCCGGACTCGCCGTCAGGCTGGTGCTCCGTATCTTTCCTGGCGCGCGGGTGCGCGTTGATGTCCCGGCGAGAACTCATCCTGCTTATTCTAGCTGCCGCACGCCGGGCAAAGGAGCGGTCGATGCAGAGGTGGACGTTACCGCCGGAAAAGTTCGCGCGGCAGGGACCGACCGAAAAAGCCGATCCTGGGACGCCCCACGGGAAAATGGTATGCTGATCACATTGCCGCGCGCCCAAGTCGGGTTCGAGCGGCAGCCTCCCAAGGGCGCATAACTCAGCGGTAGAGTGCCACCTTCACACGGTGGAAGTCGTAGGTTCGAATCCTGCTGTGCCCACCA
>CAXTKZ010000134.1:0-6653 GCA_964244985.1 uncultured Acidobacteriaceae bacterium
GCATCTCCGAACGCAGCCCGATCAGCCCCCGCGAGGGCACCTTGAACTCCATACGGGTGCGGCCGTAGCCGTGCGAAGCCATTTTGACCATCTCGCCCTTGCGCGGCCCCAGACGCTCGATCACAGTTCCGACAAAGTTGTCCGGAATGTCGACGGTCAGGTGCTCGACCGGCTCCATCAAGTGCCCATCCACGCGCTTGGTGACGATCTCCGGGCGGCCCACCATCATCTCGAAGCCTTCGCGGCGCATCATTTCAAGCAGGATGGAGAGCTGCAGCTCTCCGCGGCCCAACACTTTGAAGGTATCCGGCGAACCCGTCTCCTCAACACGAATGGAAACGTTGGTCAAGAGCTCCCGATCCAGCCGCTCGCGGATGTTGCGCGAGGTGACGTATTGGCCTTCACGCCCCGCCATGGGGCCGTTGTTGACCGATACCTGCATCGCAATCGTCGGCTCATCGATGATGATCAAGGGCAGCGGATGCGGGTTTTCGATGGAAACCAGCGACTCGCCGATCGTGATGTCGGGGATGCCCGCGAGTGCGATCAGGTCGCCGAGTTCGGTTTGCGGCGTATCGACGCGCTTTAAACCTTCAAAGGTGAACAGCTTGGTCACGCGCACCTTCATCAATGACTTATCGCGCTTCGATACCATCACTTCATCGCCGGACTTCAGCGTGCCGTTGAAAACGCGCGCAATCGCGAGGCGGCCCAGGTAATCCGAATAGTCAAGGTTGGTGACCAGGATCTGCAGCGGCGCATTTGCGTCGCCTGGCGCGGGCGGCGCGGTCGTCAGGATGGTGTCGAACAACGGTTGCAGGTTTTCGCCCACTTGATCGAGCGACATCGAAGCAAGCCCCTGTTTGCCGTTGGTATACAGCACGGGAAAATTCAACTGTTCTTCGGCGGCATCGAGATCGATGAACAGGTCGTAAACCTCATTCAACACCTCCTGTGCACGCGCATCTGGCCGGTCGATTTTGTTGATGACCAAAATCGGCGGCAGGTGCGCTTCAAGCGCCTTCGATAGCACATAGCGGGTCTGCGGCAGCGGGCCTTCCGACGCATCGACCAGCAGGATCACAGCATCGACCATCTTGAGCGCGCGCTCCACCTCGCCGCCGAAATCGGCGTGGCCCGGTGTGTCAACAATGTTGATCTTCGAATCTTTGTAGAAGATGGATGTGGGCTTGGCCAGGATGGTAATGCCGCGTTCGCGCTCGAGCTCGTTCGAGTCCATGACACGGTCTTCGACGGCCTCATTGGCGCGGAAGGTGCCGGATTGACGCAGCATGGCATCGACCAGAGTTGTTTTACCGTGATCGACGTGAGCGATGATGGCGACGTTGCGGATGTCGGAGTGAGGCACGCTTGAGAGTTTTCCTGTTCTTTAAAAAGCTTGAATTCTTTACTGAGGGCTTGAATCCTCAGTCTAACAGGGCCTTACTCGTATTTGAGCGATTCAACCGGATCGAGTTGAGCGGCGCGGTTGGCGGGCAGCGTCCCAAATATGACTCCCACCGCGGTTGAGGTGAGCAGCGCGATCACCACCGACCAGGGAGAGATGGGAATGGCATAGTCGGTAAAAAGTCGGATGCCGAGCGGCAGCGCGAGTCCCAGTGCGGTTCCGATAATGCCGCCTGCAAGCGAAATGAACACAGCTTCAACAAGAAATTGAAGCTTGATCTCGCGCGACGTCGCCCCCAGCGCCTTCCTGATGCCGATCTCGCGGATGCGCGAACGCACCGTCGCCAGCATGATATTCATAATGCCAACCCCGCCTACCGCGAGCGTGACCGTGGACAAGAGCAGCAGCATGACCGTCAGCGCATCCGTGATCCATCCGGCGGTGGTGAGCAGCTCGGTAAGCGTTGTGTAGGTATACACAGACTTCGGCTGGTGGCGGCTGTGCACCACGGCGACGATCTTCCTGGCCGCCGGTTCCACGTCGTTGCGGTCCCGAATCGTCATGTAAATCTGCTTGAGCTGATCGGTTCCGGCGAAGTAGCGCCCCACTGAGTACGGCACCAGAACGGTTTGGTCCGCGATCTCCGACTCGCCGAAGGTGTCGATGCTTTCTTTGAAAACCCCCACGATTGTGAAGGGAATGCCGGAAAGCGAAAAGGTTTGATTGACCGCGGCCGCATCGCTGCCGAAGACCTGCTGCGCGAGATTTTCTGTAATCACGGCGGCGTGGCTGTGGGAGCTTTCATCCTCGTCATCGAAGAAGCGCCCGGCCGGCACCTTCAAATTGCGGATGAGTTGGTACTCGGGAACCACCCCCAGGATCAGCAGCTGCTTTTCAGCCCCGTGGATCGAGATGCGGTCGTGCATTTCAAGGAGAGGCGACGCGTACTGGACTTCCGGCACCTGGACCTTGATCGCGTTCACGTCGTCGCGGGTCAGGTAATCGGTTTGGTAGTTGTTGATGCCGTTGCTCGCCCCGCCTACGTAATCGACGGAAACCATGTTGGTCCCGATGCTCTCAAGCAGCCCTAAAATGTACTGCTTGCCCGTGAGCCCGATGGTGACGACAAAAATCAGCGAGGCAGCGCCGATGACCATTCCCAGCGCCGTAAGCGCAAACCGCACCTTGCTCGCGCGGAAAGAGTCGATTGCGAGTTTTACGATCTCTGACAGCTGCATCGTCCGCCTGGCGCTGGCAAGCGTGGCGTCGAACGAGCGGCGTGGAGCGGTGCGTACGGGCGGCATGAGCTTTGTATTCCATGGTACTTGAGGGGCGGCTTCGCAATAACTGACTGTCTAACCCCTTGTTGTCGTTTTTACAACTACCGCTTTGCCATGGGCATCTTTACCAAGAAGAGACCGGAGTGAATTCGGCCCGTGTACGCCCAAACCGTTTGGTTTTTCCAACCGACGGTTCTTTCGGAGGCTTTACCCCCTATGAACATGCAGTTTCCCGCGAGTGCGGCCCTCTTGACGGCCGCTTTGTTCACAGCTCATCCGCCTGCCCATGCCCAAGGGGTGTACGGCTCGATCAACGGCACCGTCACCGATGCAACCGGGGCCGTGGTTCCCAATGCAATGGTGACCATCACCGACGTGAACAAGGGCACAAGCCGCACTGTTCAAACCAATGCCGCGGGCGAGTACGCCGCCAGCCGGCTGATTCCCGACACCTACAGCGTCCAGGCCGTTTCCGGCGCATTTACCCCGGCCAAAATCGACAATATCGCCGTTGCCGTCGATGCAGCACCGCTAGTCAACCTTGTTCTGAACGCGGCAGACGCGGCAGCCACCAACGTCACGGTAACCTCCGCCGCGCCCGCGCTCCGCACCGACCAGGCCGACGTGTCACAAACGCTGAACAGCCAGCAGCTGCAAAGCCTGCCCAGCATCAACCGCAACTTCACGCAGTTCACGCTGCTGACCCCCGGCGTACAGCGGTCATCCTTCTCCATCAATCCCACTGAAAACCCGCAAGGCACTGTTTCAACCTCCATCAATGGCACCAACTACGGCACGGAGGGCTGGCTGCTGGACGGGACGGACAACCGCGAACCGGTGCTGGGGATTGTGGTCATCAACCCGACGCTTGACTCCATCCAAAGTTTGCAGGTCATCGCCTCAAACTATCCCGCTGAATACGGCGGCGCGGTGGGCGGTTTTGTTGTGGCATCGACCCGCTCGGGCGGCAACCAGTTTCACGGCGATGCTTTTGAGTTCCGCCGCAGCGACGCCCAACAGGCGCGCGATCCGTTTACACAGTTCCAGCGCGACCCGGTGACCAACCGTTTTCTACCGTCGTCGTTGTACAACCAGTTCGGCGGGTCGTTGAGCGGGCCCATCCTCAAGGACCGCTCGTTCTTTTTCATGGATTACCAAGGCCAGCGGCAGCGTGTGGGCACCACCCTGAGACAGAACGTGCCGACCGCGCAGGTGCGCAACACCTGCCTGAGCGGCGCGGGCTTGTGCGATCTAAGCCAGTACGGAGTCGCGACCATCGGCGGTTTTCCTTCAAACGCGATTCCAGCGACGGCGATCACGCCCCAGGGCCGCGCACTGTTAGCTGCCCTGCCCGCGCCCAATGCGACCGGCACCAGCAACGGCACGGTAAACAATTACGTAGCCTCCGGCAGCGGACGCTACGACGGCGACCAGGCCGATGTGCGGCTGGATGAGCAGCTCAGCGAGAAAACACATGCGTTTGCCCGCTACGACTACGCCAACTACCGCCTGTTCGGCGCGCCCGTATTTGGGGCCGCGGGCGGTGCCGGCTTCGGCATCGGCAACTCCAGCGGCACCGACAACGTACAAAACCAAAGCGCCGCGGTCGGCCTGGATTACGCATTTAGCTCGTCGCTGCTGACGGATGCTCGATTCGGCTTTCTGGCCTATCACGTATCCGAGAACAAGTTCGATGCGGGTACCGCGCCTGCCTCGGCTATCGGGCTGCCGAACCTGAATACGAATGCGGGTGATACGAGCGGCTCCCCTACCTACAATGTCGAGGACCAATCCGTATCCAACTTCGGCAACCAGAACTGTAACTGCCCTTTGAAGGAAAGCGAGCAGGTGTTTCAGTTCGCAAATAACTGGACCAAGACCTTCGGCTCCCATTCCGTCCGGTTCGGCGGCGATATCCGCTACGCGCTCAACCTGCGCAATGCAAGCGACAACAACCGCGCGGGCGTGCTTTCATTTGGGCAGGGCAGCTCGGGGGAAGCTGCGATTCCGGCGGGAACCGCGGGCGTTCCAGCCGGCACGCAAGCCATGCCGGGTCTTGGGCTGGCTTCCATTCTGTTTGGGCAGGTCGACCACTTCCAGCGCTTTGACGTGTACAACCAGACTGCCTCCAACCGGCAGAAGCGCGGTGGATTTTACCTCCAGGACGATTGGCATCCCACCCCCAGGCTCACGCTCAACATCGGTGTCCGCTGGGATATTATCTTCCCTGAAACTGTGAACACGCCCGGAGCGGGCAGCTTCGCCGACATCAATACCGGTTTTCTGCGCGTCGCGGGGTATGGGCCGTATGGTACGAATATCGGCTCGAATGTGGATCTAAAGGATCTGGGCGGGCGCTTCGGTTTTGCGTATCAAGCCCATCCGAACACCGTGATTCGCGGCGCATTCGGACAAATGTACGATAACGTCGGCTTTTTCGGGACAATTTTCGGATCGGTTTTGACGCATAACATTCCGGTTGTCAACAACGAAGATGTGAATGCGGGCAATGCCGACGGCAGTGCCCCCTCGTACACTTTCAATACGCTGCCTGCCAAAACAGCGCCGTTCACCATTCCCGGGTCAGGCAACATACCTCTTCCCAATGGCTCGGGCTTCCAGCTGCGCCCGAACACACTTACACTGCCTGAGGTGTACCAATACAACTTAAGCCTGCAACAGCAGGTCGGCAATAATCTGACCGCGACCATCGCCTATGTGGGAAACATCGCGGATAGGATTTATCCCGGTGAGACAGAAGGCTTCAACGCGAACGTGCCCGCGCTGCCCACCACGCCCGCACAGCTCAATGACCGCAATGCGCGTCGACCATACTTCAATCGATTCGACAATTTGTATAACGGTACGCCAGTACTTTGCTGCTCGCAGGACATCAACAATACCGCCCCTGCTTCGCGCGCCAATTACAACTCGCTCCAAACCACACTCGATAAACGTTTTTCAAACGGCGTTCAATTCCTGGTCAATTACACCTGGTCCCGTGCTCTGAACTACGGTACAACTTACTTCGCGCAGAACCGCCGCGTGGAGTACGGGCCCAGCGACATCAACCGCAACCATGTTTTCGTCCTGAGCGGATTGTATGAGCTGCCCTTCGGCAAGAACCGCCGCTTTGTCGACACCAACAACCGGCTGCTGAACTATGCCGTTGGTGGCTGGGAGGTGACCGGCACGACAACCTATGAAAGCGGGCTGCCGTTTACCCCGACATATCAGGAATGTGGAAGCGATCAGGATATCGATACGCAATACAGCAGCCCAGGTACTTCAAGCGACTGCCGCCCGAACAAGACCGGCGTTGCCTTTCCCTTCAGTGTCGGCTCGTTTGATCCGACAACCCACTCGCGGCGCTACTTCAACCCTGTAGCCCCGCTTACCGCGAATGGGGCGCAGTCCGGGGCGTTTGTCCGCCCAGCGTTCGGCACTTTCGGCGATATCGGTCGCAACTCTTTCCGCGGCCCGAACGACTACTTCGCCGATGCTTCCCTGTTCAAGAACTTCAACATCACTGAGCGCTTCACGGGCCAGTTTCAGTTCCAGGCCTTTAACGTGTTCAATCACACGCCCCTCGGCACACCGAGCACTTCGGGGGCGCGCTGCATCGACTGCACGATGGGCAGCCCGGGGCTCATTACCAGCGTGGATAACTCTGTCGCCGGCACAGGCACACCGTACCAACGCCAACTGCAGTTCGGGGCGCGGCTTCAGTTTTAAACCTTGCCCGTTCGACAAAGGCCGTCCATACAAAGGCGGCCTTTTCCCTTGCGGCAGCGGTATACTCGAACCGAGCCCGCCCGTGGAGGGATGTGTGAGCGGTTGAAACAGGCGGTCTTGAAAACCGCTTTACCTGAAAAGGTAACGGGGGTTCGAATCCCTCTCCCTCCGCCATAGCCTTCCAAGCACATCCAGAAAAATTCCTCAAAGCCCTGCAAATGGGGCTTTAT
>CAXTKZ010000135.1:0-5898 GCA_964244985.1 uncultured Acidobacteriaceae bacterium
CGTTTCTTTTCGGCTTCACTGAGGAAGTACGAATTGCCAAACGCCTCGCGCGGAACGCAGCGGAAAGCAGGCCGGTACAGGGAGAGGCGGCGTTTTGGACGGAGTTCTCAGCCTTACATACGCCGGATGAGGTCAGCAAGATGCGCGATTTGATGGCTGAAATCGCACAGGTTGCCGATTGCATACAAAGATGGCCCAATACCTGTGTGATTCATTGCCCGACAATTAGGAAAAGGTATCTGTTCAGCTTCCGCCGAAGCGGCTCTCTGGAAATCAACTTAGAGCCTGCACCGGAGGGCAACGCACCCGGTGCCGCTCTGTACGCTACTCTCACGAGTGGGACAGAGCGCATCTTCAGGAAGTCACTCGGTAGCCTGAAGTATCCGCTGTTGCCGCTTGCGGAATGGCTGCCCCGGAAAGAAGCATTGCTGGAGTTGATCCGGCAATTAGCTTCCATGAATCTCAGCACGGAAGCACCAGCTGCCCTGGAAGACAAGGAGCCGGAACCAGCGCTCTTGTCGTAAGGGAACAACCGCCGATGCAAGCGGCACTCCGACCTACTTGATATCCGCATTCCGCCCTTCCGCGCGGAAGCGATAGGTGAGTTGCAGGTAGGCCAGGGTGAGGGGGGAGCCGCGTTTGACGCTCGTCATGACTTGCCCGGGGAAGAAATGGCCTATCCCGATATTAGCGACATAGGTTTGCCGCCAGATGTACTTGGCGGAGGCGTCGAACTCGGTCCCGAGCCTGTCGCTGCGAAAGCCGCGGGTCGGTGCGGCCTGCAGGGTGCCGCCGCCGCTGTTGTAAACGGCGTCGCGCACCGTCGCCAGGTGCAGCGAACCTACCTGGAATAGAGCCTGAAGATTGCTGTCGGGTTTGCCGATCGGCGTCGCGGAAAGGTTTAAGCGGTCCTGCTTGATGTTTTGAAAGCCGAACAAATCCACAAGCCCGAATGCGTTGTGGTTGCTGGGGTATTGCTGGTCGTAGGTGCTGATGCGGCTGAGGTTGCGGCGCGTGTTGCCGGTCGCGTAGTCATACTCGCCCTCGACGTGGGGGCGCCAAGGCGTTCGCCGTGAAACCCAACCGCCGCGGATGACGCCGGCACCGGAATGGATGGAATCGTTGCTGAAGGAGCCGCGCTGGAGGTCGCCCGTTCCGGAGGCCTGAAAGCCATGCGGCAGGGCTGCCTGGAAGTAACTCCCGAAGGTGAACTCGCTCTCCGCTCCGAACCGACTCTGAAGGCTGCGAACGCGAGGATTGGTCCGCACCAGAAAGAAAGGATTGATCTGGATGGTGTTCGGGAGCGCTTTTACGCTGCCCTCGGCCGGGTGCGTCCCTGAGTTCTGTCCCGTCATCCCACTGCTCTGCTTGCCGGAAGAGGTCGTATCTTTTTGCCCCAGCGTGAGCTGCCCCACAATGCCGTGGAAGGTGAGGCCCGCACCATGTTTATCCAGGCTGGTCTGCGGGGTTTGTACGACCGAAGTGGTCCAGATATCCACGCGGTTTTTGTCGCCGATCCGCAGGTCCGCGCCGTCCCAGGTGCGGCTGTTGTTGGTCCAGTCGCTCGGCCCGACAACCCGTTCATCGCCGAAGCGGAGAATCTGCCGGCCGACGAACAGGTTCGACTGCTTGTATTTGAAGTCCGCGTAGGTTTGAAAGAAATCGAACTGGTCGCGCTGGTTCGCGGCGACGTCGCGCAAGGGCAGCCCGAGCGCGTGTGTGTCCTGGAATTGCAGCTGGAGCCGGAGCCAGCTTGCGGGGAGAAGTTCCATGGTGCCCCGCGCCCGAGTCAGGGTATAGAACCGCCCGATGCCGGGCCGGAGAGCAAGCGCCGTCTGGTCTTCCAGCCGGTTTCTCAACTCGCCGCTGAACTGAATCCAGTTGGGCAGAGCGTCGAGGTGGAAGACATGCTCTTTGCCTTGCTGGACGGGATAGAGCTCCCGCTGCCCAAAAGCAGAGGCAGCGCAGAGAAGAAAGAAAATCGGGGCCAAGCGAAGGAAGCGCACCATGTTCGATCACAGTACAAAGTGCGGGGCCCTCTTGACAAGAGCAAAAGGAGCTACCTCCGTAAGGCAACTCCTTTGCCATGAGTGGGCTACACAGGTGTGATCGCTACTTTTTCCTTGGGCAGCTTTTCGACAAACTCTTCGCCTGTCCCAAGATGCTGGTCGACGAGACGTGCCGGCGTGTGCGCGAGCCACTGGTTGAGGGAGATGTCCTCATACATCGCTGTTGGGAAGACTTCCAGGAACACCAGGTCCGTATCGCCGGTGTTTTCGATGTAGTGAGGCTGCGAACGACTGACCGTACCTACATCGCCCTCATGGAAGTCCATGGTGCGCGCGTGGCCGCCCGCCCCGAAGATGGTCATGCGGCCCGTTCCCTTGACGTAGTACTGCCATTCGTCCGCGTTCGGGTGCCAGTGGAGCTCACGCAGACCGCCGGGCTTGAGCGTCACGACCGCCGAAGCGATGTCGGTCACCGGGAAATTAGTTTTGTCGATGATCTTGACTTCGCCACCCTTGGTCACCTTCGCAGGCTTGATTTTTTCGGTGAAAAAGGCAAACGTGTTCGGCACGGGACCAGTGCCCGCGTAGACCTGCTTCTGCTCTTCTTCAAGAGGACGGGGCAAATCGCGCGGAAAGATAAACAGTTCGCGCTTGGGAACGTTCTTAAACGTCGAGGCGGGGACTTCGCAGTTTTTGGCCAGCACTTCCGACGGCGTGTGGTGGAGCCAGTCGGTCAGCAGGAACGTTTCAAACTCATTGAAGTTGCCGTCATTGAATACGAGCACGAACTGCGCGCCGTCAGGACCGAGTCCCTGGATGGAATGCGGTACGCCGCCCGGGAACAGCCACAGATCGCCCGGTCCCACGTCGTCCACAAACGCCCGGCCATGGGAGTCGACTGCTGTGACGCGTGCTTTGCCCGCCGTCATAAACGCCCACTCAGAACCGACATGCCAATGCAGCTCGCGTATGCCGCCCGAGATCAGGCGCATTTCCACGCCGGCCATGGCCTTCGAGGTCGGCAGGTCGCGCACGGTCACCTGCCGCGTCCAACCGCCCGCTTCAATGCGCTTATGCGCGAACGAAAAGGGGTACTTAAACGGAGGCTGCCCACCCGCGTCTGTTTCCGGCGGCCATACCGAGTCCGGCTCCGCCGCATCCAGAGTCGGATTTTTAGGCCCGGGCTGCGCCTCGTTGACACCCGTGTGGGTGTCGTGGCTCATGTCCTTGGTTTGCTGTGCAGCTGCAAGCGGCACAGCCGCTGCCGCGGCAGCCAACAGCGCCGAGCTCCTGCCCAAAAATCGACGCCTGCTCAAGCCGTCTGTGTTTTCCATTTCTCCCATCCTTTATCCCCTTTTCCGCACTCATGCGAGTGCCTGTGGATCCGCCGCTCAGGCCGTATTGCGTCGCCCTGAATCTTCCGCACACTGCATCGTAGCCCGCCTATGGTACGTAGACCCGATCCGAAAGTAATATTAAGCTGTCCTTAAGGTTCCCGGCATGCTGAACCGGTTGGGCGCAGCACAAACGAGACCTTTCGTGGACGGCATCCAAACAGCTGAAAGATGTTCGGACAAGAGTGAAACATTTCGCAAGGCAAACTTGTCCAAGTACGGTTTCTTTGCGGGGACTGCTTTCGTCCGCTTATGGTTGAACACAGGAACGGCGTTCCCCCGTTTGACGGTTTAAATGGCTGTCCGGGGTACCCGCGCAGCGATCCCGCACAGGATTTCGTAGGGAATTGTCCCGCACAACCCGGCAATCTCCGCCGCTGGGAGAGCTGCTTCCCCCTGCCGTCCCAGCAGTACCGCTTCGTCGCCGAGGGAAGCCTCCGGTATGTCGGAGACATCCACGACAGTCTGGTCCATGGACACGCGACCGACGATCGGCACCCGTCGGCCATGCACCAGAGCCCATCCCCGCCCGGAAAGCTCGCGCCGCAGCCCATCCGCATAGCCCACAGGCAGGAGCGCCAGGCGCATCGGCCGCGAAGCGCGAAAGGTTTCGTTGTAGCCGATCGGGGTACCCGCGGGAACCTCCCGCAGTGAAACGATGTGCGTGACCCACCGCATGACGGGCTCTAAAGGCGCGCCGACCCCGTACAGCGCCAGCCCGGGGCGTATCAGGAGTTCCGCTCCAGCGTCCCGCGCCAGGGCTTGAAGCGCGGGCAGCTCCCAGCCGT
Source organism: uncultured Acidobacteriaceae bacterium (assembly GCA_964244985.1). GTDB lineage: Bacteria > Acidobacteriota > Terriglobia > Terriglobales > Acidobacteriaceae > EB88. The sequence continues at coordinate 4,192 of CAXTKZ010000135.1, forward strand.
CCCAGGCATTGACGGAGTTGCCGGCGTGGAGGAAGCGCGGATGGATCCCCGCCGCGCGCCCCTGCCGTATCGCCTCCGCAAACCGCTCCACCTGGGCCCGCATCACGCCATTTTCAGGCTGATCCGGCGAGGAAAAGTGCGTCAGAATGCCCTCTACCCATACCGGCGAGTCCCCTGGAAGTTCGCTCAAAAAGGATGCCAGGGCAGCGCCCGGCGCAACCCCCTGCCGGCTCATGCCCGTGTCAATCTCAAGGTGGACGCCCATGGTGCCTGGGCGGAGGCCGGCCTCCCGCGCCTTTCGATCGAGCCGAAGGAGGTGCAAAGGCTCCCAAACCTGCGGGGTCAGGTTTTCACGCAGGACAGCGGCTTCCTCGCCAGGGAAAAACCCGGACATGACCAGGATGCGGGGCCGATGGGCGCAGGCACGGCGCAGGCGCGACGCTTCCTCAACGGAGGTGACCCCGAGCCAACCCGCGCCAGCCTCGGCAAGGGCCCGCCCGCACAGCTCCACTCCATGCCCGTACGCGTTTGCTTTGACGACCGCGATGAGGCCGCCGAACGGGCTTACCCGGTGCCCGAGCAGCCGGTAGTTGCGCGCAAGGGCGCTCAGGTCTATTTCCGCAACGGTGGGCCGCATGCGCGCTTACTGGGGCGGGTTGCCGGTGGTGGGCGGTGTTTGCTCCGGCGTTTGGGCGGGGGCACCCTTCATCAAGAGCGGGATGTGGAACGGCTCCGCCGCGTTCGACTTCTTTCCCGGTGCCGCCTTATGTTCTCCGCCTTCCACCCGATCCACCACGGCCGTGCGCTGGGCGCTCACGCAGCCCCAAGTGTTCTTTGTCCGCTCCCACACGTGGGTAAACACGCCGCGCTCATCGCGTATGCGGTCAGCCTCTTTCAACTGGAGCTTGTAGGTGCCTTCCACTACCGCAACATCGCTCACCACGCGGACATTGACGACCTTTTGCTCGACCGAAACGACCGGCTCCGGCACTCCCGCAAGTGCATTCGCGATGACCTGATTGCGCGTAGCAATCTCCGCTTTCGCCGAGATGTCCACCATCCCCGGCAGCAGGAGGTTTTCGAGCTCGAACTGGTCGCGGTGGGCCAAGGCGATGCTCCATGTATCCTCAAGCGCCTGAAACTGCGCCACCGCCGGTGCTTGCTCCTGCGCCTGCGCCGCCGCACACACCAATCCCATCAAAAGCAAACCGACTCGTCGATACACCATCGTCACATCTCTATGCTACCCGTACCGTCCCGAAACCTCGTATCCTGATACGTTGTTCAGGAAGGATCACGCGCCTTGAAACCGACCCCTGTTGTGCGAGCCTCCACCCCGGGCGTTTTACCGCCCGATCGCGAACTTGTCGACCTGCTCAGCGGCAGCAAGACCGAGTCGGGTGCCGATATGTTGGCGCTGCTCGATGAGCAGCCCTTGCTCCTCGTGTTTCTCCGTCATTTCGGCTGCGCTTTTACCCGCGAAACCATTCATGACGTGGCCAAGGCCGTCCCCTCGCTCGAACGCCGTGGGGTGCGCCCGGTCTTTGTCCATATGGGTTCGCCGGAGCGCGCCCTCCCCTTTTTCCGTCGGTACGGCCTAGCCGACGTCGAGCGCGTCGCCGACCCGGAGATGCGGCTGTACCGCGCGCCGGTCTTCAACCTGCTTAAGTCGACAGCGCTGCCTCATTTTTTCGGGGCGCAAGCGTA
>CAXTKZ010000136.1:0-5557 GCA_964244985.1 uncultured Acidobacteriaceae bacterium
CAAATCGCCGGAGAGCGGCAGGATACTCGTCACGCTTACGGAGCGGACCCCGGGCAGCGCTCGCAGCTTTTCCATCGCGTTCTCGACGAAAGCGATGCGCGCCGGCGCGTTCGGATCCTGGCCGCCGGACTGCTGATATTTCGGCGTGTCGAGGTCAGCCTGCGCCATAGTCACAGGTTCGTCGCCCAACGCTCTGGCCTGCGAGAGCAGTCGCGAAAATGATTGCGCGAGCAGCCCGGTGACGGCTAGGAGCACCACTGAGCAGGCAATCTCCGCGATCAGAAGCCCCGAGCGGAGCCGTCGCGCCGAGCGGGACTCGCCTCCTCCGCGACTGCCGCTCTCCATCGCCCGGGCCGGCTCGACTGACCCGGCGCGCCAAGCCGGGAGCAGCCCGCAGAACACAGAGGTCAGGAGCGCCAAACCGAGCGCCGCGCCAAACACCTGCGCGTTGAGCCCGACCTCACCCAAGCGCGGTAGGTTCGGCGGCGCGAACTGGAGGAACAACCTCAGCCCGCCCTGGGCAACCGGCAGCGCCAGGAGCACGCCGGCAACTGCCAATAGGAGATTTTCGGTGAGCGACTCCGCGACCAGCCGCGCCCGCGAAGCGCCCAGGGCTGAACGCAGCGCATGCTCCGGCATATAGCTCACCGAGCGCGCCAGCTGCAAATTCGCCAGGTTCACGCAGCCGATCAACAGCACCCCGCCCATCGCGAGCAGCAGGAGCACAAGCGAGCGGCTGACCCCGCCCGTGATCTGCTCGCTAAATGCCTGCACAAGCACGCTCGGATGCGTCGTGTAGTGTTCCTCGGCGGCCTTCCGCTGCTCCAACCCGTTCATTTGTGCCTGGGCCGCAGCAAGGCTCACGCCCGGCCGAAGCCGCCCCAGCGCGAAGTAGTTGTAATCCTCCTCGTTGTCCTGCTTATCGCTCTCCGTCGGCACGCGAGGCACAAACAGCTCGTAAACGGGGCTTCGGCCGGACCGAGCAGCGCCGAAGGAAGCATTAAGCGGCGGAAGATGAAATGAAGCCGGCAGCACGCCCACGATGGTGACCGGTACTCCGCCCATGCGCAGCGTTTTGCCGGCCGCGAACCGCTGCCCCGGGAAATAGCGTTGCCACGCTGCCACCGAAAGGACAACGGCGGAGTTCGGATTGCCCGTAAACTCGCCCGGAAGAAAGGCGCGACCCGCGGCAGGCCCAACGCCCAGCACGCGAAAGAAGTCCTCGCTGACCGCAAGCCCTTTTAGGATGCTTGGGTGCTCCCCAACTATGCCGACAGAAAACTCTTGCGGCTGTGTCAGCGCGGCGCTTTCAAGTACTGCTGCGTTCTGCTGGAGGTTGAGGAAGTGAAGGTAATTGACAGGCGTGGAGGAAGAGAAGGTTAGAAACTCCCGTACCTGCTCATGCCACACGATAAGTTGCCCCCGCCCCTCAAACCCATACGGTTTGAGCAGCACCCCATACACCACCGAGAAGATCGCGGTGGTCGCCCCGATACTTAGGGCGAGTACCAGAAGCACGGTGCAGGTATACCCCGGCGCAAGCCGAAGCCGCCGGGCAGCCTGGCGTAGAACAGCAATCGCAGTCGCGAGCATGGCGCATTCCTCTAGGTACTTCTATGCACGTGAATTGCCACAACTGAGTTCAACTCAATGCCTGGAAACACACAAACTGCCCCGCCTAAAACTGTCCATTTCCGGACACCGCGTCCATTTCCGGACAGTGCCGCATCATCGGGAAACCGCGAAAACTGCTTCCGGCGCGGGTTTCGTATGCCGTCGTGAATGGCCGCTTATATGCGAAAGTCTTCAGGCAAAAGAGATCCTTCGATGCCCCTCTACGGCCATGCTCCGCTGCTCCACCCGGCCTTCCGCCGCTTGCGCTCCAGTTCAGCACGGTTGCATCCGAGCTTGTCGCGTTGGGAGTCGTCCAACCCGACAAGCCAGATGACAAAGGGCAAGTGCTGTCAGCCTACGGGAGGTTGCTGGGAGTTGGTCGCGCGGCAAAGCGCGAACCAATCAGGTGGAGGCCGAAGCCCTCGCCGCTGAGGTTCTCCGCCGCTTAACAGACCCTGCCATGCGGCGCGAAGACGGCAAGCCTCCAAGCCTCGCCGTCATCACATTGAATGCCGAACAGCAAAGGTTGGTCGAAGATTTGCTTGATAAAGCCCGCGCTGAACATCCAGAGCTGGAGCCCTTTTTCGCGAGCGAATCCACTGAACCGGTTATCGTCAAAAATCTTGAAACGGTGCAGGGTGACGAGCGCGATGTTGTCCTTCTCGGGGTGGGCTATGGGCCGGACACACCCGGCGCACCGGTCATGTCCATGAACTTCGGTCCGCTTAACCGCGCGGGGGGCGAGCGCCGCCTCAATGTGGCCATCACCCGCGCTAAACGCGAGATGGTCGTCTTCACCTCATTCAACCCGCGCATGATCGACTTGAGCCGGACTTCCGCGGCAGCCTTGCGGGATCTGAAGCACTTTCTTGAGTTTGCCGAACAAGGACCTCGGGCGCTTGCGCGGTCTGTGGCCGGGAGCTTAGGCAGCTATGAGTCGATCTTTGAGGAGGCGGTCGCTGAAGGCCTTCGCGGGCGCGGATGGAAACTCGTACCGCAGGTGGGGGTCTCACGCTACCGAATCGATTTGGGCATCGTGCACCCGGATCGGCCAGGTGAGTACTTGGCCGGTGTGGAGTGCGACGGGGCGGTGTATCACAGCGCAGCCACCGCGCGCGATCGGGACAAAGTGCGGGAAGCCGTACTGCGACAGCTTGGCTGGGATCTGGTGCGCGTATGGTCGACAGACTGGTGGATTGACCGCCGGGCGGCTTTGGACAGGCTTGAGGAGGCCCTCCAACGGCTGTTCAAGGATCGCAACTCTGCCGACGCGTTTAAGCATGCCGGATATCGCGTCACGACCTTTGAGGACCAACATGCTTCAATCAGTGCCGCCGAATTTTTCGAAGCGGCATATACGGAGCAAGTAAATCGAATGATCGCAAAAATTATTCACTCTGAAGCGCCGACCCGCGATGAACTGCTGGTGGCCCGCATAGCTCGGGCGCATGGATTCCTGCGCTCCGGCCCTCGCATTCGGGAGCGGGTTCTAGCACTCGCCGCATCGCAATTTTGCGTCCCCGCTGAAGGCGACCTCACGTTTGTCTGGCCGAATGCTCAAGCGCCCGCGTTATGGACGCAAGCCAGATTCCCTGTGGATGACGAGTCCATTCGGGCTATGGAGGACATCGCTCTCCCCGAGTTGGCCGCAGCGCTTCGACTCTGTCAGTCGGAGAACCGCCTTGCTGAAACAGCTCGCCGCTTCGGCATCAAGCGCCTCAGCGCGCAAGCGAGAAGTCGGTTGCAGGCGGCACTTCAACTGTTTGAATAAAGCATAGCTCGCTCCTCATTCTCCACCCCGGCTTTTCTTGCGGCGCAGGGTACCGATCACCCGCAGGCGCTGCCTGGTCTTCAGGCTTCCCGGAGTTCTGGGCGTCAGCCCCGTTCTGGGCCGCACGTTTCGCCCGTCTGCGTTTCAACCCAACGGAGTCCGCGAGCTTGTCCTGAGCTGGATCGCAGCCCGGCGCTGATTTCCAGGCAGCGCGTCCGCCATCGGCAAGCCTCTCGGGTCGGAAGCATGCCTTATAGCGTTGTGGGCGGCCTGACCACCGTTTTCCGCCTATTTCAAGCGATCGCCGAGTGTTCGCTTTGTGGCTGATTGCTGTCGTTCTAGCGGCAGCGCTGTCTTTGGTATCCCGGCGGCAGAAAGCAACTCGACAGCGGTGTTAGGAAATAAATAGCGCATCTCGTGAATAATGACGACCCAACGAGTGTCCCGCTCCACCACTTCGGGTATCTGTACAGGCAGAGTGCGTCGTGCCACGCTGGATCTTGAGGTGGTCTGATGAGTGGTTGGTTGCCAGGACTTAGACTAACCAGCGCGGGTACACCCGGACCACAGCAGAACATCGGCAAGCCGGACGAAGCGCAGAAAGCTTTGGACCAGCTCTTCGTTTACACCATGCGGTATCGGTCGCGTGAGGGGTATCGCAGACTTCTGGAGTTTGTAGCCCGTTTCCGGGTCTACTCCCCCTACAACGCAATGCTGATCTACACGCAGCTGCCGGGCGCCGGGTACACTGCGCCTCCAGGCCGTTGGCTGCGGGAGTACCGACGACGCATTAAAGCCGATGCGCGCCCGATTGTTATCCTGCAACCCGGCGGCCCGGTTCTGTTCGTTTTCGATGTTGCCGATACCGAGACCTTGCCGGACGCTCCACCGCTCCCGCGCGAGGTGACCCACCCTTTTGAGGTCCACAGGGGCGCTGTTGAATCCGAGCTGGAGGTGACGATCGGAAATGCGGTGCGCGACGGCATCCGGGTGTCCACAAAGCAATTTGGTCCGCAGAGCGCCGGATCGATCCGGTATGCAATCACAAGCGCATCTCAGGACTTCCTCAAGCGGAAGTTCCCCCGACAAGAGCTTGTCGGCGTCCCTGTCCGTTATGAGCTTTCCCTGAACAACAACCTATCGCGAGCAGCACAATACGCCACCCTGGTGCATGAGTTGGCCCATCTCTACTGCGGCCATTTAGGAACTTCCAACCCTGCTTGGTGGCCGGACAGGCAAGGCCTTCCCCTCAACTGCAAAGAGTTCGAAGCCGAGTCGGTGTGTTGGCTTGTTTGCGAGCGGCTCGGCATTGAGAACCCGTCGGACGCATACCTGCACGCGCATTTGGAGTCTTGCGGCAAGGTGCCTCCGATCAGCCTGGAACTTGTCATGGCTGCCTCCGGCTTAATCCAAGCCATGGGCAAAGGCCGTTTGCCGCTGCGGACACCCGGCCCGGGCCGATCTGGCGGCTGAGAAGCGCGGCTTGTAACGGAAGTACTGCGAACGAAACTCTCACGGGCGTCCTGATTTACCATCGCCCTGATGCAGCTTTCCTCCTTTCCCTGGTCCGTGGCTGACCTGCTTCGCGGCAAGTACAAGCCCCACGAATACGGCAAGGTAATCCTGCCTTTCACCGTCCTGCGCCGCCTGGACTGCGTGCTCGCGCCGACCAAGCAGGCTGTGTTGCGGGAGTTTGCGGCCCGCAAGGACTCGGGTATGAATCCCGACCCATTCCTGGAGCGCGCGGCCAAGCTCAACTTTTACAACACCTCATCCATGGACCTCCCCATCCTGGTCGGCGACCAGGACAACATCGGCGCGAACCTCCATGCCTACCTCCAGGCATTTTCCCCTTCGGTGCGCCACATCTTCGAGCGGTTCGAGTTCCAGGCGCAGATCGAACGGCTGGCTGAGGCCGAAATCCTGTACCTCGTCACCGAGAAGTTCTCGAAAGCCGACCTCCACCCGGACGCCGTCTCCAATCACACCATGGGACTGGTTTTTGAGGAGCTGATCCGCAAATTCGCGGAACAATCGAATGAAACCGCAGGTGACCACTGCACGCCCCGCGACGTGATCCGGCTCATGGTCGATCTCGTGTTCGCGGAGGACGATGATGCCCTGTCCCGGCCCGGCATAGTCTGCTCCATCTACGACCCGGCCGGTTTCGGC
>CAXTKZ010000137.1:0-5545 GCA_964244985.1 uncultured Acidobacteriaceae bacterium
ACATGCGCGAAGTCGAGCTCGCAAATCCAATGACGGCTTACTTTGAGATGTGTGAGCGCATTTTTGCTCTACAAAGAGATGGGTCATCCTGAGCCGTAGGCGAAGGACCTGCTTTCCCGCGCGGCGCGCAAAAAAGCAGGTCCTTCACTGCGTTCAGGATGACCCGGTTTTAGGCTTGTGGATACTACGTACCCATGCCTCAGGAAGGTAGGCTGCCCGACGCGGCCGTACTCTTCTTGCGCAAAAGTTCGGGAGCCGCCTCCACAGTGGACGGCTCTTCAGTAAGCGTGGCGGGCTGCGTGGGGCGCAGCAGAGCTTCCGTGGCATGCTGTTTACGCTGCCGCCCCCACTGCCCTGCTGTAATGGCTGCAAACTGCAAGTTGCCGATCAGATAGCGCTTCCAAAGCCGCCGAGGTTCCATCGCAAGTCGGTACAGCCATTCGGCGCCGATATTGTGCGTCCATGCCGGCGCGCGCTTCCGCAAACCGGCCTGAGTGTCAAACGCCGCCCCGACGGACATTGCGGCCCCGATAGGCAGGCTCGGGCACTCGTCCAGCATCCAGATTTCCTGTTTGGGCGCGCCCAGGGCCACACATAAAAGGTCGGGCCGGGCCGCGATAATGCGCGCCCGCACACATTCGTTCTGCGCTTCGTCCTGTTCGAAACCCTCCGGCGGGCAATCGGTGCCCGCGATGCGCAAGGTAGGATAGCGCTCCAGGAGGGACTTGGCCGCGCCCACAGCCGCGCCCGGAAGCCCCCCGAGGAAGTACACAGTAAGGCCGTGCTGGGCGCAAAGCGCGCACATGCGCTCCATGAACTCACCCCCCGGCACCCGTTCAGGAATGCGCTTGCCGAGCAGCCGCGCGCCCCACACCACCGACATGCCATCAGGTAAACACAAGTCGGATCGCTGCAGCGCCTTCGCGAAGCTCCCATTTTTCGCCGCTAGGGTGACAAGAAATGCGTTTGGCCCCATCACCTGCAAGGGTTCCCGCGGACCCATGACATGCGAATCCTGCATCTCGCGCAGGAGCCACTGCGCAGCCTGTTCCATACTGACCGCATCCACCGGGGCCGCCCCGAAAAAGACACGCTCCGCTTCCAGCGGTTGGGAAGAGTCCCGGTTGCGGCTGGCTCGCTGCTGTCGCGCTACATCGAAAAGTGTTGTGGCCAAAGTGTTTCTTTCCTTTGCTGAAACAACCGCGGTTCCACGCCATTGCTGATCCCGGCCGGGGGAAGAAACTCATCGCGCAAACGCCGGAACACATACAGCGGAGAAGCGGAAAAAGATTGCAAAAACGCCTTTGCGGCATGGGTTCTTTGACCCCTTGCCAAGTGCATGTTGAACTCCCGCAAGCGCTCCTTCGCGACAAGTTCCGTGGTGCCGAGGAGACCCGCGAGCTCCCCTTCCACATCGCTCAGTTTTTCGGGCGAGCGGCTTTGCAGCTGCGACAGCAGGAGGTATTGCACATACAGCCCGTGCAGCGCCTGCGAGCGGAGATTGCGCGAGGTCAGGCTATCCACGTTTTGCCGGAACAGCAGCAAAACCTCGGGAATGAACTGAATGTCGTACGCCAGGGCCATGCGCCACCACAGGTCTGCGTCCTCGCACTGAATGCCGGGTCGGTAGCCGCCAACAGCCAATGTTTTCTCCACGTTCAGGGCGACGCTCGGGTGGCAAATTGCCGGGAGATAGCCTGCCCGCGCGACCGAACGGATCTGCTCCGGTGTCCCCCGCGTACAGCGGTACAGCCCGACGCTTTTCTTCTGTGGGTAGTAAGCGGCGTTTGAATAGAACATCCCTGCGTCGGGGTGCTCTGTTATGGCTTGGACAACTTTCTCGAAGCGGTCGGGCGTGGAAAGATCGTCCGCGTCCTGCCGAACCAACCAGGGCGTTTCACATTCGCGGAGCATGCGGTTCAGTGTGAAGGTCAATCCACAGTGTTGTTGCTCGACGACGCGCAAGCGCTCATCGCGAATGGAATGGAGATAGTCCAAGCTCCCATCGGTCGATCCGTCGACAATGGCGAGTACCTGAAAGTCCTGCACCGACTGCGACAGGATGCTTTCCACTGCCTCCGGAAGATACGGCATGGCATTGTGGACCGGCAGTCCCACCGTCAGTTGTCCGCGATTTGAAAGCTCACCCATTGAAATGGTCCACTTTCCTTTGCTCTCCGCACTGGCGTCCCGCGTTTGAGGTCCCTTCCTATATACCCGGTTTTTGCTTGTTCCTGTTAAATATTTCCCGCTGCTTTGAAAAACTTACGTAATGTGCCATTCCCGCGTCCCGCGTGGTACGGTCAGCCAAACCAATGGTTCTGGACAAAGCACAGCATGGCGCGGTCCCGCGAACGCGGGCGGGAAAGGCTTCCCGGTGAACACAGGGGGGCAAATATCCCCTCCTCCGGACGGGGCTTTGACTCTGGCCTCGGTGCTGGCGGTTTTTCGGCGGCGGCGCGGGCTTCTGCTTTGGCCGATTGCCGTTTTGCTGGCCGTTGCGTTGCTTGCCAGCTGTTTCGCAACGCGGCGGTATCGTGCCACGGTCGAGATTCAGGTGCAAAAACAAAGCGGCGGCGCGTTCGGACTTGAAAGCACGGTCGGGGGAGCCGACAGCGCGGGCAGCACGACGGACTCGCTGGATTACAACATGACGCTCCAAACCACGGCCGGTGTGCTGCGCTCCCCCGCGCTTGCCGTGGTGGTGATTGAAGCGGCGCACCTTGAAGAAACGCCGGAGTATTTCGCGCCGACCACTGAAACGGCGGCCTGGCACATCGCTTGGCCATGGAGCGCAAAACTCGAACCGCTGAACGTGCCACTCACGCGGGCTCCAAACCGGCGCTACGCGGCGGAAAAGATTTTCAAGTCCCGATTGAAAGTGGAGCCGCTCGCAGGGACGCGCTTGATCGATATCTCGTACCTTGACCGCGACCCCGCGCGTGCTGCCCGCGTGGCGAACACGATTGAGCGCGTGCTGGCCGACATGCTGTTCCAGCAGCGGCTGACCGCGACGCTGCAAGGGTCGTCCTGGCTGGGCGGCCAGCTCGACGAGCTGCGCAGCCGCGCGGCGGAAGCGGAGGCCCGCGCCGTTGCACTGGAACGGGGAAGCGGTATCTTCGGCGCGGATGCTTCTCGCAATGTGGTGCTGGAGCGGCTGGACAGCCTGAACCAAACTCTCACGGCCGCGGAAAGCAATCGCATCCTGAAGCAAAGCATCGACCAGGTTGCCCAAAGCGGCAGCCCGGAGATGATTTCAAGCCTGAGCGGCAACTCCAGTACCGGTTCCGTTGCGTCCATCAATAACTCGCTGACGCTGATCCAGCAGCTGCGCGCGCGGGAAGCTGCCGTGCGGGCGGAGCTCGCCGAGGGCAGCGTCCGCTATGGCCCGGCCTATCCGAAAATTGCCGAGCTTCAGGCCGAGCTTGCCAACATCAGCAGCTCGCTCGCGGCGGAAACGACCCGGCTGGGACAGCGCGCCCATACGGACGCGGAGATTGCGGTCCGCGAAGAAGAAGGCGCCCGCGCTGCGTTTGAAGAGCAAAAACGGCTGGCGACGGAGCAAAACAGCGCTGTGATCGCCTATCAGCTTGCCAAGCAGGAAGCGGATGGAAGCAGGGCGTTGTACGAAGGGCTCCTGGCAAAGCTGAAACAGGCAAGCGTGCTGGAAGGTTTGCATGCCGGCAACATCGCTCTTGTAAGCGCGGCTGAAGCGCCTCCCCTAAACCGTCCCGCGTCCCCGAACATGCCCCTGCGCGTTGCCGTGGCTCTTGCGGCGGGGCTGATGGTGGGGCTGGGCAGCGCGGCATGGAAAGAATTGACAGACGAGAGCATCCAGTCTCCCGCGGAGCTGGAGGCCATGCTTGGAGCGCCGCTGCTGGCGGTGCTGGCTTCGTCGAAGGCGCTTGTGCCTGCGCGGAAAAGGCCTCAGCGTTTGGGGGCCGGCGACCTCGCGCTTTTGCCGGCACTCCACAGCCCTGTACCCCTGCCCATGCTGGAGCAAAAACTTTCTCCATTCAGCGAGAACCTGCGCTCACTGCGCACCGCGCTGGAAACCCTGCCCGGCTCCGCGCTGCCGCGGGTGGTTCTTGTGACCAGCAGTCTGCCGGGTGAGGGACGGACGACGGTTGCGGTCAATCTGGCGGCGTCCCTGGCGCAGAGCGGGGTGAAAGTGCTGCTGGTCGATGCGGATCTGCGCCGGCCCATGCTGCACTTTTATGCGCAACAAAGCCTGCCTCAGGGCTTGGCGACGGCACTTTCCGGACCAGAAGATGTCCCAGTGCAAATCCTTTCCCCATCCCTGCCGAAGCTCGACATACTTTGCGGCAGCGAAATCCCACCGCTGCCGTCGGAGCTGATCGGGTCGCCCCGCTTTTCGGAGCTTGTGGAGCGATGGAGGGAAGAGTACGAAGCAGTGATTTTCGACTCGCCGGCGGTGCTGCCGGCCACCGATGCGGTGCTGATCGGCAGGCATGCCGATGCTGTGCTGCTTGTGGCGCGCTCCCGAAAAACGCCGCAGCAGGCTTTCCGGCGCGGGTTGGAGGCGTTGCGGCAAGGGTCGTCCCGCACGGTGCCCATAGGGATCGTTATGAACGACGTCCCGATCGACTCAAGCGGTTTTCGTGAGTACTTCGGTTATGGAGGCCGCGTCTATGCGAATGAAACTGCTTAGTTTGCTGCTCCTTGCAGCAGGTACGCAGCTCTTGGCTCAGGGGGCGGGCGAGAGCTTGTTGATCGGACCGGGCGACCTCCTTTCCGTGCATATTTTCCGTGAGGCCGAGCTCGATACAAAGGTGCGCGTCAAGGATGCCGGCACGGTGACGCTGCCTCTGGTCGGTGTGGTGCAGGTTGCCGGGAAAGCCCCGGCTGAGGCCGCCGCCGCGATTGGGGACCGTTACAGGGAAGAGCACTACCTCAACCAGCCGCAGGTGTCGGTGTTCGTTGAGCAAGCGGCAGTGGAGCGCATTGCCGTACTGGGTGAAGTAGCCAAGCCCGGAGCCGTCCCCGCGACGAGCGGGCGGGATCTGCTGGATGTATTGGCCGACGCCGGAGGGCTGCTCAAAACCGCCGACCGGCATGTCACCATCCGCCACGGAAATGCCCCGTCTCGCACCCTGCTGGTGCCAAACGACGGTAACGCGGAGGCTGCCCTCGGGGACGCCCTGGTGATGCCGGGCGACACCGTGCTGGTGCCGCGCGCGGGCATTGTGTATGTGCTCGGCGATGTGGGCCGGCCTGGCGGTTTTCTGATGCAGGACGACTCACAACTGACGCTGCTGCAAGCCTTGGCGCTCGCGTCCGGCTCCACGAAAACATCCTCTGAAAATCACGCGCGGCTGCTCCGCAAAGCCGGGGACGCGACAACGGAAATTCCGCTGCGGCTTAAGGAGATCGAGCAGGGAAAGCAGCCGGACATCGCACTCCAAAATGACGACGTGTTGTACATCCCGTTTTCCTTTGGAAAAAACCTCACTCTGGGCGCTTCCACCATTGCAGCATCGGCCTCTTCGGCGATTATTTACACGACGTTTTGACCATGAAACTG
>CAXTKZ010000138.1:0-5396 GCA_964244985.1 uncultured Acidobacteriaceae bacterium
CCGACACCGTCAAGCGCGGGCCCATGGTGCGGCAGGTGCGCGGCATCGGCACCCTGACCCCGCGCGAAGACCGCATCCGGCTCATTCCCGCCGAAACGGAGGCGACCGTGGTGCGTTTGCGCGTGCTGCCCGGCGCGAAGGTGACCCCGGACACGGTGCTGATGGACCTGACCGACCCGCAGCTCGAACAGGAGCTCCTGACCGCGCAGCTCGGCGTGAAATCCGCGCAAGTGGAGTACACGAATCTCCAGGCCAAGCTGCGCAGCGATTTAATGACGCAGCGCGCGGCCGCGGCGACGGTCACGTCGGACGGTAAGCAGGCGCAAAAGCAGGCCCAAACTGATAAGGCGCTGTACGACCTGGGCGTCATCTCCGGGCTGACGTACTCGGCCTCACAGGGCAAGGCGGACGAGCTCCAAACCCGCAATGGTATCGAGGCCGACCGCCTGACAGTCAACGAGCGGGCAATCGCGACACAGCTTGAGGTACAGCAAACCAAGGTGGACGAAGCGCGGGCGCTCCTCGCGCTCAAGCAACGCCAGCAGGGGGCGCTTGAGGTGCGCGCGGGCATTGCGGGCGTGCTCGTAGAGCTGCCGCATCAGGTGGGCGAGCATGTAGCGCCCGGCACGACGCTGGCCAAGGTTGTCCAGCCCGACCAGCTAAAGGCCTCGCTCAAGATTGCCGAAACGCAGGCGCGCGACATTCAGCTGGGGCAGCCCGCGGAGATCGACACCCACAACGGCGTGATCGCGGGCAAGGTCACGCGCATCGACCCGGCGGTCCTGAACGGCACGGTCACGGTCGATGTGGAGCTGCTTGGAGCGCTGCCGCAGGGCGCGCGGCCCGACCTGAGCGTCGACGGCACGATCGACCTCGACCGGCTCGCCGACGTGTTGTACGCGGGCCGCCCGGCGTTCGGGAATGAAAACTCGACGATCTCGCTGTTCCGGCTAACCCCGGACGGCAAGGAAGCGGCGCGGGTGCCGGTGCGGGTAGGTCGCGCGTCGGTGAACGCGATCCAGGTGCTGGGCGGCCTGCACGAGGGCGACACGGTAATTTTGTCCGATATGTCGCGCTGGGACAACGTGGATCGGGTGCGGCTCAATTAGCTTGTTCGCAAACAACGGAGAAAAACATGAGTGAAGCGCTGATACAGATCGAGGCACTGCAAAAGGTTTTCTACACCGACGAGATTGAAACCCATGCCTTGTCGGGCGTGCATTTGCAAATCAACAGCGGCGACTACATCGCGATGTCCGGCCCGTCGGGCTGCGGCAAATCGACGCTCTTGTCGATCATCGGCCTGCTGGATACGCCGACCGGCGGCGGCTACCAGCTGAACGGCAAACCGGTTGAAAACCTGTCGTTTGCCGAGCGTTCGCGCATCCGCAACCAGGAGATCGGCTTTATCTTTCAAAGTTTCAACCTGATCGGCGACCTCACTGTTTTCGAAAATGTAGAGCTGCCCCTGACCTACCGCTCCGGCATGGCGGCGTCCGAACGGAAGGACCGGGTGCAGCGCGCGCTCGAGCGGGTGGCAATGGCGCACCGGATGCGTCACTACCCCGCGCAGCTTTCAGGCGGCCAGCAGCAGCGTGTGGCGGTGGCGCGCGCGCTCGCGGGCTCGCCGTCCATCCTGCTCGCGGACGAGCCGACGGGCAACCTCGACTCAAAAAACGGCGAAGCGGTGATGACGCTTCTGCGCGAGCTCCATGGGGAGGGCTCGACCATCTGCATGGTCACGCACGACCCCCGCTTCGCCGCGCACGCCGAGCGCCAGGTCAATCTGTTCGACGGCAAGGTGGTGAGCGAGGACGAGCTGCGCCGCAAGCTGACCGACCCGGAGCACAACGCGAGCACGGTGAGTGCGCGGGTGGACGGGATTTAAGCGCCCGCGTTCAAGCAGCAGCACAGCCTTGAAGGAGTTCAAAGCCATGACCGCCATCCTTGCCGATCTTCGCTACGCTTTGCGGCAGCTCCGCCGCTCACCCGGTTTCGCCTTTGCCGCTGTTGGAACGCTCGCGCTTGCGATTGGCGCGAGCACCGCGCTTGTAAGTGTGCTGCGCGCGACCTTGCTCAATCCCACACCGTTTCCGCATGTCGGGCAGTTGGTGGCGTTAGAGGATACATACCGCAAGGATGCGACCTTTAACGGCATCATGAACCCCGCGCGCACTGCCGAGCTCGGCGACCTAAAAACCGCCGGTGGGCAGCACGTTTTCGCGGCGCTTGCGTTCCTCTATTTCGATCAACCTGCCCTCTCCGTCGGCGGACGACTGCCGATGGCAGTCGACAGCGCAGCTGTGTCCGGCGAATTCTTCCCCACGCTCGAAACCAAACCTCTGCTCGGGCGCGTACTGACACCCCGGGATGATGGAGCGGGTGCGCCGGAGACTGTCGTGCTGAGTTGGGGGCTATGGCAGAAAGCGTTCGGCGGCAGCCCCGTCGTCGTGGGTACAACGGCAAGCGTGAACGGCAAACCTGCAACGGTAGTCGGCGTCATGCCGCGCGAGTTCGGCTATCCTACCGGCGTCGCGCTTTGGAAGCCCGCGCACATTTCCTTAAATGACAGCGGCTACCGCGGCGTGGGCTCGCGCTACCTCAACGTCGTCGCACGGCTGAGCACGGGAGTGCAGCTCGCCGACGCCGAGCGCGCAACAGGCTTGCTGCAACAACAGCTTGCCCACGCCTATCCCGCGACCGATGCCGACTGGGGCTTCAAGGTCGAACCGCTGCGCGCCCGCATTCTGGGCGAGTACGGCCCGGCGCTGCGGCTCCTGTCCGCCGCGGTCGCGATGCTGCTCCTGATCGCGTGCGCCAACGTTGCTGGGCTCCAGCTCAGCCGCAACGCCGCGCGCGCGGACGAGATCGGGATTCGCCGCATGCTGGGCATTGGCAGCGTGCGGCTGCTCCGACAGCTCTTGACGGAGTCGCTGCTTTTATTTGTCCTTGGCGGCGCAGGGGGTGTGCTGCTCGCGGGCGGGCTGCTCAAGGCGTTCACGGCAGCGCTGCCACCGGTGCTGCTGTCCTTTGCCGAACCCAGGCTCGATCACGCGACGCTCGGCGCGATGCTTGCCGTCACTTTGCTGACCGGCGTCCTGTGCGGGGTCGCGCCCGCGCTCCAGTTCGGCTACCGCAAACCTCGGCAGGGCCGGACGGTCATCACCGACACCCGCCGGTTCGGGCAGGGGTTCGCTTCGGCGCAAACCGCGCTTGCGCTTGTGCTGCTGGCGCTCGCCTCCGTCCTGCTCGGGCAGCTTTACCGGCTCACGCATACCCCACTCGGCTTCCAGAGCACGCAGATGCTTACAGTCTTGGCTCACATACCGTTCGGGACGGAGCCCGCGAAGGTACACCGCTTTTACACGCAACTGGAAGATCGGTTCCGCGCCATCCCTGGAGTCGAGGCTGTCGGCGCGATCAATGCCTTACCGCTTCAGACATTCAGTGTCCAGCACAACGCCGACATCGTGGGCCGCCCGCCCACGCCGCACCGCGACGCAATCACCGCCGGGGGCCGCACGATCACCCCCGCTTATCTCGATACCATGCGCATTCCCCTGCTTGCCGGGCGCAACTTTACGCCGGGGGACAGCGAGCCCAAAGCGCCCGCGGTGGTGCTCATCAATCGCAGTTGCCAACAGCGTTACTTTCCAGTCGAAAACCCGGTCGGTAAACAGCTCCGCAATGAGAGCGGCAACGTAGAGATCATCGGCGTGGTTGCGGACACACGCGGGACCGGCGGCGCGCTCGACGCACCGGTGCAGCCCGAGGTCATCCAGCTGGAACAGGGTTACTGGCCCGAGATGCACTTCCTCCTCCGCACACCTCTGCCGCCCGCGGCGCTCGACCGGGCCTTGCGCGCACAGGCCGCCGCGCTGGACTCTGCAGTCGCTCTCAGCGAGATCGCCCCATTCACCCGCTCGATGGACCAGGTTTTGGCCGGGCCGAAACTCAACAGCGTACTTCTGGCCGCCCTTGCCGGGCTGGCGCTCGTGCTGGTGTTAAGCGGGGTATACGGTGTGGTGGCTTTTGCCGCCGCGCAGCGCACTCGCGAGGTGGCCCTGCGCCTGGCGCTCGGTGCAGGGCGAGCCCGCATCTTCCGCATGCTGCTGCGCGAGTCCGCGCTGGTCGCCGCGCCGGGGCTTGTCTTCGGCTTCGCGGGTGCGTGGACGGCCCTCCGCCTGCTGCCGCTTCCGCACACGCACACGCTGCTCCCGCTCGCATGCGCAGCCGGGCTGCTTGCGCTTGCCGTCACGCTGGCCGGGATTTTGCCCGCCCGCCGCGCCGCCGCCGTCGACCCAATGACCGCCCTCCGCGCGCAATAAGGAACCCATGCTCAACGACCTCCGCTACGCCCTACGCCAACTCCGCCGCGCCCCCGTCTTCACCCTCACCGTCGTGCTCACGCTCGCGGTCGGCATCGGGCTGAACGCGGCGATCTTCACCGTGGTCGACTGCGTACTCCTGCGGCCGCTGGGGTATCACGATGCCGATCGCATCGTCGCGCTGCGGACGCATTTTGTCGACGAAAACCGGTCCATCCCGCGCCTGGGCGGGTACGACTACGTGGATCTCGCGCGGCAGGTGCATGGTTTTGAGGCCGCTGCGTATTACAACAGCGGGTCGGACGCGGTCGGGCTGCGGGGCGCGGCGTTGTATCTGCCCATCGCGGTCGTAAGTCCGCGTTTCGGCGAGGTGCTGGGCGTCGCACCGGTCGCGGGCCGGCTGTTCAATCCACGCGATACAAACGGCAGCGACGCGCTTGTCAGCGCCTCGTTCGCGCGGGAGCAGTGGGGTGGAGCGAGCGCGGCGCTGGGGCAGGTTCTCAAGCAGTACGGCGGCTCGCACACGGTGGTCGGCGTGCTTCCGGACGGCTTTTCCTTTCCCGGCAAAACCGCGATCTGGTTTGAGCGCCCCGCTGTACCGTTCTGGCCGAGCCGGACCTCCTACAGCCAGAACGTCGTCGGCAAGCTGCGGCCCGGGGTGTCGCCGGCGCGGCTCGGGGCCGAGTTGGCCGTGTTCTCGCGCGGCTTGCAGCAGAGCTTCGTTGAGGACCGGCATAAAACCATGGAAGCCGTACCGCTCCAGGAGGAGCTCACGGGTAGCATCCGCCCGACCCTGCATCTGCTGATGGGCTCGGTAGGCGTGCTGCTGCTGATCGTATGCGCGAATATCACGCACCTGCAGCTGGTGCGCGCCACACGCGAGCAGCGCTCCATGACCATCCGTGCGGCGCTGGGCGCATCCCGCTCCGCGCTTACCCGGCACGCTTTGGTGGAGGCTTTGCTGCTCGCGTGCGCCGGATGCACCGCAGCTGGCCTGCTTGCCCTCCCCGCGCTGCGGCTGCTTGTCCACCTTGCGCCGAGCGATCTGCCCCGTCTCGCGGAGGTCCA
>CAXTKZ010000139.1:0-5242 GCA_964244985.1 uncultured Acidobacteriaceae bacterium
CGTAGCGGGCTTTTTCCACGTTCAGGATCTTGCCCTTGAGCGGCAGGATGGCTTGAAATTTCCTGTCGCGCCCCTGCCGCGAGGTGCCTCCGGCGGACTCACCCTCCACCAGGTACAGCTCGCATCGATCCGGGTTGCGCTCTGAGCAGTCGCTCAACTTGCCGGGCAGCCCACCCCCGTCGAGCGCACCCTTGCGCCGGGTCAGGTCGCGTGCCTTTCTGGCCGCTTCCCGCGCCCGCGCGGCATCGATCGCCTTGTTGATAATCTTTTTCGCAACCTGCGGATTTTGCTCAAGGTACATGCCCAGCCGCTCATTGACCAGCGCCTGCACGGTACCGGCAATATCGGAGTTGAGCTTGCCTTTGGTTTGCCCTTCAAACTGCGGCTGCGGCAGCTTGACTGAAATCACCGCCACCAAACCCTCACGGACGTCGTCGCCGGACAGGTTTTCCTTCATGTCCTTAAACAAGCCAAGCGACTGGCCGGATGCGTTGATGGTCCGCGTGAGCCCCGTCCGAAATCCGGACAAGTGCGTGCCGCCGCTGACCGTATTGATATTGTTGGCGAAACTAAAGACAGTTTCCGAGTAAGCGTCGTTGTATTGGAGCGCGATCTCCATGTCCACGCCGTCGCGCAGCGCTTCCATTATGATCGGCTGGTCGTGGAGCACGGTTTTACCCTTGTTGATGTGCCGGATGAACTCGGCGATGCCGCCGGCGTATTTGAACTCCGCCCGCTTCGCTTCACCGGTTTTCGGGTCGAGCGTGCGCTCGTCGGTCAACGTAATCGTGAGGCCCTTGTTGAGGAACGCGAGCTCGCGCAGCCGCTGGGCCAGCGTGTCGTAGTTGTATTCCGTGACTGTAAAAATGGACCGGTCAGGCAGGAAGTGAACCTTTGTGCCGCGGCGTTTCGAGGTGCCGGCTTCCCGCAGTTTCGTCGTCGGCGCACCTCTTGAGTAGTCCTGCTCCCAAGTGTGGCCGTCGCGCCAAATCTCAACATCGAAAGCCTCGGACAGCGCATTGACGCAGGAAACACCAACCCCGTGGAGGCCGCCGGAAACCTTGTAGGTTGAGGCGTCGAACTTGCCGCCCGCATGCAGTTTGGTGAGCACAACCTGAACCGCCGGCATCTTTTCACCATTGTCCAGTGTCTTCATATCAACCGGAATGCCTCGGCCGTCGTCCGCCACGGTGATTGAGTTGTCGACATGAATCGTAACCTCGACCTGCTTCGCAAAGCCCGCGAGTGCTTCATCCACCGAATTGTCGACGACCTCGTACACGAGGTGGTGTAAACCCTGCTCACCGGTCGAACCGATGTACATGGCAGGGCGGAGACGGACCGCCTCCAGTCCTTCGAGAACCTTAATATTCTCGCTCGTGTAGCTTCCGGGGACAGGCGGCAGGGTGCGATCATTCAGCGACATTGAGCTCCAGGGTGGGCGCGTTGCGGCGAATAGAGCTTAGAAGTACAGTGAAAACCGTCGCTTGCACATCCCAACAGCTTTATTTTACCATCCGGGTTTCCAGATAATGATTACCCTACTGTGTCTTTAGAGAGTGTCGAGAGTAACCCTGAATCGGGAAAATAGAGTTCATGACTTTATTGAGGATTGCCGATGAGGGGAGTGGACGCTACTTTTGGTCAGACAGGGAACTTCTTCGGTGCGAGGAAAGATTCCTGTTTGCCCATTACGATTTATTCACCACTGGAGATGCCAGGATGATGAAGTCTGTCCGTATTGCTGCCATGTTCGTTTTTGCCGCCGGAGTTGCGGCTTCGTCGCACGCTGCTTCCCTTAACGCAGCACAGAAGATTTCCGGGGTGAATGCATCCTCGACACAGCCTGCTCCCCGCTGGGGAGTAGCCCAGGTACAACCCGCACCGCGCTGGGGATTAGCGCAGACACAACCTGCCCCCCGCTGGGGAGTAGCCCAGTCGCAGCCCGCGCCACGCTGGGGATTGGCGCAAACACAACCCGCACCGCGCTGGGGAGTAGCCCAGGTACAACCGGCCCCCCGGTGGGGAGTAGCTCAGGTACAGCCCGCGCCGCGTTGGGGAGTAGTTTAGACCGTCTTTTCCTGAACTCTTGCATACAGCGAGTCTCAGGCTCATATTAAGGACTGAGACTCGCACGTGAATCCGACACAAACAATGAACGCCTTGAATGATTGTGAGCCACTTGCGTGGCTTGCCGTCCTGATTGCCGTGCACTTCGGTAAACAACGGCGATCGCGGATCTCCGATGAGGGTGGAGCCGATTCTTCGAGCAGCGACGAGACTCCTCCTGAGTACGGCAGTCTTCAACTGTTTGCGGCGTTTAAAGCTTTAAGCTCACTCTCTTACCCTGTACTGCTGGGCCATGTTGTATCCATTGGGCTCAGCCCCAGAGCCTTACGACTTGCCAACGAGAGCACATTCTGGACGCTCTACGTACTGTGCACCGTCTGCGCCTTCTTCATCATGGCAGCCGTGCTTAGAAGAAGTTTCCAGCCGCTCCCCGGTCTGGCCACCGCCGCGCTGGTTATTTTCCGTTATGCTGCTGTACTTGCGATCGGGATCGCTCTCACCGCTCACCTGCCTTTCTTCAGTCCGCACCACCTCAGTGCGTGGGCGGATGAAGTGAGCTTTTCTTTTATGGCATGCGTTTGCGCATTTGAGGTGACGCTGCTTGTGATGTTGACTACCCAGCTTGGGCGGCTGGGAATGTTTCTTCGGAGCCGTCCCATTGGGATCGCATTCGGTTTGGCGCTTCTCGGCTGCATGGACCTCATTCAGGCATTGACGATCAGTCTGTCGCTGAAGGTAGTGCAGGAAATTGGCTTGGTTTATGAGGTAGGGGTGTATCTCGCCGCTCTGACCTGGACTTTTTACATTCTTCGCGCCGAGCCCAGACGCATGCCTCACTCGCTTTCACCGGCGTCCCGTCTCATGAAGTGGAATGAGATTGCGATGAAATTGGAACTGGCTGGGAAGCAGGCCGAGCACGTGCCGTTCATTTCGGGAGTCGAGTCCATCGTCGACTCGATCCTGAAACGCTCCGAAAGCCGCGCCGACTAGTATGGCGTAGACGCAGAAAAGGCCGGCGATTGCCAGCCTTTTCGATTGGACACCAAGAGCTAATCTGCTGCGACTTCCGTAGCAATCGCGACCGGCTCAATAGCTACAAACCGTCCGGTCCGGCCTCGGTCCACGAATTTCACCCGTCCGTCGATCTTCGCGAACAGAGTGTCGTCGCTTCCGATTCCCACATTGATGCCCGGCTTCAAGCGCGTCCCGCGCTGCCGCACGATGATCGAACCGCCAGTGACCAACTCGCCCCCAAACGCTTTCACTCCAAGACGTTGTGCGTTTGAGTCGCGACCGTTTTTCGAACTGCCAAGTCCTTTTTTATGTGCCATCGCCCTCTCCTTTTACGCCCCAGCCTGTGTCGTGAAGCTCTTGCCATCGATCTGAATCTCACTGATCTTCACTTGCGTAAAGCTTTGCCGATGACCTTGCAGCTTTTTATATTGCTTTTTACGCTTGTAGTGAAAGACCAGGATCTTCTCGCCGCGGCCTTCGCTTACAACCGTACCCAGCACCTTCGCGCCCGCGCTCGGTACAGCGAGCGAACCGGCGTCCGCTGAGAATGCTACGATATCGCTGAATTCCACCGCGCCGCTATCGCCTGCCGCGAGCTTTTCCACTTTCAATACATCGCCCGGTGCCACGCGATATTGCTTGCCTCCGGTACGGATCACTGCGTACATGCATTTTCTCCCAAGCCGCTTTCTTCAGCGGCACAAATCTCAAATCGGCACAAACGCTCTCACCGTAAGTCCGCACACACAGGATGTGATTGGGAGCGCCGCATACAACGCGGGCGCGAGGGACGAACAGCCGAACCTATTCAGTGTAGCGGGGCTGCCCCGGCCGGTCAACATGGAAAGGCAGCCGCACCGTCCAGCGCTTTTGGGCGGACTGGAACAGGTACACCGCCAAGATCGCGATCAGCGGCTCAAACGGGTGCCGGAAGCGTGCGTGCACGGTGACAAAGTAGTAGAGCAAAGGAAAAAGCAAAAAGCAGGCAGCAAACATGCCCGCGGCCGGAATCCTGCGCCGCAATGCCAGCGCGAGCCCGAGGAGCCCTGCAATCGATGTGAACTGGTAATTCAGATTACGCCCGTACTCAACCGACGGAGCATCGTCGGCCGGATGCGGCACTGAAAACCAAAAGTAGTAAAGCCGCTGAGCGCTGAGGCGGAAAAATCGAGGCAGGTCCGCACCAATGACCGCCTTCGCCGCGGCCCCGCGCATGCGGACATACGCTATTTCACCCAGTTCGCGGTAAAGCCGCAGCTGCGGAACGCTTTCGCCTGGGTGGTTGTACTCCATCAGTAGCCCCACCGCCCCCGGCCCATTGCCCAGATACAACTCCGCCCCGAAATTGCCCCGCAATGGCACCCACTGGTGAAAAGCCCGCCAGTTGCGGAAGGTCCAGGGTGCAATCATGCCGAGGCAAAGCACCCCGGCCAGGGCAGCCTTGCCTAAAAAGCGGGGCCACTGCCGGCCGGCACCCATCAACACCCACACGCCTAAAACCGGGAGCATGATGCACACCTCGGGATTGGAGAGGGCGATCCCACCCCACAAGCAGCCGAAGGCGGTCCAACGACGCCAGGTCTGCCCGCCTTCGCCACCGATTCCGCGCATCCGGAGCGCCAGCAGGAGCGCCCACGAGAACAAAAACGCCGTCAGGGTCATCTCCCAAACCCACCGGACCGCATATTGCATGGCTGCCGGATACAGCGCCCAGATCCACGCGGACCAGCGTGCGACACTTGCATTGAAGCACCGCGCGGCGATCTCGTACGTGGTCCGCACCATCCATGCATTCAGCACACAGTTCATCGCAAGCAGGATCCATGCCGAAAGCGCTGTATACACGCCAAAAAGCTTAAAGACCCCGGCAATCAGCAATGGATACGCGGGCGTCACCCAAGCGGTCGGCCCAGTGTGTCCGTTAAACGGATCGGCATACCCATACCCGGTCACGAGCGCGCGGGCGATCCGCGCCATCTCCCACCCGAATTGGAAATGGTCGCCATAGGGCCGCACCCGCCAGGTGTGGGCCAGGGTCATATAGGCGACGCGAACAAACAGGGCGACCCAGAAAATAGACCAGGGTGCCCTGGAAGAGCACACGCCCGGCTGCCAGATGGGAGGAGCGGTCACGCTGTGATTGTAAGGCTCAAAGCGG
>CAXTKZ010000140.1:0-5193 GCA_964244985.1 uncultured Acidobacteriaceae bacterium
CACCGCGGCTCCCAGGTTGGCCGCGACTTGTATCGGCTCGCCCACAGGCACCTTGAAGCCCGCGCCGTCCGGCATAAAGTCCCGAGCTCCTTGGTGGTCGAGGCAGATTACCGGCAATCCCATTGCCATTGCTTCCAGCAGCTGGCTGCCGAGCGACTCGCGCAGGCTGTTGAACAGAAGCACATCGTGCTCGGCATAGGCAGCGCGCACCTCGGCCCACGGCGCGCGCACGCCGCTCCAGTGCACCCGGTCCTCCATGCCGCGCCTGCGGAGGTCCGCCCTCACCGCGAGCGGATCGTCGCTGGTGGCGACAATGGTCAGGGTCCACGGAGAGCGCACGTGCTCGAGCGCATCGAGCGTGAGCGGGAGTGCCTTGCGCGGCAGCAGCCGCCCCACCCACAAAATCCGCAGCGGCGTCTTAGTATCGTCCGCGATCCGCGGTGCTGCGGCGAAGAAGCTTTCGGGCAGGGCAGAGTCGAAGGCAAGTTGCGCATCTGGCCGCCCCAGGTCGTTGAAAAGTTTCAGCGTTTCCCGGTTTGTGCCCAGCAACACATCGGCCTTGCCATAGCACCAGCGGTGGTAGGGTGAAATGCGGATCGCCCGGACTGTCAGGGTCCGGAAGCGCTCCTTCCACCGGCTTCGCCCGAGGTACCCGAGCATGCTTGCAGGTGCGGTGTTCCCTCCGCCGACAGGGCCGAACACGGTCGGCAGCCCCAGCTGCCACAGCAGCGTGGGTACATGTACGCTGCCGAAGGTGACGTGGTGCACGACGTCCCAACGTTCACTCCGCATAAGTTTGCGCGCCTCCGCTACCGCGCGCCATTGCCACAGCAGGTAGCGAAAACCGTTGTGCCTGTGCAGAAATTTAGGGCCCGCGCCCGAGAAAAATGTGAACCGTACCGGCAGCTCCGGATGCTCGCGGCAGTACTGCTCAATGGCCGAGCGGGCCCCTTCTTCGGCAAGCACGCGTACGTCCATGCCGCGCTCGGCAAGGTGCAGCGCCCAGTTCCAGCCGTTGCCGGGCTCGGTACCGTAGTTGGGTGCGCATGCATACGCCGATAACAGAACTCGCAGCAAAATAGAATTCCTCCTGGAAAGAGTGTGGTTCCCAAGTCTCCGCTCTCGAAGTACAGGGCGGTGCCCGTCAGTACAGATTTTGCGGTGCGGCTCCAAACGGCAGTCGACGCCGGTTGAGCCGCCGCATGCGTAAGGCAAGCGCGACGCCGATAATCGCCGGAAAAAGCAGGTTGACGCCGATCATGCCGAGCAGCGCGCCCTTCAAACCCAGCCGGCGCGAAAATGGTCCAGCCAGCGCGACCGAAAAGGCAATCAGCACGGGATACGACCAGAAGATGGGCGCGGTGTACTCAAGCGCCTGAAGCGCCGCACGCAGCGGCCCGGAAAGAAAGATGATGAAGTAAAGAAGCGCGTACAGGCGCAGGATGGAGCCGTCGCCCGCGTACTTGCCGCCGTAAGCCAGATGCAGCCAGAACCGCGGGAACAACGCAACCGTGCCGACAAACAAGAGCGTCACCCCACCCCAACGCAGCAGGACCGTCTTTATGTAGCGCAGCAGTGCTGCGGCCCCACCCCGATGCATTTGTCGCGCGGCTTCGGCGGGCACCACATTGTCGAGGCCCAGGAACCAGATATGCGCCACGGCAACGATGTTTTGTGCGGCCCGCAGCGCCGCCGCCGCTGCCGCGCCGTAGTACACGGGTGCCGCCATAAGGAACAGGTTCCCCGCGCCCCACTGCATAAAGGCCGAGGGGGCCAGCCAGCGCGACATGATCCAATGGCGGCTGAAAACGTCCTTGACGGCACATACGCCGCCCCACTTGCCGGCATATTTTGGAGCGCAAGCCAGGAAGCCCGCGAAGGAGGTTCCAGCGATCACCCATAGGATCGCGCTTGTGGGTACATGCGGTCTGCGTACCATCAGAAACAGGATCGGCAGCTGTATGAGGTAGCTGACCGCGTCGCTTGCCAGAGCCATGGCGCTTTGCTCTGTTGCAAAGAAATAGCGCCGCAGAAAATCCTGCAACAGATAGGCAAAGGTTGCCCCGGCAAGAGGCCAGGCGAGCCCCCCCGCACGCCAGGCCGGAAAAAACCGGATCGCGCCCTGGACGCCCGCCAAAACTACAATCGCCGCCAGCAGTGCAAAGCCGAGCTCCTGCACAAGCACCGCGCCGTAGTATTCAGGCCGCACCGCGACATCCTGCTTGGGCCCGATGCTCACCATCGGCGTCACCACAAAGGCATATTGGAGGCTGTTCGCAAACAGCACCGCCAGCCACGCCAACGCAAACACGCCGTAGTCGGCCTTGCCGAGGGTACGCGCCAGCAGGATATTGGTTGCGAAGTTGGCACCGCTGACCAAAGCCTGGTCGAACAGCGCCGCCGGCGCACGGCCGGCCGCCACCCGCATCCAGAGGCTCTTCAAAGGCAGCCGCCTGCGCAGGAAAACTCGGTCGATTCTTGATGCCTGCTGCGAACGTTTTTGATCGGCGAAGTCATCGGGGCCCTGGAAACGACTTGAGGGTAACATGACCTCTTCTATCTCCAAGCGGGGAAAGCCGAGCTCCACACAGTACCAAAGTACCGTATGGATTCCTTGTAAACCATGCTACTTTTGCCGTTGTCGTGCTTGGAAACTCAAAAAATAGAGTGCCGACGCAATCTTCTGCAGCACTGCGGCTTTTGTAAGCGGCTCAGCAACCGCCGATACCTCCTCTGCTTCAGTGTTGTTCCGCTTACCGTCGTGTGCGGGTTCCAAACCCGGCACGGACGCACTGGAGTTTTGCCGATGGCCACAGCAGCACAGCAAAGAGCAGTGTTCAGCATGGAAGCCGCGGCGGGCAGCGCCGGATCGCAGCGCGCCGTTCCCTTGCTCGCGACCATAAGCGCTTCCGTACTCCTCGATCTTTTATGTGTGGTTGCGGGCGTACTTACCGGATGTGAGTCGTACCACTTGTACCACCATGGGCAGTGGCCGGCGCGCCCCGACCTGCTGCTCGCAATGGCTGTCGAATACTGGCTTGTTTTTGTGTTTCTGGCGCGATCGCATAAGTTATACGACTTATCCCACTCACTGCTGCAGGTGCGCACGACCGAAAACCTGCTGCGGATTTCGTGCTTTTGCCTGATTCTCGTTTATGCGGAGTTATATCTGACCCATGCCGTTGCGCCGCGGCTTCCATTTTGCCTGGGCTGGCTTGCCGCGGTGTTGCTAATGCTCGTCACCAAGCACGCGACGCGCGGCTTTCTGGGTCATGTGCATACGCTTGGGCGGGGTGACCGCCGCGTGCTCATCGTCGGGACAGGCTCGGACGCGCGGCGAATTTTCTCTTTTCTCCGCAACTCGCGCAATCTGGGCATGAACCCGGTCGGCTTTGTCAACGAGGGTGCGGTCAACGATCTGCAGGCAATCTACAGCCACGACTATAAGCACCGCTGGCATGCCCCCGTTTACCACAATCCTTTGTCCATTGAGTTTCTCCGCACGCTTGAGATCGCCGAGGTGTTTATCGCCGACCCGGCCATCACGCAGACGCGCATCGCCGAGCTTGCGGCCACGCTTCATGAGCACGGGATCACGCTGTCCAACGTCGGCGATGTACAGGTATTTCAACAGACGCAGCGCGGTTCGCTGCGCAATCTCGACGGCATGCATGTCATCTCGTTTTCAGGCCAGCAGGCGCAGCGGCCCATCTACGAGACCATCAAGCGTGCGGTCGATTTCGCCGCGGCGCTGCTTTTGTTTGTGTTCACCATGCCCGCTTGCCTTGCGGTCGCCGGTCTCGTCCGCATTACCTCGCCCGGGCCGGTGCTGTTCCGGCAGGAGCGCATCGGGCATCGTGGGCGTCCGTTCACAATTCTTAAGTTCCGCAGCATGTACGCACATGCGCCTAAGTACGGCCGTTCGCCCGAGTCCTCCCGCGACGACCGCATCACGCCCCTGGGGCGGTTTCTGCGTAAAAGCTCGCTCGACGAGCTGCCGCAGCTGTGGAATGTGGTGCGCGGGGATATGTCGCTGGTAGGGCCGCGTCCGGAGATGCCCTATGTCGTCGCGCAGTACTCCATGCTCGAACGGCGCAGGTTATCCGTGCCGCAAGGGCTTACGGGGTTATGGCAGCTCAGCGCCGACAGAAAGTACTCCATTCACCAGAGCCTGGAGTATGACGCCTATTACGTGGAGAACCGGGGATTTTTCCTCGATGCTGCGATCCTTGTGCATACGCTGTTGTTCGCGGTGCGGGGCATCTGACCGCACGTAAGTCTCGGGTGGGTTTGTCCAACGTCCAAGCGTTCAGCTATGCTGGGTGCCGATTGGAAAGCGTGGATGAAGCTCACCCAAGAAAACCTGCCGAAGCTCCCCAAAGATGTCCAGGTACCCGCTTACGACCGGCGCACCCTCATCCCGCACACAGTGCACATCGGCGTGGGCGGCTTCCACCGGGCGCACCAGGCTGTGTATCTTGACGACCTGCTCGCACAAGAAAACGAGCCGCGCTGGGGCGAGACCGGGCTAGGTGTGCTGCCGGCCGACAGCCGCATGCGCGATGCGCTGCTGGGGCAGGAGTGCCTGTACACGCTGGTTGAGAAGGATGCGGGCAGCCAAAAAGCACGCGTGATCGGCTCGATCGTCGATTTTATACTCGCGCCGTCCGAGCGCGAGCGCGCCATCGCTTCCCTGGCGGCGGATGAGACCCGGATTGTTTCCCTTACCGTCACTGAGGGTGGCTACTTTCTGGACGAGGGTACCGGCAAGTTCAACCCGGACCACCCCGACTTACAACGCGACCTTACGCAGCTGCCCACAACGTCCATCGGCTACATTGCCGCGGCCTGCGAACGCCGCCGGGACAATGGGGGCCCGCCGTTTACGGTCATGTCCTGCGACAACCTTCAGGGCAATGGTGAGGTCGTCCGGTCGGTGCTCCTCGGCTTTGCGCAGATGAAAGATCCAGCTCTCGCGCGGTGGATCGAGGACAACGTCGCATTCCCCAACAGCATGGTCGACCGCATCACCCCTGCCACGACGGACCAGGACCGCGCGAGTCTCACCAGAGATTTCGGCATTGAGGATGCATGGCCTGTACGGACCGAGCCGTTCCTGCAATGGGTAATCGAGGATAATTTCGCTGCCGGGCGTCCCCGCTGGGAGAAGGTCGGCGCGGAGATCGTGCCCGA
>CAXTKZ010000141.1:0-5177 GCA_964244985.1 uncultured Acidobacteriaceae bacterium
CCCTATAACGGTTTAGCAAACCGCCGCCTTCAGCCACTCGGCCAACTCTCCAGCGCGTAGGTGGAGTATACCGCGAGCGCGGGCATTTCGCTCCCCTGCCGGGCCCCAACTTTGCAGCCTGCATCCAATCCTCGTGAAAAGGCCCAACACAGGCCACTTTGCCACCACCCAGAAGGGGAACACTCTATGACCACACCATCGCAGGGAGCAGGAACCGCGGTTGTCGGCTATTTTGCAACAGGGGACGAAGCGCATCGCGCCATCAACGCCCTCGTTGCCGAAGGCTTTCAATCCGGAGAGATCGGCGCGGCTTTCCATACAGGCAGCGCAACAAGTCAGCAAAGCACCCCGGTCCCTGAAAACGCAGACACCAGCCGGCGGCCGAATGTAGGCGGCGAGCTGCGCGACGAGCTCGGCACCACCTACCCGGGAGCCACCACGAAGTCCTTCGGCGGCCCGGCAGCAAGCGGCGCAGCCTCCGGCACGGAGTCGGTACAGTATGCGGTGCTGGGCGGCGGTGCGGGCACCCCCATGAGCGGCGCGGGCCGTCCCGGACCGATTACCGCTTCGGATGTAGAGCACTCGGGACTGCCGACCGAGCTGAAAAGCGAATTGCCGCACGAGGGTGATATCCAGCGCGGGACTGCGTCGGTCACAAGCACACATGCCAACCCCACCCTTCAGCAGAGCACGCCCACCCAGACTTTGGGGGAGACGCACAAAGAAAGCTGGGGCGAGCGGTTGAAGCATGTCTTCGGCGGCGGCAGCAGCAGCCACTACGAGACGAAATACGACAAGGATGACCTCAATGCCGAGATGCGGCGCGAAAGCCGCGATTTCGGGACAGGCGAGGGCCACCTGAACCTCCATACTCCGCCGAGCCAGCGCTACTCACAGCCCGCGTTTGAGAAATCCTTCGGCGGCTATGGCGTGGAGTCCAGCCATGCGCGGCACCTGTCGCAGCGCATCGGCGGGGGCGGTGCCATCGTTACCGTGCACGCCGGCGCACGCACTGCGGAGGCGGAGCGCATCTTGGAGGCCAACGGCGGGCAAACACGCCTCAGCCCGGGCAGCAGGGAAAGCGATTACACCACGGAAAGCAACGTGGAAGTGTACGGTTCGCTGCATCGCGATTACCCCACCTATTTGTAAGGTACCCTGCAGGAGCGGCTCCAAAACGCCGCTCCTGCAGGAAGGTGCTCCGTCAAACCAACAGCCGGGCCACGCCGCATGCGGATCTTTCCACTTGTTGCGGCTACATTCTTTATGGTGTCCGGCGGCCCTTACGGCATTGAGGACATCCCGGGCAGCGTTGGCTACCGAGGCGCGCTTTTTCTTCTTTTGTTGCTTCCCTTCCTTTGGACCTTGCCCACAACTCTGATGATCGGCGAACTGGCCGCCGCGCTGCCCCATGAGGGTGGCTTTTACGTATGGGTGCGGCGCGCGCTGGGCCCGTTCTGGGGCTTTCAGGAAGCCTGGCTTTCACTCGCGGCCAGCGTCTTCGACATGGCTATTTATCCCACGCTGTTTGTGTTGTATCTCGGACGCCTGCTGCCCGACCTTACACGCGGCTGGCACGGGCTTGTTTGGGAGCTCGCGCTGATCGCCGGCTGCTGCCTGTGGAATCTGCGGGGGGCGGTTTCCATCGGGCGCGGTTCGGCTGCGATGTCTGTCGTTCTGCTCGCCCCGTTTGCAGTTCTGACCGGCTTTGCCGTGTGGCGCGGGCTGCACGGGCATGCCGCGGCCCCAGTTGGGCGAGGCACCGGCGACTGGCACACAGCGGTGCTGGTGGCCATGTGGAACTATATGGGCTGGGACAACGCTTCCACCATCGCCCGCGAAGTAGAAGACCCGCCCCGCACCTACCCGCTTGCCATGCTGCTCTCCGGGCTTGCAGTGGCATTGGGGTACGTCATTCCACTTGCGGCGATTGCGTTCGTGGGCTTTTCGCTCCGGCAGTTCACTACCGGCTCATGGGTCGATGCCGCGCAAGCACTGGGCGGGCCCTGGCTCGCGGCGGCGGTGGTGGTCGGCGGCATGCTCAACGGCATCGGCATCTTCAACGCACTGACCTTGTCGTATACACGGCTGCCCATGGTTTTGGCGGAGGAAGGGCTTCTGCCATCGTTCCTGGCACGTCGCAACCGCCGGGGTGCGCCGGTTGCCGCGATCCTCGTGTGCGGCGTCGCCTGGGCTTTGGCACTCGCTTTTTCCTACGAACGGCTGATCTCGATCGATCTGATCCTGTATGGCTCCAGCCTCGTGCTGGAGTTCATTGCCCTGCTTGTTCTACGCGTGCGCGAGCCGGAGCTTCCCCGGCCCTTCCGCATGGGGCCGCTGCCGGTTGCGGCTGC
The DNA here is from genome assembly GCA_964244985.1 of uncultured Acidobacteriaceae bacterium. Classification (GTDB taxonomy): domain Bacteria; phylum Acidobacteriota; class Terriglobia; order Terriglobales; family Acidobacteriaceae; genus EB88. The sequence continues at coordinate 2,355 of CAXTKZ010000141.1, forward strand.
CTTGTCCGTGCTGCCCACCGCCCTGGTGGTGTATGCGTTGTGGGCAGCACGGGGAGAGCGGCTTGCCGGCATGCCCGCGCTCGTTTTCGGCGGTCTGGTGGCGCTGCTGGGGGCGGGAGCGTACCGGTTCGCGCGGAAGGGGCATGTGAGAAGTTCCCGGTGAATGAAATGGGATCATCCTGAACAAAAACCGGGTCATCCTGAAAAAAACGGGGTCGTCCCAAACAAAAATGGGGTCATCGTGAACGGAGTGAAGGACCTGCTTCTTGCCTTCTCCCTTTGTGCGGGAAAAAGCAAAAAGCAGGTCCTTCGTCGCTTTGCTCCTCAGGATGACCCGTATTTTGCTTTCGCAGAAAAAACCACCCACTCAGGAAGTGCCCACCCCTACCCTTTGCTCTTTTTGTTCTCCAGGAAATTTCCAGCGGCCTTGACTACCCGATCCTTGGCGTATTCGGCATCGTGCCAACCGTGTACTTCCACGCGCTTGCCTTCCAAATCCTTATAGATCGAGAAAAAGTGTGTGATTTCCCGCAGCAGATGAGGATAAATCTGTGTGTAGTCGTGCACCTCGGCGAAGCGCGGGTTGTTTTTGCCGACGGCAAGAATTTTCTCATCGAGCACGCCCTGATCCAGCATTTCAAGTACGCCGATGGGCCGCACCTGCGACAGGCAACCGCAAAACGTCCGTTCATCGACCATCACCAGAACATCCAGCGGATCGCCGTCCTCACTCAGGGTCGAGGGAATAAAACCGTAGTCGCCGGGGTAGTGCACGGGCGAGTACAGGTTGCGGTCGAGCTTGAAGACATGAAGCTCTTTGTCGTACTCGTACTTGTTGACGCCATCGGCGGGGATTTCAATCACCGCGTTTACCACTTCAGGGCTGTTTTCACCGACCGGCAGTTCCAAATAATTGACCATTCCGCTCCTGTTTGTATCCGTTCAACAAAATGCGCTTCCTCAACCAGCCTGGAGACAAGACTCTTCCCCACCGCGCTCCGTTTATAATCGGCCACGATGAAGGCTCATGTCTACGTTGTCTCAAAACGAAGCGTGCTCGACCCCCAGGGTCAAGCCATCCAAAAGGCGCTCGGCAAGCTCGGCCACGGTGGAGTGACGGATGTGCGCCAGGGCAAATACTTCATTCTGACGCTCGACGACGCGCTGAACGGCGAGCAAGCCAAGGCCGAAGTCGAGCGCATCGCGGCGGACATCTTGTCGAACCCCGTGATGGAAGAGTTCTCGTTCCAGATTGAGTGAAGGGACTATACGAGACTCTATGGAAAAGTTAGAAAGTTCCGGCATGGACGAGTCTCAATCACCCATTGAAGAGCGCCACATCGACTTCATCCTTGAAGAAGAGTTCATCACCAACCCTGCCTTTCTCGACTTCTTTTTGTAAGAAGCTTTTGAAACAGCTTTAAGTATGGAGATGCCCGCACGTAAGCAGGGCGAAGTAAGCAAGGCCGTCCCCTCGGCAACTAACCCTATTGCCCGCCTTCAGCATTGCTCCAGATACAAAGCGTAAAGCGATTTTCGAACCGTTCCGGCATAGGGTTGCTCCGTCATTATCCCCATGTAAACGACGGCCTTCCCTGGGGCTCTGTTCCCATCCATTTTCCGCCCTTAGCATGACACTGGCGGTTCTGCTCACGAAGTAGGCCCATCGCGGCACAATCCCCCTGTGCACATAGCGCAGCCTTCCGAAGTTTATTTGCGAGAATGGAGGTTCATGCGAAGACCTCTGCTGGCGTTGGCGGTTGCGGCTTTTGGGATCGGAACTTCGGAGTTCATCATCATGGGGCTGTTGCCGGATCTCGCGCACAGCTTTGCCGTGAGCATTCCCAGGGCAGGGCTGCTGGTTTCGGGATACGCGCTGAGTGTGACCGTGGGGTCGCCGATCATGGCGCTGGCGCTGGGACGGCTGAACCGGAAAACAGCCTTGTTGCTGCTGATGAGCGTGTTTGTGCTGGGAAACGCACTATGCGCGGCAGCGCCGACCTTTAGGCTGCTGATGGCCGCGCGCGTGTTGACGGCGCTGTGCCATGGAGCGTTTTTCGGAATCGGAAGCATCGTGGCGGCTTCCGTTGTGCCGGAGGAAAAGCGCGCGCAGGCGATCACGATTATGTTCAGCGGGTTGACGCTGGCGAATGTGCTGGGTGTGCCTGCCGGCACGGCCCTGGGGCAAGCAATGGGCTGGCGCGCGGCGTTTGTGGCCATTGTGCCCATCGGCTTGCTGGCCGGGGCGGCGGTGTGGTCGATGGTGCCGCGGCAGGAGCCCGAGGTGGTCCGGCTGCGGCATGAGGTGAGAGCGGTGCTGCGTCCGGGGGTGCTGCTGGTGCTCGCGCTGAGTACGCTCAGCTCCATCGTGCTTTTCTGTGTGTTCACCTATATCGCGCCCATGCTGGAAGGGGTGACGCGTCTTTCTGCCCATGCGGTGACGTGGGTGCTGGTGGTGTTCGGAATCGGCATCACGATCGGGACCCTGGCGGGCGGACGGCTGAGTGACTGGAAGCAGATGCCGACGATTCTGGGCGGGTTCGTGCTCCTGATCGCGACGCTGCTGGTGATGCCGCTGGTGATCCATGTGCCGTGGGCGATGGTATCGCTGGTTTTCGTGTGGGGCATTGTGAGCTTTGCGACTGGGGCGCCGATGCAGGCGCGGATCGTGGATCAGGCAAAGGGCGCACCGAACCTGGCGTCCACGCTGAACCAGGGTGCGTTCAATCTGGGCAATGCGATGGGCGCGAGCCTGGGTGGGCTGGTTATAGCAGCGGGGTACGGGTATGGGCGGCTGCCGATCGCGGCGGCGGCTGTGGCGAT
>CAXTKZ010000142.1:0-4765 GCA_964244985.1 uncultured Acidobacteriaceae bacterium
TGACGATCAGGATGCCCGCGAGATTGGCTGTGTTGAGACCCAGTTCCATGTTGCCGAGCGTCATGGGGCCTACCTGCACGGCAGGCACGTGGCCCAGGTGCAGAAGCCAATGCGTGGACGATACCGAGGGGAAAAAGATGCCGAGAAACTTGCCGAAGGCAACCGCCACGGCGGCGATGGTGCCGGTCTGGATAACGAGAAACAGCGTCCAGCCGAACAGAAATCCCCACATGGGCCCGAGCGCTTCCCGCAGGTACACATACTGGCCCCCGGCGCGGGGCATCATGGCTGCCAGCTCACCGTAGGAAAGCGCACCGATGATCGTCATCACGGCGGTGACAAGCCACGCGCCAATGAGCAGCGCGGGCGAGCCGGTAAGCCGCGCGATGTCAGCCGAAACGATGAAGATGCCCGAGCCTATCATGGAGCCGACCACGATGGAGGTGGCCGAGAACAGGCCCAGGCCTTTCACCATCGGGTCGCTTTGTGATTGTGACGCGGCTGGGACAGTAGGCACGGTTACAAGTTGTTCTACCGGAAAAGCCGCAGAAAGTCTCGGGCGATTGCGCCGGGGCTGCCGCCGGAGCTCCACAACGCGCCGATCACCGCGATTGAGTCCGCGCCTGATGCCCAGACTTCAGCCGCATTTGCGAGCGTGATGCCGCCGATGGCGACCAGCGGTTTCCCTGTTGCGGCGCGTGCGGAGCGCACGCCGGCCAGTCCGATTATCGGTTTGGCATCGGCCTTGCTCACAGTCGCGAACACGGGGCCGCACGCCAGGTAGTCGGCGTCGCTTTCGTCGCCTGCCGCGGCTTGCTCGGGCGTGTGGGTGGAAAGTCCGATGATGGCATCAGGCCCGAGCAGGGCGCGCGCTTCGGCGACGGAAAGGTCGGATTGGCCGAGATGGACGCCGTTGAAGCCTGCCTCGCGCACCAGTTCGGCATGATCATTCAGGACAAGAGTCATCCCGTCAGCTGCGCCCGCGCGTACCCACTCGGCAAGGCGGAGCACTTCCTCGCGCGTGCTGTTTTTTGCACGAAGCTGTAGGCAGGTGACCCCGGCGTCGGCAAGCATGTGCGCGGCGTCCGTGAGGTCGCCGCACACACAGGCCGTATCGAGAAGGGGATAAAGCGGCGGGAGTGTAAAGGGCATGCTGCACCAAGTTACGGAATCAGCCGCCCGCGCCGCAAACGGGCGAACAGGTCGAAAAAGCTGTCGTCTGTGGCCTGGTAGTCGAGGAAGCCGAGTTTGCGGCTTTTCGTCATGTCCGTCACGATTTCGACGGGGCGGCCCAGGTCGGCGTCCGTGTGCCAGGCGGAAGCGAGGCGATCCAGCTCCGGCTCCACCAACCCATGTTTGCGGGCGATCTCACGCCACAACGGGGCTGCGCCGGACAGCTGAATTTCGAGCGGCGTGGGATTGCCGGGGTACGGCGCGGCAGCGATGCCAAACCAGTTTGCCAGGCGGGGCCATAGCCAGTTCCAGCGGAAGATGTCGCCATTGACCACGTTGAAGGCCTGATCCCGCGCGACTGGGGTTGCCGAGGCCCAGTGGAGATGGCGGGCGAGCAGGCGGGCATCGGTCATGTCGGTCAGGCCGTGCCACTGGGCGGGGCTGCCGGGAAACACAAACGGCCTGCCGGTCTCGCGGCAGAGGGACGCGTACACAGCCAAGGTGACGCCCATGTTCATCGCGTTGCCGACGGCATAGCCGACGATCGTATGCGGACGATGAACGCTCCAGGTGAAGCCGTCCCGGGCGGCAGCTCGGAACAGCTCGTCTTCCTGCGCGTAATAAAAGTTTTCAACCGGTAAACGAGCCTGCTCCTCGCGAAACGGAGTGGGCGGCAGGCTGCCTTTGCCGTAGGCCTCAAACGGGCCGAGATAGTGCTTGAGACCGGTGACGAGCGCTACATGCCGGACCGTCTGTTTCCCGCGAACGGCGTCGAGTAGATTGCGGATCATGGCGCTGTTTACGGCGATGTTTTCCGCTTCCGTCGGTTGGCGCAGCCAGCTTGTGAAAAAGACGTGTGTCGGCTCAACGGATTCCAGCGCGGCCACCAACGACGCGGGACGCAGGAGATCGGCGGCGACGGCCTGCATGCCTTCTCCGGCCGATGGCTTGCGCGCAAGGCCGAACACTGTCCAGCCTTCGCAGACAAGATGCGCGGCAAGGTTGCCGCCGACAATACCGGTCGAGCCGGCGACCAGGGCTGTGTTTACAGGCATGGGGTGTCCTTTTCACTTCTAGAAAGTTTGCAGGGCAAGGAAGCGCCGGAGGCTGCAAGATAAGGAGATGCGCATGGCGGAAGCAGGTGAGCCTCGATGGCCGGCAATGGTGGCGGCCTTTGCCGTGGGTGCGTTTGAGATGGCGCTCCCCGCCCAGCTTTCCCTTGGGCCGCGCTGGCTGTCTCTGCTTGTGATCGGCGCGCTCACGGTACCGGCGGTGCTGGCGCGGCGCACGGGGCGGCACGCGCTCAATCAAGTCTTCGGCTACGGGCTCAATACCGTGACCACGCTTGCGCTGGTCTGGTCGCTCGCCGTACTGGTGCGGTCATTGTTTGCACATACGCTCGCGCCGCGGCCGCTGCTTTGGATCGCGGGAATGCTGTGGGTAAGCAACGTGCTCGTGTTTGCGTCCTGGTATTGGCGGTTGGACGCGGGCGGGCCACACGCGCGCGACTTGCGCGACACGCATACGGAAGGCGCATTCCTGTTCCCGCAGATGACGATGAGCACCTTGCAAACGCCGGAAGGCGCGCGCGGGTGGACGCCCGGATTTATCGACTATCTGTTTCTTGCGTTCAACACCAGCACCGCGTTTTCACCAACGGATGCACCTGTGTTGTCGCGTTGGGCGAAAGCACTGATGATGGTGCAGGCGAGTATTTCACTCGTTACAATTGCACTGCTCGCGGCACGGGCTGTGAATATTCTTTAACGGTTGTAGCAGGGTAAGCAGGCTTGGTCGCCTGCTCTCCGCCCCTTCACAACAGCTTACTTTTTGCTTGAAGCCTTTTTGCCCGCGCTCTTCTTTGCGGATGACTTCGCGGGTTTTTCTTCCTCGTCGCCCTTTTCCTCCGCGACGCCTTTGGATCCCGCGAGCGCCTGCCGGTTGACGATCTCGGACACCTCGGTCAGCTTTTGGTCGGTTTCTTTTTCTTCCGCCAGCGTCTGCCCCAGCAACTCCGCGATCTCCGTCTGGCCCATGGCCTTTGCCAATGTGGTTACAGTGCCGTAGGCGGCAATCTCGTAGTGCTCCATACGCTGCGCCGCACCGATCATGGCCGCGTCGCGCACAGGCCCCGCTTCGATCTCCTCCAGGATTTCCTGGCCCTCTTCAATCAAGCCCTTCATCGCTTCGCAGGTTTTGCCGCCCGCGCGTTTTTCCAGGATTTCGAAAACACGGTCGAGCCGCTCCACCTGGCCCTTTGTCTGCTCCAGGTGCAGCTGCATCGCCTGTTTCAGCTCATCGGACTTGATCGCCTTGCTGAGCCGCGGGTACACGCGTACCGCCTGCTTTTCCGCGGAATACAGATCCTTCAGTTCGTTCAGAAGAAGATCGTCCATTGTTGCTATCGCCATTGGTGTAACCCTTCCCTTTGTCGGCCCTTTCCGGGCCGGCTCGTTAATTCTGAACGTAGGATGCGGCCCATGGACAGTGGTTCGCTACTGACGGAACGTTTACGCAAGTGGATAGCCGCCGAAGCCGGATGAACGGGATTCAGCTGCCAGAAGGCGGCGGAAATAACGCATGCCCTTCGGCCCGCCGTTCTTTTTCCCGCTCAAAAAACCGCTCCATGAACTTGGTATCGAACTCGCCCCGGCGGAACTCAGGGTCGGCGAAGATGCGGCGGTGCAGCGGCACGGTAGTGTGAATGCCTTCAACAACAAACATCTCGAGAGCCCGCTCCATGCGCGCTATGGCTTCCGGGCGATCCTTGCCGTGGGTGATGAGCTTGGCAATCAGCGAGTCATAGTAGGGCGGCACGACGCCCTCGGCGTACTGCGCCGTATCCACGCGCACGCCGTTGCCGCCGGGCAAGTTCCAGGCGGTAATTTTGCCGGCGGATGGGGTGAACTTTTCTGGGTGCTCGGCGTTGATGCGGCACTCAATCGCATGGCCGCGGATCGCGATCGGGTCGGGAATGATGCTTCCCAGCTTTTCCCCCGCTGCGATGCGCAGCTGCGCCTTCACCAGGTCGACGCCCGTGATCATCTCGGTCACGGGGTGCTCCACCTGGATGCGCGTGTTCATCTCGATAAAGTAGAGTTTGCCATCCTCATCCATTAGGAACTCGATGGTGCCGGCGTTCTGGTAGCCGACGTCCACGAGCGATTTACGGATGGTTTTGCCGATGTCTTCCCGCATCTTCGGGGTGACCTGGAGCGACGGCGCTTCCTCGATCAGCTTTTGGTGCCGACGCTGGATGGAGCACTCGCGCTCACCGAGCGACAGGACGTTGCCGTGCTCGTCGGCCAACACCTGGAACTCGATGTGGCGCGGCCGCTCGATGAACTTCTCCATGTACAGCTCGCCGTTGCCAAAGGCGTTCAGCGCCTCGGTGTGGGCGGCATGGTACAAGCCCGGCAGCTCCCCCGGGGCGCGGACGATGCGCATGCCGCGGCCCCCGCCTCCGGCCACGGCTTTAAGAATGACCGGGTAGCCGATGGTTTTGGCCCAGGCCAGCGCGTCGGTCTGGTCGGTCAAGATGCCGTCCGAACCGGGCAGGATCGGCACCTTTGCCTTTTTCATGGTTTGGCGC
>CAXTKZ010000143.1:0-4594 GCA_964244985.1 uncultured Acidobacteriaceae bacterium
CTATAGCGCGAGCTTCCCCTCCGACCTTGCCGGGGGCACCGCGGATCAGTTCGGCCATGGCACCCACGTAGCCGGGCTGATCGCGGGTAACGGTGCCAGGTCCACAGGCAAACCGTTTGCGCGCACCTTCAAGGGCGTGGCTCCAAACGCCAATATCATCAATCTCCGCGTCCTCGACGCGAACGGAGAAGGTTCCGATTCAACAGTGATCGAAGCGATCGATGCGGCGATTTCATTGAGATTCACGTACAACATTCGCGTGATCAACCTGTCCCTCGGAAGGCCCATCTGGGAAAGCTACACGCAGGACCCTTTGTGCCAGGCTGTGGAAGCCGCATGGCGCGCGGGCATCGTTGTGGTGGTGGCCGCAGGCAACCAAGGGCGTAACCAGAGCCTCAACACGGAAGGCTACGGCACCATCGAAGCGCCGGGCAACGATCCATACGTGCTTACCGTGGGCGCGATGAACCCGGAAAATACCGCCACAGTGTCCGACGATATCCTGGCAAGCTACAGCTCAAAGGGGCCGTCATTCATCGACGATGTCGCCAAGCCGGATATCGTCGCCCCGGGCAATCTGGTCACCAGCTTGCAGGCAACGAACTCGACTTTAGTGGAGAACAACCCGACCTTTTTCACGCCGCACAGCTTTTATCAGGTCAACGGCGACAACAATCCTTCCGTCGACTACATGCCTTTGAGCGGGACGAGCATGGCGACGGGCGTAGCCAGCGGCGCGGTAGCCTTGCTGCTTGAAGCAGCCCCGGCCCTGACACCCGATCAGGTCAAGGCCTTCATCATGTACAGCGCCCAGCGCTCCTACTTCCCCCAATCAAGCACAGTCACGGACCCGCTTACCGGCGCGATCTATGTGTCGCACTACGACGCGCTTTCGATCGGCGCGGGCTACCTCGACATCCAGGCGACGCTCAACAATACCCTGCATCTGCTGCCGCAAATGCCGAGCGGTACGGCCATGTCGCCGATCGTAAACTTCGATCCCACCACCGGCAATGCAACCCTGGTTGCGGACCAAACTGCACTGTGGGGCCGCACCACGATGCTGGGCGCTTCCCAAATCTACGGGCAGAGCGCCTTTATCCCCGACACAAACGGTGACCTGAGCGGCAGTACGGCCTTGTGGGGCAGGACCGCGCTGTGGGGCAGGGACGACCCATCCGGCTTTACCGCATTGTGGGGCCGCACAGCCCTGTGGGGCAGGTCGACGGACGACGCCGCAACCGCGCTATGGGGTCGCTCTTCAGTAGACGGACAAACCGCACTGTGGGGCCGGACGTTGGCGGACGGCCACTAAGCCTTCCGCGGGAACAGCACCCAGACGGCTGGTACAAAGGCTTTCTTCTATGGAGAGCCTTTGTCTTCTACGCTCCGGCTAGATTCCGGGGTTTAGGACACCCTCCGGGATTGCCTCGCCGCGATTGACTACAGCCGGGCGCTTGCCTTCTGAGCCGCGTAGCTGCGGAGCACCTCCGGCGGTACAGGCAGGGCGCCGATAAGTGCTCGGGTTGCCGGGTGGCTGGCCCCCCGGCTGACCCCATCGGCATCCAGATACTCCACAATGCGGCCTCCATCGAGCACCGCGATGCGATCGCACAGCTGCAGAACAGAAACGAGATCGTGCGAGATATAAAGGAGGGCTGTGCCATGCTCCCGACGCAACTGCCCAAGCAGGCGCACGATCTCCGCCTGCGTCACCGGGTCGAGCGCGCTGGTCGGCTCGTCGGCAATGAGCAGGGCGGGTCGATGCAGCAGCGCGAGGGCGATCAGGACCCTCTGCGCCTGACCGACGCTGATCTCACCGGGCCGCCGTGTGAGGAACTCGGGCGTGAACGGAAGCTGCACCTGTTCCAGCAGCTCTCGGAGGCGAGCCTCGAAGGTCGCGCGATCCCAACGCTCATGAGCTCGCCAGGCCTCCTCGAAATGCGCGCGCAAACGGAGTGCGCCGTTCAGCGACGTAAGAGGGCTTTGCGGCACTAAGGCGAATTGCTTGCCGCGCAAGCGGCGCGCATCCCGCTCGGAGAGTGCAAGGAGGTTCACGCCTCCGAAGCATACTTCGCCCCGGGCGTAGCCGCCGCGCCAGGGCAGCAAACCCATTAAAGCCATCACCAGGGTGCTTTTACCGGCTCCGCTGGTTCCTATCAGCCCGAGCGCTTGGCCGGGTTCAAGGTCGAAGGCGATCCCGCCGACCACCTCTTTCTTGCCGTAGCCGGCGTGCAAATGAACTTGAAGCAGGGGCTGCGGATTTGGAGTGCCCTCATGGATTTGCAAATCCTGCTTTGCCTCGGAGTTCACCTGCGGCAAGGCAGGGCCAGCTGAATCCGCAGCATCTTGGATGAAGTCGCTTCTCACGGCTTTCCTTTCCAGTGTAGGGATTCGATATTCCAAACGGCTCCGGGTGTGAGTACGGAAAGGTCAACGCCGGCCAATGCGGGCGAAACCGCGTAAAGGGCATTCGGATAGACAAGGTAGATAAAAGGCTGCTCGGCCGCGACGATGCTTTGCAGCCGGTTTACTGCACGAAGCCGCTCGGCCTTATCCGCGGTGCTTGCCTGGGCGCGCACCGCGACGTCCATGTCGGCTTCCCAAGGTGTCGCGGGTACCTTTTCCGACGGATTCCACTGGTGGTTGGGCGAAGAACTCAGCCACACATTCATCATTGAGTTCGGGTCCGGGTCCACATTGCTCAGCCCAAGAAGGCACGCCTCGTAGTCCTGCGTATGCAGAAGCCGATCGATGAGGGCTGGAAAATCAAGAGTCGCCACGACGACATCCATGCCGAGCGCGCGCAGGTCCTGTTGGATTAGGGCAGCCATCTTCGCCCGCGCGGGATTGCCCGCATTGGTGAGGAGGGAAAACCGTACCGGGTGGCCGCCCGCGTCGTACAAGGTCGCGCGTCCTCCCGATTCAATGCGGCGGAATCCTGCCCCTGCAAGCAGCGCTTTGGCAGCGGATACATCTTCATGCGGGGCGTCGAAGCGGCTCGCGTACCAGGCATGATTGGCGGGCGAGATAAACCCGTAAGCGGGCGTGGCGTGGCCGGCATAGGCCAGGCGTGCGAGGTCTGCCCGCTGGATTGCGCGTGAAACCGCGACGCGGAATGCCGTGTTCCCAAACCATTGTTTTTCGTATGCGGGCAGCGGAGAAGCGGCAGCCTGGTTGAACCAGAGTTGCTCGGTATTGAGCGATGGCCCGAGATCGTGAGCGGCTTGAGGCATCCTGCTCGCCAAGGCATTGAAGTACTCGGGAGCGGGTTCGTTGAGCACTCCGTATGTTCCACGCATAAAACGCAGCTGCTCTGCCTCCGCGTTCCCGAGCACATCCAGCCTGATAAATGGGAGGTAGGGCAGAGCCGCGCCGGCCGCATCGTGCTTCCAGTAATGCTCATTGCGTGCAAGGGAGATGCCCTGGCCGCGGCGGTACTCCACAATGCGGTAGGGTCCGGCAGTCACGCGACCCTCGCTGGGACGGTTTACTGGCTCGATTGCGATTTCATCGAAGATGTGCCCGACTTCGATAAGGCGCTTCGGCAGCCGGACCACCACGGTCCCCGTATCCGGTGCTTCCACGCGCACCTCGCGCGGGCTGAGGAACTCCTCTGCCGCGGGTGCCCCGGTTGCGGGTGCCAGGACGCGCCGCAAAGAGAAAACCACGTCTGCCGACGTGAGCGGCGATCCGTCTGAAAAGCGCAGACCGGGACGGAGCACGAAGGTAACCGTGTGGCCGTCCGGCGAGACTTGCCACTTCGCAGCCAGGCTCGGTTCGATTTCCTGGGTGTGGCGGTTGGTCCGAAGCAAGACACCGCCCGTAAGATACCGGACAAGCTCGGACGCACCATCGTCGACCTTTGCCGGATCGAGATTGGCCGGGTCATAGCCGAGCGACCATGCGATGCCGCCGGCTGCATCGGTTTGTGCATTGAGCGGACCGCCAAGCAAAGAAAGGGCAAGCAGCGCGCAGGCGATTTTGCGAAAAAGAATTCTGAATGGCACGTTCATCCTTCGACCACGAAAAGTTCGAGCAGCACCAGGGTCAATACAAGCAAGCCGATCGGCAGATACACCCAGTGCGAGGTGTTCAGAAACGCCGCATTATCCAGTTCGAGCAGCATGCCTCCCCAGGAAGGCAGCGGCTCCCCAACCCCCAACCCCAGGGTTCCGAGGTTCGCTTCCGCGATAAGGAAGGCTGGGATCGATACGAGAAACTGCGGCAACAGCAGCGGTCGAATCTGTGGCAGCACGTAGTGCCGCATCAGCTGCGTGGTGCGGAGCCCGCCGGCGCGCCCCTGAATCATCCAGCCCGCGCTGTACATCCGAGCTGCATTGCCGTGAACCGCGCGCGCGCAGGCCGGCCAGCCAAGCAATGCCAGAACCAGAAATGTCGCCGCCGCGGAAACGAGCGGGGCGGTTTCAAGCGGGATTCCCGAGCGGACCATCATCAACAAAAAGAGCCAGGGCAGACATAAAAATGCGTCGCAAACAAGCAGGAGCGGGGAGGCCAGCGGGCGGGGTCCAAGTGCGGCGAGGATGCCAACCGCCCCTGCAATGGCTGTTGTAAGCACGGCTGCTGCCGTCGC
>CAXTKZ010000144.1:0-4532 GCA_964244985.1 uncultured Acidobacteriaceae bacterium
CTGTGCTGGCTTGGCATGGCAGCTTCCCTGCTGCTGGCCGTAAATGTATGGCCCAGGCTGATGCTGGCTGCGTGCTTCCTTTGCTTTCTGTCGTTTGTCTCAGCGGCAGGTGTATTTTCCGGCTACCAATCCGATGACATGCTGCTTGAAGCGGGTTTTCTCGCGTGGTTCCTTGCGCCCCGAGGTATGCGTCCGGGTTTCGGCGAGCGGTCCCTGCCCACGCATGCCGCCCTGCTCCTGCTCTTGTTCGAGTGGTTCAGGATCTACTTCGAGTCCGGCGTCGTGAAGCTTGCAAGCGGCGACCCCACCTGGCGCAACCTGACCGCTCTGTACGAGTATTACCAGAACGGACCGCTGCCCACATGGGTCGGCTGGTATCTGCAGCATTGGCCCAACTGGTTCCACATCGGAACAGCCGCGCTGACGCTGGTCATGGAGCTTGGACTTGTTTTTCTGGCCTTCCTGCCGGGTCCCTTCCGAACGATTTGCTTTGTGATCGTTACGGTTTGGCAGGCAGGCGTGATCCTGACGGCGAATTACACTTTCCTGAACTACCTTGTGCTTGCATTGGGTTTTTTGCTGCTCGACGATCGGGTGCTCGGCAGGTTCGTGTCGCGGGAAAAAGCGGCTGCGGCTCCTCATCCGGTTCACATCGGCGTGGGGCCAATCTTCACCGCGATCACACTTGTGTGGGTGTTTTACGCCGCGCTCGCGCCTCTTTTAGAAATGGTGGCTGCGCGGCCTGTTCTGCCCTCCGGGCCCCTCGAGGCGATTGCATCCTTGCGCCTCGCGAATCGCTATGGGTTGTTTGCCGTTATGACCCCGCACCGCTATGAAATCGAGTTTCAAGGCTCAAATGACGGGCAGTCCTGGACTGCGTATCCGTTCCGGTATAAACCGCAGGACCCGACGAAGCGGCCCCATATCTATGCACCGTACCAGCCGCGCTTCGATTGGAACCTGTGGTTCGCCTCACTCGGCACATGGGAAGAAAACGCGCTTGTGCCGCGGACAGAAGAGCGCCTGCTTCAAGGGAGCCCCCATGTGCTGGGGCTCTTTGCATCCGACCCTTTTCAGGGTCATCCACCACGTTTTGTGAGGGCTGTTCTTTGGCAGTACTGGTTCAGTACGCCACCCGAGAAAGAGCTTCAAGGTCTCTGGTGGCGGCGACAGATGTTGGGAATTTACGCTCCCACTTTGGAACGAACCGTCCATGGAGGCTTCGCCCTTGTAGCCCCCGCATCGCTCCCTTAAAAGCAGGTCTCCTCGCTCTGGATGCTGATAAGAAGCCTGCCTACCGCCGCGTGGTCGCACGGTTGATGACGCGCAGAAGAAGCACCAGCACCAACGCCGCTAAAATCAGCTTCAGCATCGCTTACACTTTGCAAAAATAGCCGCTTGCAGTCGATCCCGAAGCGCGTCCGGCAGTTCGTACAGCACGTTCGACCGGTACACCTCGATCGTCTTGCGCGTCGTCGTGACCGTGATTGTGCAGTGCTCGCACCCGTGGAGGTGCCGCTCCAACTCTGAGCGTAGACCCCCATTGACGGTGTCATCGAGCAAATCGTCAAGATGCACTAAAAACTCAGAGCAGTTCACTTTGCGCCACCCATCCCATTTCTGCCTTTTACCACTCCATCCACATTGCGATTCCCAAAATACCGGTTCAGGCGCTCCCGCAGCTGCAAGCGCGCCCGCAGCAGTCGCGACTTAACCGCCGGGATACTTAAACCCAGGGTCTCGGCGGTTTCCTCGGTCGAAAGCCCTTCCACATCCCGCAGTACAAACACCACTCGAAACCCCGGCGGCAGCCCGTTTACTGTCTTTTTTAAGATTTCAGCCAGCTCCAACTGCCCATACTGCTGCTCCGGGCTTGGTCCCCAATCAGCCAGCTCGCGGGGCATCGAGCCTTCCTCGGTTTCCACATCTTCGTCGATCGATACCATCTTGCCCGTGCGCCGTTTGCGCAAACGCATCAGGCTTTCATTTACCGCGATCCGCACCAGCCAGGTATAAAACTTCGAGTTCCCCTGAAACTGATTCAGCTTTTCATATGCCTTCAAAAACGCATCCTGCACCACATCTTCCGCGTCCTCGCGGTTTTGTGTAATGTGCTGCGCGATGCGGAAAACCTGCCGGTCGTATTGCCGCACCAGCTTTTCAAACGCCTGCGTGTCGCCCGCTTTTGCGAGATTCACCAAGCGCACGTCCGGGTGTTCTTCAAGTACGCCCGCTGCCGTCATGGGCGGGGGCGGGGCACCCCTAGGGCCGTCCTCCGGTTCTTGTACTGGCGATTGGATGGGTGGCATAGCGTGTGGTTTCAGCCTTTGGCGCCTTTCTTCGTTTTCTTGTTCGATGCTATCGCGTCCGCGTCTCCGGCGCGGGTTCGCATTTCCCATGTTGGCAGGGCTTCCCGTTTCGGTACAAGAATGGTGCCCCCGGCGCGTTTCTCGCTTGCAACTTTCACCGCCTTGCATAGTCTCAACATTGAGGAACCTGCAAGCCTTGAAATGTTTCCGTCGTTTTTTCAGAACCGGGTCCGGAATCGGCCTCTTTCAACGTGCCGCGGCAGCGCTGCTGCCGGTCTTGTTGGGGGCGACGCTGCCTGTGTCCGCCGCCCGGCACACCGCCGGGAAACATGCCGTGGCGCACAAGCCCAGTCACGTCCCGGCGGCGGCGCACGGGCGCACAAAGGGTCGGGTGCACCGGGCAGTTGTGGTCAAGCGCAGAGGCCGGCACCGGGCGCTTTCAGCGAGCGAACTTGCGAAAACGCGCCAGTTGACCCATGCCTTTGTCGCCTCGGAACAGCTGCGGCCCATGGCGCAGCAGCTGGGCAACTACCGCAGCGCGGCAGCGTATGCGGGGGTAGAAGGCTACGCACAAAGCCATACCGGGGTTGCTGCGTCTACCGCTTACCTGGCTCTGGGCCATGCTTACCTGCTCGACCACCGCTACCCTGATGCTCTCGCCGCCCTGAAACACGCAAGCGCGGAGGGCAATTCGCTGGAAGACTACGCGGACTACTTCGCCGCGCAGGCAGACCTGCAAAGCAGCCAGCTTCCGGCTGCCGATGTCCTCCTGAATGGCTTCGCGGCAAAACATCCGGACAGCATCTTTGTGCCGCAGATTCCGATGCTGGAAGCCAATTCGCTGCTCCAGCAGAACCAACCCGACCGCGCGCTTGCAACACTGCGGGCACACGCGGGCGAGGCCATGGCCGCTAAACCCGACTACCTGCTTGCCATGGCAAAGGCGACCGCGGCCCTCAGCGGCGAGGCTGCCGCGCTGCCCATCTACCGGCGCATCCTGGACGAGGCACCCCTGAGCCCGGAAGCAGCCGCGGCCAAACAACACCTGGACCAAACCGGGGAGTGGCTCGCCCTGTCGCTCCCTGAACGCCGCCGCCACGCCGATGCCCTCTACAACGGCGGTAAAAACAGCGACGCCGCCCAGGAGTTCCGCGCCCTCGCCGCGGATTCTTCATTGAACGCCAGCGAGCGCGACAGCCTCCTGCTCTCGGCCGCTTCATGCGATATGCGCTTGAAGCGGCTCACAGCCGCCTCGCTGGCAAACATTCCAGACTCCACCGATGAAAACGGCGCGCACCGCCTCTACCTGCTCCTGGAGGTTGCGCGTTCCAATGCCGATCTAGGGCAGCAGCAGGATTTGGTTGGGCAGCTGCGCTCGCGCTTCCCTACCAGCCCTTGGCTGGGCGAGGCATTGTTTTCAAGCGGCAACCTGTACATGCTGCGGAAAGACTATCCCTCGGCGATCCCCTACTACCTGGAGCTTTCCCGCCGATTCCCGCAAAGCAAGAACGCCGACAACGCACACTGGCGCGCCGCCTGGCTTTCCTATCGCGTGCGCAACTACGAGCAGGCCGAGCAGCTAATGGATGAACAGCTCAAGAGCTTCCGCGACGGGAAAAACATTCCGGCAGCGTTGTACTGGCGCGGGCGTTTGTTCCTGGACCAGGGAAACGATCCTGCAACCGCCGCTGCGTACTTTTCGACGGAAACCCGCGTGTTTCAGCATTTCTACTACGCCGCGATTGCCCGGCAGCGGCTGGATGCGCTCGGGCCTACGGTAACCCCGGCCGGCGTTTCGGCGCTTGCCGCCATGCAGCCGGAGCAGATACCCACGCTCACCGAGGACATTCCGGAGGACGATCCTCACCTGGCCAAGGCGCGCCTGCTTTCCAATGCCGGGCTCAACGATTACCTCGCGCCGGAAATCCATGCCGCCGAAAATTCGGAGGACTGGGGCTCGCTGGCCGAAGCCCGGCTGTACGCCAGCTACGGGGAAACCTACCGGGCGATGCGCTCGCTCAAACGGGCGATTCCCTTCTACACCTCCGCGCCAATCGATGAGCTGCCGATCGATTACTGGCGGATCCTGTTTCCCGAGCAGTACTGGTCGACGATCCAGGCGGAAGCAGCACGCAACGGGCTCGACCCATATATGGTCGCTTCGCTTATACGGCAGGAGTCGGAGTTCAACCCGCGCGTGATCTCCTATGCGAATGCCTATGG
>CAXTKZ010000145.1:0-4436 GCA_964244985.1 uncultured Acidobacteriaceae bacterium
CTATCGAGGCAGAAAAGATAGATGGTGCGGAATGCGCCGTTGGGGGCGAAGTCGGCGGGTTTGTAACTGAGGCCGTACTGCGAACGGAGCTCCTGCTGGATTTGGCTGAAGCTTTCGGGCATGTCTTCGATCTTGGTTGGGTAAAAGGCGCGGCCGCCGGTGGCGTCGGCAATTTTCTGGAGGGTATCGTCGCCGCGGTCGCGGCTGGGACTTACATTAGTACTGATAGCGTAGACGGTGGTTTCAGCTCGCTGGCACTCTTTGATGGCATCGGCGATATAGGCGTGGCTTTGGTTATCATCGCCGTCGGAGATAACAATCATGGCTTTGCGGGCGGGTTCGTGGTGCAGCGTTGCGTCGAGCATTTTGTCATGGCAGCCCTGGTAGAGCGCATCGAACAAAGCCGTGCCGCCGCCTGAGTGCAAGCCGTTGATGCCGGTTGTAAGCAGGTCGAGGTTGTTGGTCCAGTTCTGCTTGAAGTCGGGCTGGAGGTCGAAGCCTTCCACAAATGCTTTGTCGCTTTTCGGGCGCAGGATCTGAAGCAAGAACTCGGTTGCGGCCTGCTGCTCGAAGGCGAAGCGTTGCCGGATGGAGGTGCTGGTGTCGATAACGAGGCCGACGCGCAGGGGCAGGTTGGTGTTCTGGTCGAAGCGGTAGATTTGCGCCGGTGCTTTTCCGTCGTCGAGCAGGGCGAAATCGCTTTGCTTGAGGTTGTTGACGAAATGCCCGTGCCGGTCGGAGACCGTAAAGGTGAGGTCGACCTCGTTGACCTGGGTGGTGATGGTGAAGGAGGGCTGTTCCCCGCTGTTTTGCTGCGCGGCGGGAGCGCCGGGGGCGGGCGATGCCGGGGCGGCCTGCGGGGCGGGAGCCGGAGCGGGGTTGACGGGCTGCGACCCTTGCGCGAACACAGGAGGAACGGCAAAACCAGCAAGCAGAAAAAGGGCAAAAGGCAGCTTCATCGACACGGTTCAATTTTACATACGCGGGCTGGGTCGCTGCCCGGCGTCAATCGGCTGCCCGCTCCAGCTCCGTCATGAACCCAGAAAGCTCCGGCGGCAGGTCGGCCTTGAGGGCGAGTGGAGCTTTTGTGCGCGGGTGGGTGAATTCGAGCTCCGCGGCATGGAGAAAATTGCGAGGCAATGCGAGGGTTTCAAGCAGGCGGCGGCGGCTTTTTTTGATGGCGCGGCCCGCGAGTTCGCCTTCCGCCCGCAGCTCACCTGCCGCGCCATAGAGCGTGTCGCCGACGACCGGGTGGCCAAGCGAGCTGAGGTGGACACGGATCTGGTGGGTGCGTCCGGTTTCAATGCGCACACGGAGAAGCGTGAACTTGCCGAACCGCGACGCGATACGCCGGACGACCTGGTAGTGGGTGATGGCCGCGCGCGCGCCGGTAACGCGCCGGGTGGTCATGCGGGTGCGGCGGATGGCATCGCGGCCGATGGGGAGATTGACGGTTCCCTTGTCGGCTTCCATATGGCCGTGGACGAGCGCAAGGTAGGTTTTTTTCACTTCGCGGTCGGCAAACATCGCGCTCAGGCGGGCGTGGGCCGCGTCGTTGCGCGCAACGATGATGAGGCCGCTGGTTTGGCGATCGAGCCGATGGACGATGCCGGGCCGCAGGGCATCGCCCGCGCCCGCGCTCAGCTCGCCGTAGTGATGGAGGAGGGCGTTGACGAGGGTTCCCCGGTCACGGGGATTTTCCACCTCTTCTTCGTCCTCGGAGCGGGCACCGGCTCCGACATGCACCAGCATGCCCGCCGGTTTGTTGACCACCGACAGGTCGGCGTCCTCATAGACGATCGTGAGCGGGATGGCCTCAGGGATGGCGCGGAGGGGCTCGAGTACGGGCTCGCGCAGAACTTCGACGCGCTCGCCGCCTTCAAGCCGCAGCGAGGCTTTAGGCGGAGTGCCATCGACGAGCACGCTTCCCTGCGCGAGCAGGAGCTGGACGCGCGCGCGGCTGACGCCCTCAAGCTGGGCGGTAAGCCAGCTGTCGAGGCGGGTGCCCGCGGCTTCTGCGGGGACTGTGTGTTCGGAAAGGGGCATCTGTTCGAGCGTAGCAGGGGTGGACCGGTAACTGGTTGAGCGTCCGCGCGAGCTAAGGAATAAGCAAGCTACATGGAGTGGCCGGGGCCGTCGATGCCGGCGGGCCAGTCGGGCATGTTTTCAGAGGGCGGCGGCGGGGGTGGGGCGTCCGGCGGGAGCAGGTTGCGGCGCACCATCCAGGAGCGAAGCAGCATGGGCCAGGCCTGCAGTGCGGGGATGGGTCCGCACAGGCCGCAACCGTGGTCGGCGAAGTCGAACAGGTGGGCCTCAGCCGGAACGCCTTTGGCCGCGAGCGCCGCGTACATGACGACGCTGTTGGATATGGGCACTACCGGATCGCCCGTGGTGGCCCACAGAAATGTGGGTGGCGTGGCGGAGGTTACGGCGAGCTCGGGGGAAAGCAGGTGGAGGAGGGCGGGATCGGGATGCGGCCCGAGCAGGGCGTCGCGCGAGCCGCCATGCGTGAACGGGGCTTCCATGCTGATGACGGGGTAGGCAAGGATCGCGAAGTTGGGCATGCAGTCGAGGCCGGAGAGTCCCGGGGTGTCGGCAACCCGGCACTCGGTAGCAAGGACAGCGGCAAGGTGGCCGCCGGCGGAGGAGCCCCACACGCCGATGCGGTCGGGGTCGATGCCGTATTCGGTGGCGTGGCCGCGGATGAAGCGCATGGCCTGCACGCCGTCCTCGATCTCAACGGGGTAGCGGTAGGGGGCGACGCGGTAGTCGAGCACAAACGCGGCAACGCCCTGGGCGTTGAGCCAGAGCGCGTATTGGAAGCCCTCATGCCCGAGCGCGATATGCGAATAGCCTCCACCGGGGAAGATCAGCACGGCGGTTCTGCTGGACCGCTGCGCCGGAATAAATGGGTACAGGCGGGGGCGGTCGGCTTCCGCGTGGCCCAGCGCGCCCGGCGGGGTGCCCGCGTACAAGGGAATGGACTTGGGGATGGCCCCGCTGGGGGCAGGGGCAGGGGGAGGCGGTGCTTGTGCGCCCGCGCCGTGGAGCGCTCCCAGAACAAGGAAACCGAGTAAGAGGCAATTGCCAAAAAGGACGCGGGCTGGTTTCATGCACATACAGATGCGACCCTGCGCCGCAAGCATTCTTATTTCTTCCTCATGCGCCCACTCCTCCTCGGCACAACGGCATGGGTGAGCGCTTCGCAGGGGTTCTCCTGTGGGGGCTGCAGGGGTACGGCGCGGCGGTTCTGTTGGCCCTGGCGCTTGTGCCTTTGCGCTTTTTGCCTGCGGAAGATGCCGTGATCCTGTTCCAGTACAGCCGCAATCTGGCTCTCCACGGCGTGATCAGCTACAACGCCGGCGGCGGTCCCGTGGAAGGCGCGACGGATTTCGGGTGGATGGTTCTGCTGGCCGGGGCGATGCGCTGCGGGGTGCCGCCTTTTTGGTTTTGTGCGTTGGCCAATGTCGCGGCGCTGCTCGGGCTCGCCTGGGTGCTGCTCCCCCTTGCGCGGTTGCCGGTGACGCCGGGGCGGGTGCTTGCCATCGCGGGCGCGGCTGGGTTGTTTCGGCAGATTTTCGCCGCGGCATCCGGGTTTGCGGTGCTGCCGGATGCGTTTTTCGTTGCGCTGCTGACGCTTTGCGTTACCCGGCGACATGCTGCCGGGGCCGGGGGCGCTTCCCTGCTGTTGTGCTTGTTTCGCCCGGATGGGGTGGTGATTGCCCTGCCGCTGCTTGCTTTTCTTTTATGGAGCGGGCCGGACTGCGGGCGGACTGCCTCCCGCGTTCTGCTTTGTTTTGCCCTGCCGGGGGCAGCTTACTTCGTTTGGCGGGCTTACTACTTCGGCGAGCTGCTGCCTTTGCCGTTTCTGGTGAAGACGGACTTTCATCGCGAGCTCGGTTTTGTTTCCGGCTCCATGCGGGCCAGCGTTGTGCCGCTCCTGTTCACCGCGGCTGCCTTGTTCCCGGTTTTCTTGCTGCGGCAAAGAGTCAATCTCCTGCTCGCCGGGTGTTTGATCGTTGCCCCGACGCTGTTTTATTGGACCGTCCGGCTGGACCAGAATGTGGGCTCACGGTTTTTCTACTACCTGCCCACGGCCTGTGCCCTGCTGCTCGCGCTCAACTGGTCGGGGCTGAACCGGCCGCTTGCCATTCGTGTGGGCGCGGTGGCGTGGCTTGTGCTGTTGGCCGCGCCGCTTTACCGCGAGTCACTGACTTTCCGGTACATGCAGTTCGGCGGGATCCGGTCGATCGCGGACGAGCTCCGTCCCTTTGCGCAGCAGGGCAAGCTGCTGACGTCGGAAGCGGGGTTTTTGCCGTTCTATTCAGGGTGGTCTTCCACGGATCCGTGGGGGCTGAATACACCTGAGTTCGCACATCGGTTTTTTCAATCTGGGGACGTTGCCCGGCTTCAACCGGACCTGATCGTGACGCACC
>CAXTKZ010000146.1:0-4316 GCA_964244985.1 uncultured Acidobacteriaceae bacterium
GCGCCCGCGCCGGGCAGCGGCTCCGCCAGCACCTCGCCGTCGGAGGAGACAACAGTTGCGTTTTCAAAGCCGGGAACAGGCAGCTTGTCGCCGACGTGCAAAACCTGATGCCGGGCCTTTCCCTTCTCGATCAGCTTGTTGTAAGCGTCCGCGGCTTCCGCCGTGGCGGGTTCGGCGGGCTCGCGGTTCGGTCCATGGTCGAGAAAAATACCGATCTTTGTAAGCGCCAAAAGCTGGGGAACGCCGCCCGCGTGGTCCTGGTGGTAGTGCGTGAGGAGAACCCCATCAAGGCTGGGCACCTGAGCCATGCGCATCGCCTGAAGAATGCGGTGGGCGTCGCGCGAGCCGTGGCCTTCCCAACCTGTGTCGACCAGGAGCGAATGGTGGTCGGGCGTGATAAAAAGCGTGGCTTGGCCGCCTTCTACATCGATGAAAAAGAGTTGAAGGGCACCGGCGGGCGGATCGGGCGGCTGAAGCTGCGGGACAGCGGCATGAGCCGCAACGGCTGCCGATAGGGTAAGTGCGCCAAGCCAGGATTTCATGCGTTTGCTCCTGCATCATTGAACGGCAAGGGCACCTGCAAGCGCAAGCGGCATCCGTAAAACAGACATCCTAAATAGTGCGAGCTGCGGGAAAGGTTTTCATCCCGCTTACCATAAGCCGTTCCTAGGAGGATATATGACGTATTCGCGTCGTGGCT
The DNA here is from genome assembly GCA_964244985.1 of uncultured Acidobacteriaceae bacterium. Taxonomy (GTDB): domain Bacteria; phylum Acidobacteriota; class Terriglobia; order Terriglobales; family Acidobacteriaceae; genus EB88. Next base: position 701 of record CAXTKZ010000146.1, read on the forward strand.
TTATTGCAACAAGCGGGTTAGCCGCCGCAGGGGCAATGCTGCCGGTGGGGCTGCGTGCGCAGGCTGCTTCGAAGCCTGTCGGCTACTGCGTAGTGGGGCTGGGGCGGATCTCCGTCGACCACTTCATGCCCGGCGTCCTCCAATCGCGAGGCAGCAAAATCACGGGGCTGGTCACAGGGCACGTGGACGCAAAAGCCCGTCCGTTGGCCGCGAAGTATGGAATCCCGGAGAGCGCGATCTACACCTACGAGCAGTACGATCGCATCCGCGACAACCCGGCCATCGATGCGGTATACATCGGGCTGCCCAACTCGCAGCACGCTGAGTTTACGATTCGCGCTGCCAAAGCCGGCAAGCATGTGCTGTGCGAAAAGCCGATGGCGACAAGCGTCGCGGACTCGCAAGCCATGATCGCGGCATGCGCGGCGGCCAACAAGAAACTGATGATCGCCTACCGGTGCCAGCTGGAAGCCGTGAACCTCAAGGCAATCGAGCTGATCCGGTCAGGAGCGATTGGGCAGGTACAAGCCATTGAAAGCGCTAATGGCTTCAACATACCAGCGGGTGAGTGGCGCTTAAACCGCAAGCTGGCCGGCGGCGGCCCATTAATGGATGTGGGTATCTATTCACTCAACGCAAGCCGCTATCTGACGGGCGAAGAACCGCAGGTGTTATCGGCTTACTCGTCGGTCATCGACAAGGACGGCCGCTTTAAAGAGGTCGAAGAAAATGTCGGGTGGACCATGCGCTTCCCATCCGGCATTGTGGCAAGCTGCAACACCACGTATGGTGCGGAGATGGATGGGTATGTGCGGGTGCATGGGGCAAAAGGCATGCTGGAGTTATCGCCCGCCTTCGGCTACGAGGGAATCCATATGTCAGGATTTACTCATGATGGCCCGACAAAGAAACCGATCGATATGCCGGAACCTATCAAAGACCCGCAGCAGTTTACCGATGAGGCGGATTACTTCGCGGACTGCATCCGGAACGACAAACCTGTCAAGATGAGCGGCGCGGAAGGGCTGCGGGATATGCAGTTAATGGCCCAGATATACCGCAGTGCCGGGATCAAGATGGGGTAAGTGTTTACCTGTGCCGATAAAGTTTGCGGCGCACCTTATCTCGCTCACAGACAGGGGTCATCCTGAGGAACGAAGAGACGAAGGACCTGCTTTTCTGCGCCGCATGCAAAGAGCAGGTCTTTTGCTGCGTTCAGGAGGATCTGTTCTTGGTTCGCAGCGACGGGGAACACAGCCTTCCACACCTGCTCCAAATGGGCAAGGAAGCCTCTTTCGCACCGCGACCCGATGACAAACAGCACACGTTAGGAAGCAGGAACGCGTTTACAATCAGCCTATGCGAACGCTTCTCCCCATCGATCCGGCGCTGGGCGGCTACAACCTTTCCGTGGAGCCGCCGTTGACCGACGCGCAACTGTTCGATTTTTGTCAATTGAATGACATTGCGCGCGTGGAGCGGACACGGGAAGGAGTGATTCAGATGCTGTCCCCAGTAGGCACTTTATCCAGCGACGGCAACTCTGAAATCAGCACACAGCTGCGGAATTGGTGGAAGACGCACCGGCGCGGACGCGTCTACGACTCCAGTGGGGACTTCTACTTGCCCGACGGTTCCATGCTGAGTCCCGACTCGGCGTACTGCACACAGGAGCGCCTGCGGACGGTGACGCTGGAAGACCGAAAAGGCTTCCCGCATGTGTGCCCCGATTTCGTCATCGAACTGATGTCGGAAACCGACCGCCCTCCGGCGGCGAAGCGCAAAATGGAGCTCTGGATTGAGAACGGGGCGCAACTGGCCTGGCTTGTCGATCCCAAACGCAAGCAGGTTCTGGTATATCGGACTGGCGACGAAACTCCGGAAATTATTTCAAGAGACACGGTCGAAGGATCAGGCCCGGTAAGCGGATTTTGCTTGGACCTTTTAGAGGTTTGGGCCTGCTACGAAGAGTAAGTCAGCGCCCATCTTTCAATCGCAAAGCCAGACGGTCAGGCAGCCCGGCGCGAACGATCGCCTCCTGCGCCGCACGGAGCGGGTAAGGCACGCGGTGGAATGTAACTGTGCGCACCGCTGTGTCATACACGGCAAAAGCCGCCCGCCAGTCGCCATCGCGCGGCTGCCCCACCGAGCCCGGGTTCAATAAATAACTCGCGCCGCTTGAAAGCGAAAGCTGCCAGGTTTCCGCTTCGCCGCGCGTAAAGTAATCCGGGGTAAGTCGGTACCATTGCTCGCCGTCCGTCGCAAAACCGCCCTGTACATGCGTGTGGCCGAAAAAATTCACCGGAGGGCCGGGCGCCCCGAGCGAGTAGGAAGCGTCGCGCGGCGACAGTACATACTCGTCCTCATCGCGGAGCGAACCGTGCGTGCAGCGCGCCGGGGTATCGCATGGCGGCGTGACAGGGCCCGCCGGCAAATGGCGCAGCCAGGCAAGGTGTTCAGCAGACAGCACGCAAGTGGTCCAGCGTGCGGCGCGGGCCGCGACAGGGTTGAAGCCGTCAATGTCAGCCAGCCCCGAGCAGACGCGGTCGTGGTTGCCGCGGACAAACGTCGGCCCCAGCGCGCGGACCTCCTCAATCACTTCATTCGGATTCGCTCCATAGCCGACAATGTCGCCGAGGTTCCATACAGCATCGTGCGCTGGAGCGTGTTGGAGCACGGCGCGCAGGGCTTGAAGGTTGGCGTGGATGTCGGACAGCAAAAGGGCGCGCATGGGATGGGTCCAGCCTACTCCCGCAGGAGCTACAGTGCGCGGACGAGATGGCCCGGACCGTTCTCGCGCAGTCCCCCCTTGCTCCAGTCCTGCCCTGGGGCAAGGGTGGCCAGCGGAGCATCAAGCGGCGTCCCCATCGTGGGCACGGCACGGAGCAGGGCCTGCGTGTACGGGTGCTGCGGCGCGCGGAACAGCGCGCGGGCCGGGGCGAGCTCCAGCAGCACGCCGTGCCGCATCACCGCGACGCGCTCCGCGACCTGCGACACCACGGCCAGGTCGTGCGAGATGAACAGCATCGCCAGGTTGTACTCGGCTTTGAGCTTCGCGAGCAGGTCGAGAATCTGCGCCTGCACGGTCACGTCGAGCGCGGTTGTGGGCTCGTCGGCAATGAGCAGCCAGGGCCGGTTGATGATGGCCATGGCGATCAGAATGCGCTGCCGCTGCCCACCCGAAAACTGGTGCGGGTAGTCGCGTGCGCGGCGCGCGGGGTCGGGCAGCGCAACCGTGTCCATGGCAGCGTGGACCCGCCCCCTTACCTCCCGCCTCCCCAGCCCAGGCTGGTGCGCGGTCAGCGCCTCCGCGATCTGCGCCCCCACCGGCATCACCGGGTTCAGCGCGGTCATTGGCTCCTGAAAGATCATCGCAATCATGCGCCCCCTCAGGCGGCGCATGCTTTCTTCCGGCAGCGTGAGCAGGTCTTTGCCGTCAAACTCGACAGCCCCGCCGACCCGCGCCCCCTGCAGCAGCCGCAACACCGCCAACGCTGTCGCCGACTTCCCCGACCCCGACTCCCCCACCAACCCCACCGACTCACCGGGCGCGATGTCGAGCGTCAGCGCGTCCACCGCCGGGCGCGGCGCATTCGCAAATCGGATCGTAAGCTCG
>CAXTKZ010000147.1:0-2630 GCA_964244985.1 uncultured Acidobacteriaceae bacterium
GGCTGGTCCGCATGATCTGCGAGCACTGCTCCTACACCATCACCTATTCCGACGCGGAGCTGGAGATTTCCGGCCTCGATCCGGCGGAGTGGCGCGGCTTCCCTTTCAAGGATGGCCGCGGCTGCGTGGAATGCGGCGGCACCGGCTACCGGGGGCGTACCGCGATCCATGAACTGCTGGACCTGACGGACCCGATCCGCGAGATGATTCTCGAAAAGAAGCCCGCTTCCGAGGTCCGCAAACTGGCCCAGGCCGAGGGCATGCAGTTTCTGCGCGAGTCAGCGCTGGACCGGGTGCGGCGCGGCCTGACAACCTTGAAAGAGATTAACAAGGTCACATTTATCGAGGCGGGACGCTAGCGTGAATTTACTCGACAAGCTGCCGCTGCTGTTTCCCGGCATCAACCTGCGCCCCGCGCTGGCATGTGAGATCTCACCCTATGGCGTGCTTGCCGCGCGGCAGGACACAACGGCGGGCCTGATGACGCAATTCGCGCCGTTGTCGCCGGGGACGCTGCATCCGGGCTGGAAAAGCGCCAACGTGGGGAACCGTCCCGCGCTTGTTTCCGCCGTGCGTGCCGCCGTGGGTGCGGTCGCCGAGCGCGGGCGCGCGCTGCCCGGGGGCCGCGCCCTGCCTGCCAACCGCGCACTGACGCTGATTGTGCCCGACGCCGCCATGCGCGTGCTGCTGCTCGACTTCGACTCCCTTCCGTCCAAGAAGCAGGAAGCCTTGGCCATCGTCCGTTTCCGTTTGCGCAAGCTCGTTCCTTTTGAAACCGACAACGCCGCCGTGAGCTGGCAGCCGATGGGCACGAGCGAGGAAGGTGTGCGGGTGCTGGTGAGCATCATGCCGCGCGAAATCCTGATCGAGTACGAAGGCATTGTGCGCGAATCCGGCTTTTTACCCGGGGTTGTATTGCCGAGCACGTTGGCGGCGATGCCCCTGCTGGGCACCGAGCCGGCGCTGCTGGTCAACCGCAATGGCAATACGCTCACCACGGCCATCGTGCGCGGTTCGGAGCTGCTGCTGCATCGCGCGCTTGATTTTGCCGAGGAAGCGCCTGCGCCGGATGCGCCGCCGCGCCTGGCGCGCTCCGTCGGGATACGCGAGCACGAAGAAGAACAGGACGTGCGCCGCGGTGTGTCGGTGGCGCTGGCTTATTTTGAAGACACGCTTCTCGCCCAGCCGGATCATCTGTTTTATATCGGCCCGGGCACCGCGGAGGCGTTCCAGGCTATGTTGGGCGAGCCTGGCCTCCCCGTGCGCGAACTGGGGCCTGCTCCGGAGTTGCCGTCGCGCACGGTGCCGCGCTCCCTGCTTGCCCCGGTTACGGGAGCCCTTTTAAACGCATAACGATAAATGCATGATGAAAAACGCATGACGACAAACGCATGAATATCAACCTCAATCTCGCCACACGCCCCTATTTTGAGCTGCGCCCGGTGTATGCGCGGCTGCGCGTGGCTGCCCTTGTGCTCGCCCTGCTGGCGCTGCCCATGCTGCTGGTGCTCCATACGGTGCAAACAAGGGCGCAGGTGGCCCAAGCGCGCACGGAGCAGCTTCAGGAAAAGATTGCTTTGCTGCAGCGGCAGCAGGCCCAGGCCCGCGCGCTCACGCAGGGAGGCACAAACGCCGAAGTGCTCACGCAGGCGGCGTTTCTTAACGACCTGTTCCGCCGCAAATCGTTTTCCTGGACCGCGACCATGACCGATCTTGAGAACGTGCTACCCGGCGGTGTCGAGGTGCAGGCGATCGATCCCATCATCGCGCCGGACGGCCGTGTCACCATCCACATGCGCGTCACCGGTGCCCGCGAGCGCGCCGTCGAGGTGGTGAATAATCTGGAGCGCTCGCGTCACTTCCTCGCACCCCACGTCCCTGCCGAGGCACTCAACAGCGATACCGGCACACCGCAGGTCAGGCAGGCCGGCAATGCCAACGACGTGAACTTCGATATCTCGGCCGACTACCGGCCCTTGCCTCTTTCGCATGAGCGTCCGCTTGCCCCTCGGCGCTCCGCCGTCCGGCAGCCGGCACCGGCCCAGCTCACCAATCCGCAAGTCCTTGCGCCCCCACCCCCACCCGCGCGCCGCCGGCCGGAACCCTTTGGCAAGCCATTGCCGGTGATTCCCGCGCCCTTGGGAGAACGCTGATGCGCCGCCGTTTTCTTCACCGCTCGCAGGTATGGACGCAGCTCAACGGCCACCTTGCCGGGGTTCTGCTGCTGCTGGTGCTTGACTTGGTGCTCGGCACCAAACTCCTGATTGCGTGGCGCGGCAGCCACAGCGACCAGACCGCCCAGTACGCGGCCGACCTACGGACCTCCGAGCTGCTTGAAGCGCAGGCAAGCCGTTTGCGACAGCTGCCCGCGCAGCTCCAAACCTCGCGCAGAGAGGCGGGCAGCTTCGCCGCGGCACGTATTCCCACAACTGATTCCGCTGTGCTGTCTGAGCTTGGGACGCTGTGCAGCCGAGACCACGTGCGCCTGACCCGGGCTGCCTATCCGACTGTGCCGGTGATCCCTGGCCTGGTCGAGATGCGCATCGATGCCAATGTCACGGGCGGCTACCAACCCATCATGCATTTCATCAACGATGTGGAGCGGGACAAGAATCATGCGTTCTTCACGA
>CAXTKZ010000147.1:2730-4256 GCA_964244985.1 uncultured Acidobacteriaceae bacterium
ATCATGCATTTCATCAACGATGTGGAGCGGGACAAGAATCATGCGTTCTTCACGATTCGTTCCATTACGCTGTCGGGACAGCAGGGCGGCGAAGTGAACTTGCGCGTCCGCATGACAACCTACCTGCGCACGGATGCGGCCGGCTCTGCCGCGCTTGGGAACGCCGATGCGCAGGCAAACGCGGGAGAGGTGCAGTAATGGCACGGCTTACCGGTGCGGGCACTGAGGATAAACGCAAAGTCGCGGTCGCGGCGGTATTCGGATTCATTGCACTCGCGCTTGCCTTCCACACTTTTTTCGGCGGTCCTTCCGAGGCTCCTCCCGCGGCACCCGTGCGCACAGCTGCTGCCCCCCCATCGGTGCGCGGCGCGCGCGCGAGTGCCCCGGCCGTGCCCACTACACTCGACCCGGCATTGCACCCGGAGGTGATGGCCGAAACCGAAAACTACGTGTACACCGGCTCCGGTCGGAATATTTTTTCACGGGAGTCCGCGCCGCCGCCGCCCCCGCGGATTGAGCAGGTACGCGCGCCGGTGCGGCCTTCCGAGCAGCAGATGGCGGCAGTCAGGGGAGGACCGCCACCGCCTCCTCCCATCGATCTGCGCTTTTTCGGCTACTCGGCGCGCAAAAACGGCGTCCGCCAGGTTTTTCTAAGCCGGGGCGACGATGTATTTGTCGCGCATGAGGGGGATGTGGTCGGCCACCGCTACCGCATCGTCTCCATCGCGGCTTCGTCCGTGCAGGTGGAAGACCTGCCGTACCACAACACCCAGACTCTTCCCCTGGTGCAGAACTGATGATGCTCCGCTCCAAAAACGAGGAAGGCTACCTGCTCCTTTCCGTGCTGTTTTTCGTGGCGCTCATCACCCTTTCGCTTGCGGTCGCCGCGCCGGTTGTTGCCGCAAGTATCCGGCACGACCGAGAGCTGGAAGCCATTCATCGCGGCCAGCAGTACAAGCGCGCCATCAAGCTGTATTACAAGAAGTTCAACGCTTATCCCACTTCCGTTGACCAACTGGTTAAAACCAACGACATCCGCTTCCTGCGCAGGCGCTATCTCGATCCGCTGACAGGCAAGGATGACTGGAAGCTGATCCATTTCGGGGAAGCCCATGTGCGGCCGCTGGGGTTTTTCGGCCAGCCGCTCGGGGGCGCTTCCAATAACATCGCGGGGGCCACGCCGATCGGTGCCAATGGCACGGGTGGCGGGCTTTCCGTCGGAAACGGCGGCTCGGCTCTTGGGGGCGGCGGGGCGGGAGCTATCGGCAGCTCGGGTTCGAGCGCCGGCCTGGGTGGATCGAACACTGGTTCCAGCTTCGGCGCCGGCAGTCCGGGTGCCGGCTTTGGGAGTTCTTCCGGTTCAGGATTCGGGGGCTCTTCCGGCTCGGGGTTCGGGGGTTCCGGGTTCGGTGGCGGCAGTTCGGGCTCAGGTTTTGGGGGTTCCAGTTCGGGTTCCGGGTTCAGTGGCGGTTCCTCCAGCGCAGGGTTCGGTGGTTCCGGCTTCGGTGGAGGAAATACCGGATCGA
>CAXTKZ010000148.1:0-3906 GCA_964244985.1 uncultured Acidobacteriaceae bacterium
TGCCAAAGCTGCCCGCGTATTTACCGCTGCGATGAGGTGGCGATGGCGCGCGGCGAGGTGCCGCGCGTGTCGATTCTGGGCACACGCGAAGACGCGCGGCAGCTGGTACAGATCGGGGCTTGAAGGTTCAGCGAACCACGCCCGCGCCGTCCGTCGGCCAGTACACAAAGGCCGCCTTGCCGTAGATAAACGAGCGCGCAACAGGGCCGAAATCGCGGGAGTCGCTGGAAATGGATCGGTGGTCGCCCATTACCCAGTAGTTCCCCGGGGGGATTGTTTGTTCCTGCACGGAGCGACCGTCCTCATACGGCGACGGCACGTAGGGTTCGGGAATGGGGCGGTCGTTGATGTACACAACCCCATCCGCGATGCGCAGCGTGTCCCCAGGCAGCGCGATGACGCGCTTGATATAGCTTTTCGCGGGATCGCCGGGGTAGTGAAAAACAACAACATCGCCGCGCTCAATGTGCTCAAACCGGTAGACGAATTTATTGATGAATAACCGGTCGTTGTCGTGGAGGCGGGGTGCCATGCTGGTGCCTTCCACCCGCACCGGCTGGTAGATGCCGACGATGATGACGGCGGACGCCGCAAGCGAGATGGCGAGGTCGCGGAGCCAGGCACCCACATGGCTTTTGAAGCTTTGAGCCGGTTCTGTCACGAGCATCCCAGGGTGCCGGGCGGGCAAAGCAGGCGATCCTGCCCCGGCGCGTGGCCGGGCTTCGGCAAGGGGTGCTGAGCCGAGGGCGTTGTGTCAGAGGGGCTGGAGTCGGACAGGTTGGCGGCTGTGAGAACAAGGGGGCGCTGGAGCGTCATCTCGACCGTCTCGCCCGGCTGGAGGTTCACGTCGTTGCCGCGGGTCAGCAGGGTGTAGGCAAGACCGGTAAGACCGCCCGCGATTGCGCCATAGCCCGCGCCCGCAAGCGGCGAGCCGCCGATGGCACCGCCGATGGCGCCGACACCCGCGCCGGTTTCCGCGCCGCGCGCGACCGTGCCGGCGTCCTTGCCCCGGGAGCCCGCCTGCTCAACGTCGCCCTCGGCGTTCTTTACCTTGGCATCGGTCGCGCCGGGTAGGTTGTTGAGCGTACCGGGGATCTCAAGGACGGTGCCGTTGCCGAAGATCATCGTGGTGAAGTGCATGGACACGGAAGCGCGGCCCTTGACGCGGCCGGCGCGCTGTACGCGATCGATAACGCCCTGCACGTACACACCTGCCGGGATGGCCACCCGCGTGCCCACCGTGACGGGAAAGGTCGAAGCCAGGTAGACGCCATCGCCCGGTTGGGCGGAACGGGTATTGACGCCGGAGCGGAGCGCGAGCAAAACCCGGGTGCCCGCGGGAACCGTGATTGTGTTCGCGGCTGGGGCCTGCGCTGGGGCGGCAGCAGGTGTTTGCGCAAGTGCCAGCGGAGCGGCAAGCAGCGCGGGAAGTATTTGGAGCGATCCGTAAGGCTTCATAAAGGGTACTTTCAACGGTGGGCTGCTGCTTTGGACGCTGTTTGCGCCGCGAAGTTGTGAGGGCGCTCGAAGAAGAGTGTACCGCCGGTGCAAGCTTATGCGACGCTGTTTTTGCTAGTCGGGGAACGGGGAGTGAAAGCGTGAACGATCAAACTCCGGAGCGGTTCGGGAAGGTACGCGCTCTGCTCGCCGCGGCAGTGGACGAGGGGGTGTTTCCAGGTGCGGCGTTTGCCGTGGCCTCGCATGGGGCCATGTCGGTGATAGATGCTGTGGGGCGGTTTACTTACGACCCGGCGAGCCCGCTTGTGGAGCCCGACACTGTGTACGACTTGGCGAGCCTGACCAAGGTGCTCGCGACGACTGCAATGGCGATGCTGCTGTTCCAGCGCGGAAAGCTCGAGCTCGATATGCCGGTCGGCGATGCGCTGCCCGGTTTCGTAATCGGCGGCGCGCCGGGGCGCAGGCGTGTGACTTTGCGCATGCTGCTGGCGCATGCCGGCGGGCTGCCAGGGTACAGGCGCTTTTTCGAAAGCTGCACAAGTGCGGAGGCAGTGCTGCGCGCGGCGTTGCAGGTGCCGCTTGAAGGGGTACCGGGAGAGCGGGCAGAATACTCGGACCCAGGATTCATCGTGCTTGGCAAAGCGCTGGAGGTGATCGCCGGCGAACGGCTTGACAGCTTTTGCAGGCGCGAAATTTTTTCGCTGCTCGGGATGACGGCAACGCGCTTCGGGCGGCAGACCGTACCCGTGCCGCCGACCGAGGAAGATGAGGTGTACCGGATGCGCACCATCGCGGGCGAAGTCCATGATGAGAACTGCTCAGCGATGGGCGGCACGTGCGGGCATGCGGGGCTGTTCGCGCCGGCCGGCGATGTGCTTCTGTTCGCGGGCGCAATGCTCGATGCGTCACGCGGCTCCCCTTCGCTGTTTACTCAAGAGGTAACAGGGCTGTTTACGCGTCGGGCAGAGTTACCGTTGGGCTCTTCGCGCGCGCTCGGGTGGGACACACCGAGCGGTTCGCCTTCCTCCGCGGGGTCGCGGTTCAGCAAACTTTCTTTTGGACACCTCGGTTTTACGGGAACATCGCTGTGGATCGACCCGGAACACGATCTCGCGGCGGTGCTCCTGACAAACCGAACTTTCCCTACACGAACGAACAAAAAGATTCAAGAGCTGCGGCCCCGATTCCACGATGCAGCTGCCGCGGCTCTTTCAGTTTGACCCAATGCGCGACGAGGTAACCCGAGGGAACGTGCATGTCGTCTGAGCGAAGGCATACAATTCTGTCTGCACGAAGGTGAAGAGAAGGCCATGGCAACGATTACTCAGGCTCAATTCGAAACACACGACGCAGATCAGTTCCCATTTCACGAACTGACCACTGAAAGTCCTAACGAAGCGTCACAAGGGTTCGACACAAAATCAGCGCTGGAGATAGCAAGGATCATCAATCACGAAGACGCAAAGGTAGCGGCGGCGGTTAAGCGCGCGCTGCCGGAAATTGCGCTTGTGATCGATGCGGTAGCACGCTCGCTGCGTGAGGGCGGCAGGCTGATCTATGTCGGCGCGGGATCCAGCGGGCGCATTGCGGCGCTCGACTCCTGCGAATGCCCTCCCTATTTCTCCAACGACCCGCACTCCGTGCAATACATCATGGCGGGTGGGCCGAAAGCGCTGGCTTCGCCGGTAGAAGTAAATGAGGACTCGGAAGAGCTGGGTCAGCGCGACATTGCGCGGCGCAGGCCCTCGCGCAAGGATGTGGTGATCGGTTTGTCGGCCAGCGGACGAACGCCCTACGTGGTGGCGGCTATCGCCTATGCCCGTACCCAGGGCGCGCGCACGGCGTGCATCACCTGCAACCAGAACACACCGATTGCGACCGCCGCGGACATTGCGATCATTGCGGATGTGGGTCCGGAGGTTATCTCCGGTTCGACGCGCATGAAGGCTGCCACCGCGCAAAAGATGATCACCAACATGATCACGACTGGCGCCATGACGCGGCTGGGCTATGTGTATGAAAACCTGATGGTGCACGTCCACATGCAAAACTCGAAGCTGGTGGAGCGCGGCATATCCATCCTGAAGCGCGCCTGCTCGGTCAGCCGGGATGAAGCGGTGGATGTGATCAAAAGCGCAGGCCGCAGTGTGCCGATTGCGCTTGTGATGTTGAAGGCCGGTGTAGACAAGCAGGAAGCGGTGCGGCGGCTGGCTCGCTCGGAAGGCAACGTGCGCCGCGCAATCGAGGACTCAACGCTGGATTTGTAATTGAACTTCTTTCTGATCGCGCGAGCTTTCTAAGCTTGCGCGTTTTTGTTTGCGCCGCATCCTAAGCGCGCATGGTTCTTATGCTTGTGCAGCTGTTCGCGACGCTCGCCATGTTTGGGGTTATCTGGTTTGTGCAGGTGGTGCATTATCCGCTGTTTGCACTGGTCGGGCCGGAGCAGTT
>CAXTKZ010000149.1:0-3542 GCA_964244985.1 uncultured Acidobacteriaceae bacterium
CCCTACCCCAAGATTCACGCCCGGCGACACAATCGCCCGCGCACACACCCACGAGTATGCCCCCAACCGCATCGGCGCGGACACCAGCGTAAACTCCGGACTGTTGTATAGGTGGGTCGCCCCGCACACATACGCCCCCTGCGAAACGATCGCATGCGAACCCAGAAAGAACGGCGAGGGGTTGTATAACTCCGCGTCGTCGGCCAACGAAACCCGGTCCTCGCAAACTAAGTTCCACGGCGCCCAAATCCGGCCCTTCGGATAAAAATGGCACTTAGCTCCCAGCTTCGCGCCGAACAGCTTGAGCAGCATCGCCCGCCACGCATGGAAAGGCCGCGGCGAGGTACGGTACAGCAGCACATAAACCAACCCCCACAGCAGCCGCGCCGCCCGGTTCCCCACCGAGTACGCCGGCTTGAGCGTCGGGTCAATAGGGGCGTCCAACGTCCCGACCTCCTCTCCCATAAGCGGTTCCCGGCTCACCTCTCCACCGCCTTCCGGGTGTTCTCGACTTGCCTACCTTGAATCACCGCCCCGCTCTTCCGCAACTCCGCCGTCTTCAACACAATCAACCACTCATAAAACGCCTGCAAGGTCGAATACACAAACCCCGCGCGCCCATCCAGCACACCGCACCGATAAAACATCAGGTACGTCCAACGCATCAGCGGCCGCCCCGGCAGCGAATAGAACACCGCCTTCCGTGCCGCATGTTTCTCGTTGAAGTCGCGCGCGAACAGCGCCTTGCGCCATGAAACCTCCCCCGCGAAAGCGCTCTCCGCCACAATCACCGCCTCCGCGCTTGAGTACGCATTATGCTTCGCTACCCAATGCGTCAGCCCTTTGGAGAATGGGTAGTGGTCGAAGTACACATCCTGGAGATCGACAATCATCCCATCTACTTCCACGACCTCGTTGATCTCCCGCCGAAACCGCGCCTGCCCCAGCCGCACCACCCGGATGTAAAACGGGGTCGTCTGCGCATGCTGCAGCCACCGGCCCAGGAAATGATCCCGCCGCCGCAGCCGAAACGCCGACACCTCCGGCGGAGCCGTTGCTGTCCGTGCAGCAACCAAAGTAGCCAGCGCAGAATTCGCCCGCTCATCCGCATCCAAAATCAGCAGCCACGGATACTTGTAAACCGCCCCCAATAATGCCGCATTCCGCTGCCCCGCGTACGAGTCAAATACCCGTTGGTGCACATGCGCGCCCATCTCCCGCGCAATCTCCACCGTTCGGTCGGTTGAGTACGAGTCCCAGACGTGCACATCGTCCGACCAGGCAACCGACTCTAAACACCCGGGGAGGTCAAGCTCCTCGTTCTTTGTGATGATCAACACGGACAACATAGCGGCCAGACAACCCCCTGAATCAGGCACCAGTGTACCCGCCGCTCAAGCCTGTCGCATGGTGCCGGCGGTCAGCCGCTCCCGCGTCTTCAGCACAATCTGCCATTCATACACGGCCTGCAGCGTCGCATAAATCATTCCCGCGCGGCCATCAAGAATCCCGCCCCGCGCGAACATCAGGTAAGCCCACCGCAGCACGGGCCGCGCCGGCAGCTTGTAAAAGATCGCCTTTTGCGCCCGCCGCCGTGCATGAAAATCCTGATCGAACAGCGCCGTGCGCCAGCGCGCGTCCGCCACATAACTGCCATCAGCCACGATGCGCGCCTCCATGGTCGAGTACTGGTTGTGCTTTTCAAACCACCGATCCAGCCCTTTTGAAAACGACCAGTGGTCGAAGTGGTGCTTGAGCTGCCGCGTTTCCCCATCCACCAGCAGGAACTCGTTGACATCACGCGTGTACCGCACGTGCCCCACACGCACCAAACGCGTATACCACTTCATGATCTGTGCGTGGCGCAGATGGCGGCCTAAAAAATAGTCATCACGCCTGACCCGAAAAGCATGCACCTCCGGTGGTGCTTCCAAAGCTTCCCGGCATGCTTCCTCACACAACCCGGGACTGAACCGTTCATCGCAATCCAGAATAAACACCCACGGGTGCTTGAACGGGATCGTGTCGAGCGCCGCGTTGCGCTGCGCCGCATACCCATCGAAGGCGCGCTGATGCACATGCGCGCCCATCTCCCTTGCAATTGCCTGCGTACGGTCCGTGCTGCACGAATCGAACACATGCACATCGTCGCAAAACGAAACAGACCGAAGGCAGCCCGGCAGGTCCTGCTCCTCATTCTTTGTCAGAATCACCACGGATATCATTGCGCTTGCCCCTTGCACCCTTTATCGGCACACGCGCCCCAAGCTCCAACCCAGCGCGCCTTCTTTCCCCACACCCTGTTCCGAAATGGGAAGGGCATTCCCACGTCGGCGACCCCGGTATAAACTCAAGCCTGTATGGACCTTCAAGGCTGCGGAACCGCGCTTGTGACGCCCTTCCGCGCGGACGGCGCGGTCGATGAACCCGCTTTGCGGGCGCTGGTCGATTGGCAAATCGGTATCGCCCCAAGCACACAAGCGGAAAACCCACCAGGGATCGACTGGCTTGTCGCCTGCGGCACCACGGGCGAAACTCCCACGCTTTCGCATGCCGAGTGGGCGCACGTTCTCCAGGTCACCGCATCGCAAGCCGCGGGCCGCGTCCCCGTTTGGGCCGGCGCAACCTCAAACTCCACCCGAGAAGCCGTCGAGCGCGCCCAACACGCCGCTGCAATCCCCGGCATCACGGCCGTCCTCACGGCGAGCCCGTTCTACAACAAGCCCAGCCAGGAAGGCCAGTTTCAGCACTTCCAGGCTGTCGCCCGCGCTGTTACGCCGTTTCCGGTCGTACTCTACAACATCCCTGGACGCACCGGCGTCAATCTCGAGCCCCCTACCATCGCCCGGCTTGCCGACACTTGCCCCAACATCGAGGCCGTCAAGGAGTCGTCCGGCAACCTTGCCCAGATCACCGAACTGCTCACCCTGGTTCCCCGCCGCTTCCGCGTGTATGCGGGCGACGACGCGCTGGCCCTCGGCGTCCTCGGCGCGGGCGGCGCGGGCCTTGTGTCCGTCACCTCCAACGTCGTTCCCGCGGAGATGACCGCCCTTGTGCACGCCGCGCTCCGCAACGACTGGCCCACCGCCCGCCGCTTCAATCACACCTACTTCCCGCTCATCCTCGCAAGCTTCCTCGAGCCCAACCCCGGCCCGGTCAAAGCCCTGCTCGCCATGATGGGCCGCATCCACGAAACCTACCGGCTCCCCATGCTCCCCATCACCCAACCCACCCGCGAACGCCTCCACGCCCTCGCCGTGGAGCTCGGCCTGCTCCAAACAGCAGCGGCGCGTACCTGATCTGGTTGCAAATCTATGGGCCTTAGCCGTTATAAAGAGGGGTCATCCTGAGGAGCAAAGGCCGGGTCCCCAGCGGGCGTTCTTTGTCCGCTGGGGTGGAAAGCGACGAACAACCTGCTTTTTTACAAGCTGAGGATTCACCATAAGCAAAGCCCTTTATAGAACCGGCTCATCCTGAGCGCAGCGAGGGACCTGCTTCCAGCAACACCAGCGGGAACGGACTCAATTCGTAACCCGGCTCAC
>CAXTKZ010000150.1:0-3492 GCA_964244985.1 uncultured Acidobacteriaceae bacterium
ACGGTCGAGCGCTGGCTTCTGGGCGCGACCTATCAGACCCTGACCCGCTCTCCCGGCAACCTGTGGACCCTCACACTGCAAACGCGAGCGAAGAAAACTGTACACATTTTGTGGGCGAGCAAGGACCCGCAAACTTTGACGCCGCCATCTGAATGGAAAGCGGTCGATGAGGAGGATGCTCTCGGCAAAGCAGCCGCCCTGCCGCCGGGTCCGCTCACGGTAGGTGCGCTGCCTGTTCTGTTGCGGTGAAAGCTGAGCCAGCTCGTTGTCGGCCGGGGCAGCGTTCAACACGGATTGTGTGCCAAACGGAATCAGGAACTTGCTTTGGCATCTACCTTTCAATATTCCGGACGCGGGCTGTTCCGTGCGCCATGCCGCCATCCTATCCAGTACAGAAAGCGGTGTGTACCGGAATGCAGGCAGAGCGATTTGCACCCCATCAGGCACTTGCGGCAAAGCTGCTTCCCGCCGTTCAGGACGGCTCGGACGGAGCGCACGACCGATCGCATCTTGTGCGGGTGTGGCGCAACGCGGAGCTGATCGCGTCCGCGGAGGGCGGCGATGGAGAGATCCTGGCTGCTGCTGTTCTGCTGCACGATTGCGTGCACGTGCCGAAGAACTCTCCATTGCGCAAAGAAGCCGCGCGGTTGGCGGCGGACGAGGCCCGTGTTCTGCTGAAAGCGCTCGCATGGGAACCGTCCCGCATCGAAGAGGTTGCGACAGCCGTGGAAAGCCACAGCTTCTCGGGCGGCATCGAGCCGACCACGCTTGAAGGCTGCATCCTCCAGGACGCGGATCGGCTGGACGCCATCGGTGCCACGGGGATCGCGCGCTGTTTTTATACCGCGGGGCGGCTCGGCTCGCGCTTGTATGACCCGGACGATCCGGCAGCTCACAAGCGCGGGCTCGATGACATTCAAAACGCTTTGGACCATTTTCCGAAAAAGCTGCTGACCCTAGCCGAGGGCTTCAAGACAGGCAAAGGGAGGGAGCTGGCGCGGGAGCGACATCGCCAGCTTCTTGCGTTCTACCGCGGCATGCTTTCCGAAATCTGCGATTGAGGAGCAGAGTTATGCGTTTACCGAATGGCGGAGCGCTACGGCGTCTCCCTTTGCCGCAGCCGCCCTGCCGTTTTTTCCCTCCCGCAGCACTCGGGAAAACAGCGCAGCCAACGCAGCTCCGGCACTTTCCGGGGTAAACCGCGCCCGGTAGCGTGCCCGTGCCTCCACGCCCGCCTGCCGTATCCGGTTTTCCTCGGTCAGCAGGGCCTGCAGCCGGTCGGCGTCGCGCTCAACTGACCAGAGCGTCCATACCGCTCCCATGTCTTTGTCCATCAGCTCAGGAATGCCGCCGACCGCGCCGGCCACCACTGGGACGCCGCACGCGAGAGCTTCAATCAGCGCTACCGGGCAGTTCTCGATCAATGCGGCATGCACCAGAACACGGTGTGTGTGGAGCCAGCCCGCGGCATGCGGCGTATTGCCTGCAAAGTGCACAAATGGGCTCAGTTTGAGCTCGCGGGCCAACTGCTCCAGTGCTCCGCGATCCTCGCCGCCGCCCAAAAACGTCGCGGTCAACTTAAGGCCGCGGCGGTGCAGCTCGGCAAGTACGCGCAAGGTATGAGCCTGGTTTTTACGCGGTTCCAGAGTGCCGATGGAAAGAATATCGCCCGGGCGCGCCTCCGGCGAAGGCGCGGGCGTCTCGACAAAGTTGGGGATCACCGCCGAAGACACCGCATCCGTTCCAGGAATGCGCTCTTCAATGCGTCGCTTCATGTACTCGGACACGTATACGAGTGCATCCACCTTGGGTAAAATCGACCGCTCAAGGGCCTGCATCTGCCGAAACATCCAGCCTCCGGTGGGCACCTCTCCGCGCGCCGCCCACTCCAGCGCCTGCGAATCGTTGAAGTGCACGACCAACACAACCTTGTCGAGGCCCGGTCGCCGCACCGCAAGCGCCGTGCGCGCCGACAAGGGGTCCTGCGCGTACAGGATCGCCGGATCGCCGGAGCGCAGCTCGCGCCGCAGGGCGGCCCCCAGATATAGATCGTGCCCCCACCGCAGCCAAAAAATCCCGGCTTGCCGGTTTACCCGCTCCAGCCCATATCGAAGGGCGAACAGCGGCTTCCGCAAAACCCCTCGTCCGCTGAACGGTGTAAGGATTTTTGCCGACCAGCCCGTCTGCCCAAGCAGCTTGCGCACCGCCAAAGCATGGATCTGCCCTCCGCTAAAGCCCTGCTCGCGCATTTGCTGCAACACGAGGCAGCGCCCTCCCGCCGATTGATCGGCGGAGTCAGCCTCAAGTGCCGAAGAATGTTTGGGGTTCATCATCCCGCCATCTCTCGCACAGGGGGCTCCGCGGCGGGTTGCAGGCCGGCTGCTTCGGCCAGCCAGGTTTCCACATACGACCCCAGCTTGCCGTAGCTGTTGTCGAACCAACGCACTTCGCGCCCGAGCAGCAGGCCCAGCAGCATTGCGTGGAGCCGGTTGGTGTAGATCGTCCGCGGCCGCGAAAGCATCGCCACACCGCTTCGAACGAGGTTGTCGCGCACGCGGTACCAGGGGCGATGTACATCGACGGGGCGGCCCATCCGGCGCGTCCGAATCACAAACCGCGACAGCAACGCGCAGGCCAGCCGGTCGCCGCGGCGCATGCACTCATCCCAGTCCACCGCAGACGCGCTGTGCAGGGCAATCTCCGGCGGCGGCGCACCCGCGCTTTCCGGGTCGCGGCGAAAAAAGTAGAGCGCGTCGTCCACTGGCTCGGTGGGGGAGGGGCGCAAAAGGCCGTAAAGCTGGTGCGCCATGTCGGGCATGAGATACACCCGCGGAACGCCGAACTCCTCCAGCGCCCGCTGCGACCGCACATCGCGCACAAAGATGGTCAGGTTTTCGTGCTCCCGCAGCAGCTTGCAGCGCTCCGCCCGCTGCCGGTCATCGGCGAAAAATACCGTTTGCGGCATCTGTATCACCTGGTTGCGCGGAAACTGCCGCATCACGCGCACCATGGCGTCCAGGTGCTCCGGGTAGAGGTCGCCGAAATTGCCGCCGCCGTGAAAAACGAAAACATCTTCCGGCCCGACACCGCTTAAAGTGTGGGGCAGGTCGTAAAGACTATAACGCCGTTTGACCGCGATCCGGTGGCGGTGGAAGAACTCTTCCGTACCCTGGTTGATCAGGAGATCGCCGATGTTTCTGTGCAAAGGGTAGTCAACGTAAATCACTCGACTGCGCGGCTTCAGAACGGCCGCGATCCCGTCCAGCTTTTCCCTAAGGGAGAACAGAATTTCCTCCGTACGATCCATGCGCGGGCTCCCTTTTCGAGTGATTGCGGCGGCTGAAACTCCCGCCCGAATACCGACAGGCTTGCGGCCGGTGGTTCGCGCCGCACTGTGCAGCCCTGTGATCCTGCGGTAAGTCGCTTCGGCCCACTCGGCCCGTTTGCTCCATGTATGCTCCTGGGCAAACGTCCAGGCCTTCGTCGGCTTCG
>CAXTKZ010000151.1:0-3468 GCA_964244985.1 uncultured Acidobacteriaceae bacterium
CGCTTCTTCGCCCAACTCGGTTGCGACGCGCAGCCAGGCTGCATTCAGCTGACCCCAGCGCTCCATCTGCGCGTACTCCTCGATGGGCAGCGCGAAATAGCGTCCATCGACCCCGACCCTGTGGTGAAAACGCTGAAGAACAGCCGGCGAATCAAGCTGGTCGGCCCAGTGCTTATACAGCTCGTCGTAAACCTGCTGCTGGGTGTAGTAGCGCGGGGGAACGGCGGATGCGACAGCGGCAATCTGACTCAAGTGGGCTCCGTATGTGGTCGATGGAAAGGGGGGCAACGGTTGGACGCCCCGCGGCATGCGAAAGCTGCTTAACTCACGCGGATGGATGCGGCAAAGCGGTACAAGAAGCGGCGGCGCAAGGTAAATGGGCAGCCCAAACCGTGCAGCATCGCGCGCACTTCTTGAAGCGAGTAGGTTTGCCGGACGGACGTGGGACCGTCATGCCGGGAGATGCGGCTCGGGTCGACGAGCGAGAGAAGCCGCGCCAAGAGGTAGTGTGTGCGGGTGCGGCGGAGATCGTTGACAAGCACCGCTACTCGCGCGACCCTCACTGCTTCGTGCAAAAACCGGGCAACCTGCTCCGGTGCGAGGTGGTGGATAAACAGGCAGCAGCTCACCACATCCATGCTCTTATCCGGCAGCGGGATCGCGGTGGCGTCCCCCTGCAAAAGACGAGGCGCGGGCAGGGAAGCGGGCCAGGATGGGGGAAGGTGCGTGCTGTTCAGGTCGAGCAGCGCGGCATGAACCGTTGTGCCTCGGCGTTGCAGGGACAGCGCCGCAGCCGCGAGCGGACGCGCAAACCCGGCCGCGACTTCAAGAACCTGCAGTTCCCGCCGCCCCTCGGCTGCCTGCTCCAACAAAAGCCGATGCACACGATTGCCGCCGAACCAGCGATTGACAAAGGAGATGGAACGGAGTGCGCTCCGAATTTCTTCGGGCGTACCCTCGTCTGAGTCGAGCAGCTCCCGTCCTGGTTTTCGTTTGAAAGACAAGGCTTACTCCAAAGTACCGTAAACCTATACGAACGCGCTTGGGGCCGTTTCCATCCCATGCGATACTCGGAGCTAATGTACAAGCGTGTCGTACTCAAGCTTTCGGGCGAAGCCCTGGCCGCCGGGCGCGGTTTCGGCGTGGATGTAACCACCGTACACCAGGTCGCGCGCGAGGTGGCCGAGGTGGTTGCGGGCGGCGTCGAGGTCGCGATCGTGGTGGGGGGCGGCAACTTCTTCCGCGGCGTCGCCGAGCAGGCCCGCCATATGGATCGCGTGTCAGCCGACAACATGGGCATGCTCGCCACCATTATCAATTCACTGGCGATACAGGATGCGATTGAAAAGACCGGCCTGCATTGCCGGGTTATGTCGGCGATCCAGATGCACCAGGTGTGCGAGCCGTATATCCGTCGGCGCGCGGTGCGGCACTTGGAAAAAGGCCGCGTGGTGGTGTTTGCCGCCGGGACGGGGAATCCGTACTTCTCAACCGACACAGCGGCAAGCCTGCGTGCCATGGAGATCAAGGCCGATGTGCTGTTGAAGGCGACCAAGGTGTCGGGCATCTACACAGCCGATCCGGTGCTCGATCCGTCCGCGACCAAGTACGAAGAAATCACCTATTCGGAAATCATGCGGCTCGGTTTGAAGGTGATGGACATGACTGCGGTGAGCCTGTGCAAAGACAACAACATGCCGATGATCATTTTCAACATGAACGAGTTGGGGAACATCCGACGCGTGATTCAAGGAGAGAAGATCGGGTCGTTAGTGACGGCATAGAGCACGGCGGCTTGACTAAGCCCCCGCTGCTGGCCGGCGGGGATGATTCTCCGGAAGCGCCTGTCGTTCCCGGGGAAGCGCCAACCAAAACCAGCCGTGACCGCTTGCCCGCCCTTACCGGCCTGCGGGCGTTCGCGGCAGCCAATATCGTTTTTTTTCACTTCTCCAACCCTGCGTGGTTTGGGCCGTTCGCACCCATTGTCGACAACGGGTACACCTCGGTTTCGTTTTTCTTGCTTCTGTCCGGGTTCATCCTGGCGTACAACTACGGCGGGCGCGCGGCGGCGCGGGAGTTGCCGCTGCGGCGGTTCTGGACGGCGCGGTTTTCGCGGCTGTACCCTGTTTATCTGTTTGCCCTGCTTCTGTCCTATCGGCAGCTTCTGGACGAGTGGCCAGTGCGCTCGCATGGGCAGTTCTGGGCCGGGCTGGTGCTCGTTCCGCTGCTGCTGCAGGGCTGGAGCCCGACGCTTTCCACCTTTTGGAACACCCCGGCCTGGACGATGTCGACCGAAGCGTTCTTTTACATGTTGTTTCCGTTCGCCGGGCGTATTCCAAGGCCGCACACCAACCGGGGCACCGTTGGGCTGCTCGGCGTGCTATGGCTGTGCGGCATGGCATTTCCGCTTTTGTATATGGCAATCCATCCTGATGGCGATCCGCACCCGGGCCGGTACACCGAGGGCTTCTGGATTCGCGCGCTCAAGTTCAGCCCGCCGCCGCATCTGCCGTCGTTCCTGTTCGGCGTGGTGCTGGTGGACCTCGACGGCCGCTTGCGCCGGGAGGGGCGTTTGCGGTTGGTGCTGGGCCTGTGCGGAGTGAGCGCTTTGTACCTGGTCCTGCGCTTCGGCGCGGCTATCCCGTATGTGCTGATGCACGATGGCCTGCTCATGCCCTTGTTCGGCTGCGCCATCCTGGGTCTGGCCGGGCGCAATGGGCTGGCAAGTGCGTTCGGATGGGCACCGCTTGTCGCAGTGGGGCAGGCGAGCTATTGCATGTACGTTCTGCACTTTAACCTGTGGGCCCTGATCCATAACTCCAGGGTGTTGCAGCGAACGGGGTGGATCCGGTTCGACCCGTGGCTCAGCTACGGGCTGCTGGCGGCGGGGGCGGGTTTGACGCTGGTATTGGTGGAGCGGCCCGCGCAGAGGTGGATTCGCAATCGGTGGTCGTAGAAATCTGTGTCAGCGCTAATTGAGCGCGAATCAAAGAGGGGTCATCCTGAACGAAGGGAAGGACCTGCTTCTTGCTGGCAGTCCCGGTAAAAGCAGGTCCGTTGGCGCAAGCGCTTCCACTTCGTTCAGGATGACCCTTCTTTTGAGAGCTTGCGCGTTCTCGCTGGAGACATGCCCTTTGCGAGCTACTGCGGCGACTGAAGCCTTTTCTGCAAGGTGTCGATGACTCGTTCCTGCTCGGCCATCTTCTCAGCCATTTGTGCCATTTGCACCTTGAGCAGGATTTCGAGCTTTGCAGCTTCGATTGCTTTCATTAGCAAATCAAAATCCCGGTCTTGCCGCTTCTCAATGGAACTGAGCTTCGCGTTAATCTCCCGCAGCTCGGGCGCGAGAAAATCAGCCATCACTTTGCGCATATCTTCCACCATGCCCATGGTTTTGATCGTAGCCGTTTTGCCGCCGGGCGACAATCGCGCAGGAAAAAGCCCGCGCCGGGTAGGCGCGGGCTTTCG
>CAXTKZ010000152.1:0-3317 GCA_964244985.1 uncultured Acidobacteriaceae bacterium
CGAAGCCCAGTGGCCGTCCAGGACCGCGCTTTTTTTCTCCCGGCACCGCCGCTCCATGGTCCATACCTGTTCGATGGTTCAGCAGCGGCACCGCTTCATTTTCCTACTTGTCAGGAAAATAATTGCATCATCGATGCCTTGCCCACATCTTTACCATGCGGTAGGAAATGTCGGGTCCTTCCCGCACCTCTATCTTCTCCGTCATTTGTTCCTAAAAGGAGCCACACCAGTGAGTCCATCCAACCAGAGTTCCCTTGGTACAGCCGTTGTCACCGGCGCATCTTCCGGCCTCGGCAAGGTCTATGCCGATCGCCTTGCCGCTCGCGGGTACGATCTTTTACTCATCGCACGACGCGAGGATCGCCTTCAAGCCATCAGGGCTGATTTACAAGCCCGTTTTCCCGTCAGAGTCGATATTCTGGTGGCCGACCTGGCGCATCCGGATGGTCTGGCGGAAGCGGCCCGAAAGATTAGTGACAACAACGCAATCACGCTTCTGGTCAACAATGCAGGCACATCAAACGTCGAGCCCGTTGCTCAAACATCGGTAGACACCCTTGCAAACCTCGTCGCCTTGAACGTGACAGCACTCACGGTGCTCACACGAGCAGTTCTGCCCGGCTTTATAGAGCGGAACGCTGGAACCATCGTCAATATCGGTTCCGCGGTCGGCTTCACCGGCTATTCACTGGTTCCGGTTTACGGCGGAACCAAGGCTTACGTGCTCAACTTCACCCAGGGCCTTAAACAACAACTCGCGGAAACCAACCTTCGTTTTCAGTACGTCGCGCCCGCCGCAACTGCTTCCGAAATTTGGGACAAAATGTGATTCCCGATGTCGAGGCTTGGGGAGGTTGTTTTGATGGACACGGAAGCGTGTGTGGATGCTGCCTTGAAGGGATTGGACGATGGCGAGTTCATCACCGCACCTTCGGTGCACGATGAAAGCTTGATCCGGAAGTTTGAAGAATCATCCACCAATCTGCTCGCGGCGACACAGCAGTCCGAACCGGCACCCCGTTACGCTCATCAGGGATGACCTGGAACGCCTCCAAAGTGTCCGGCGATTGCTGTTAACAGGCTGCCGAGAAAAGGGCTTATCCATCTCGGCCCCTCGGCAGCTGGTTAGCAGCACTTGTCCGGAACTGGATTCCGCAGCCCGTCAGAAGTACTTCATATGTGTCAGATCTTCGATCAACCCCGGCCCCGTCGGGTTCCAGCCCAGAGCTTTGCGGGTCCACTCGCTTGAAGCCGGCATATCCAACCCCGCAAAGTGGCCGAGCCACCCAAAGTGCTCGACAGCCTCCGGCCCATCGAGCGATACAACCGGCACCTTCAACCCTTTCCCCAGCGTCTCCGCAATCTCACGCAGAGGCACGCCTTCTTCCTGCACCGCGTGGTACACCGTCACACCCGGACCTGCCTGCTCCACCACCAGATGGTATAGATGAACAACATCAGCGAGCGGGGCCGCGGCCCAGCGATTCGCGCCCTCGCCCACGTAGGCTGAAATACCCTTTTGGCGGGCCGTCTCTGTAAGGAAAGACACAAGACCCTGCTTGTGCGTGTCATGCACCTGGGGCAAGCGCACAATGCCCACACGGACGCCGCGCTCGGCTACGGCGCGCGCCACGTCCTCCGGCTGCCGTGGAATCAAGTCTGTACTCATCGGCGGATCGCTTTCCAAGCGCAAATGACCCGGCCCACCGCCGACAAGCCCAATGCCGGAAGTCACCACAAGCAGCTTGCCCGGTGCGAGCACGGACCCCAGCGCCTCGATAGCATTGCGCTCGTCTTTCCCGTTCTCGGCGAACTTCGACATATCGTCATGATTGAATGCCAGATGCACAATGGCATCCATGCCTGTCGCTCCGCTGCGCAGGCTGTTTAAATCCTGGAGGGTACCGCGATGCACGGCGGCTCCCGCTGCCATTAATTGTTCCGCGCCGGTTTCGCTGCGTGCCAACCCGCGTACCTGGTGCCCTGCTCCAATCAGTTCCTTCACCAACTCCGTCCCAATAAATCCTGTCGCTCCCGTTATAAAAATGCGCATCGACCCTCCTCCTGCTGTTTAGCAGCGCCCTTGTTGAAGCGAGCCCTCATTGAAGTTCGCGCCCTCATAAACGGAGACAATCTCCGTTTATGAGATATACGGAGTTAGTCTCCGGTTGCAGAATCTTTTCATAGGAGTGTCTGACGAAGTTCAGAACATGGGCAATGCGTCTATAAAAGAGCATTTCGTGAATAGAGTTGTCCCCCTTGAGGGGCCGACCCTACCTGCTTGCTTCTGAATGGTATTTCCAGATGGCATAGGGAACCGTCGCGTACCCTTGTCCCATGCCCATGCGCCTGTTCCGTGGCCGCGCCGTTCTCCTGGTCGTCCTGCTTTTGCTTGCCGCTGCCGGTGTTGCTTTCTTCTGGCATACAGCTACCCCGCCCCTTGTCGCGCGCCTCCTGCCCGAGTCGGACGCCATCCTCTACATCAACATCAGCCCGCTCCGCGCCGCGACGGGCTTCCACGAGCGCCCGATTCCGCACTCACCCGACTACCAGCAGTTCATCAATGCCACCGGGGTTGACCCCGAGCGCGACCTCGACGAAGCCGCATTTGCCCTGGATCGGCTGCCCGATCTCACCGGGCCCAACGCCGGTCTGGGGTATTCCGAAGTATTCAAAGGCCGCTTCGATCCCGTCCGTCTCGCCCGCTATCTCGCGTCCATTACCGTGGCGACTGAACAGTATGGCGGCCATACCGTTTTTTCCATCCCCAGCGAAGGCCGCATGGTCCGCGTGGCACTTCTGCCCAATCACATGATTGCGGTCAGCAACACTCCCACACCCGAGCAAATCCATTCAATCCTTGATCGAGCTCGCGCCGCCCGGCTTCCCTTCGGCCAAACCGCTCCTACCCTGCTTACGGAGCACTACAAGGATCTGCCCGCGCTTTCACTTGCCTGGGGTTTGGGGCAAATCGGCCTGCCGTTCAACGACCACGGCGCGCTCAATCTGTTCGGCCTTACTTTGCCCTTCCGGCTGAACGCGACCTTTGTCGCATCTTTACGTTGGACCGGCGCACTGCGGCTGCGAATCGAGGAGATTGCTCCTAGTGAAACTGCCGCTCACTTATCGGCAAATGGCTTGTCCGGCCTGCTGGAAGTCGGCCGCATGGCGGAAAACAACCTGCCCGCCACCGCTACCAACCCCGGCGCGCGCGCCTTCCTCAACAGCGCCAAGATTACGCAATACAACGACCGCGCCATCTTGAATGCAACCTTGCCGGAGGATTTGCTGCGCTCGCTTCTCCATGCACCTTAGTA
>CAXTKZ010000153.1:0-3166 GCA_964244985.1 uncultured Acidobacteriaceae bacterium
GGTTTGTGCAGGTGGTGCATTATCCGCTGTTTGCACTGGTCGGGCCGGAGCAGTTCGCGGCGTATGAGGCCGCGCATGCAAACCGGACTACCTGGGTGGTCGCGCCGCTGATGCTCATGGAGCTTGGGAGCGCTGTCGCGCTGTTGTTTCCTGCGTTGCGCCCCTCTTCCGTGAGCGCGGGTGAGGCTTGGCTGGGAGCGGTGCTGGTCGGGGTGATCTGGGTTTCGACCGCCTTCGTGCAGGTGCCGTTGCACAATCGGCTCCACGCGGGGTACTCGGCGGCTGTGGTTCAGAAACTCGTCGCGACAAATTGGGTGCGGACGGTAGCGTGGACTGTTCGAGCGGGGCTGGTACTTCTCTGGACGGGACGCGGTTGACTGCTTCCTTGCCGCACTTCAGACTTGGCCCGCGCGGCGCGTTCCAATCTTCGTGCGGTAAGGATTGCTTTGCCGCATTGCGGGCAGGCATCGTATGCGGCAGGATGTCCGGGCGGATCAAGAGAAAACAAGGGCTCGCGGCAGCGGCAGAGCGCGCGGCACAGATGTCTACGATCGAGATCTGCGCGCT
Organism: uncultured Acidobacteriaceae bacterium; assembly: GCA_964244985.1. GTDB lineage: Bacteria > Acidobacteriota > Terriglobia > Terriglobales > Acidobacteriaceae > EB88. Next base: position 568 of record CAXTKZ010000153.1, read on the forward strand.
CTGCCAGCGTCCGCTCGGTTCCCGCATCGAGTGGCACCACCGCGTACCGAAAAGCCGAGGCGGCACGGAAACTGTACCGCTGCACCCGATCTGCCATCGCATCATCCACACTCATGTGCCCAATCGGCAATTGGCCGCGGTATTTTCCGACCTGGATGCCTTGCGGTCGCGGGAAGATATCGGCCGATTTCTGCATTGGATCGCCGATAAACCGGCGGACTTCAATGCACCGACAAAGAAAAGTCGGGCATTCAAGCAGGCCGAAGCGGACACTCAATCGGACAAGCAGACGTGATCGGGCGCGCTACTTTGCCCACGCCGACCGTAAAAACAGGAATTGATCCCGCAAGTCATCCTTTTCTGCTTTTGAAGGTTGGTTGAGATACAACACCTTCGCCCCCGACGCGGGCGCGTAAACAGGCCACTCCGGAGCTCCCTTGCCATTCGGATTGCCCGTCCGGGCGAAGTTGGTCCAATAGCCGATCATCTGCTCGCTCATCGCATAATCCTGCGGCCGCCACTGGATGCCTTTGCGCGAGTCGAGATTGCCGAACACATATTCAATGTCGTTTGAGTGAAAGTTGCCGAAACGTCCGGGCCGCGCCGGGTCGGTCGGGGGCACGAGATCGAAGCGGTACCGGTAGGCGGGGCTTTTGCCCGTTTCGGTTTGCGCCTCAAGCCAGGCCCATGTGCCGTACGCGATGAACTTATCCGTCGCGTATTGCTGCAGCCGCGTAAGAGCTTCGGCGTCGGACGAGGCCGGGAAAACCTCAAGAAACTGCGGAGCATGCGCGCCGAAATCCTTCTGCCCCGTGTTCTTGAGGCGTTGGAGGTCGTCCGGATTGGGCGCGGCCGAGCCCTCGCTGCTGCCGCCGGTCGGCGTAATGGTGGTGGCTTTTCCATTGCCGCCTTCATCGTGGTTCCAGCCGGCGATCACCGGAACGTCATTTTGCTTGCCGGCCGCGAAAATGGCCGAGGGCAGCTGCGGAAGAAAGTAGCCGTCCACGTCGGGGCCGAAGTTACGGCCCTCGCCAGAGGGCGGGTAGGCCGCAGCGAGAAGCTGGTCGGCGGGCAATGCACGAAGGGGCGCGAGACCCGTGACATGGAGCTGGGTGCGCGCCCAGTCCGCGTCCTTTTCCGCTACCGCAGCCGCCGGCTGGTAACGCAAACTTCCCGAGGGCGGGCCGCCGAACGCACCGCCGCTTTCCCCAATCGCGCGCTGGAACAAGCCATGGGCAAGGGGGGAAGCCATGAGTGAGGAGACCGCGAACGAGCCCGCGGACTCGCCGAAGATGGTCACGTTCGCCGGATCGCCGCCGAATGCAGCGATATTGTCGCGCACCCACCCGAGCGCGGCCACTGCATCGAGCAGCCCGTAGTTCCCTGCCGCGTGCGCGGGCGACTCCCCGATGAGGTCAGGATGGGTGAAAAAGCCGAATACTCCCTCACGGTAGTTGAAGCTGACCACGACGACACCCTTGGTCGCGAGGTAGGCACCATCCTGGCGCGGCTCGGAGGTGGACCCGGTGATGAAGCCGCCGCCATAAATCCAGACCATCACGGGCAGTTTCCCTGCGGGCTTCGCCGGGGTCCACACGTTCAGCGACAGGCAGTCCTCGCTTTGCCCGCCGTCGCGGAAATACATGTCGTCGAACAAATGCGGCTGCATGCAGCGCGGCCCGAAGTTCGCGGCGTCGCGGGTGCCGGTCCACTTGGGCGCGGGCATGGGAGGCTTCCAGCGCAAGGGGCCGATGGGCGGCGCGGCATACGGGAGGCCTAGGAACGCGCGGGCCTGCCCGGCTTTTGTGGGCTGGAGCTTGCCCTGCACTGTACCTGCCGGGGCATGGATCGTAAGGTCCTGCGCTTGTGCGCCGACGGCGAACAGGAGTGAAGCGGCGAGGAGAGCGGGGCGGGTCATCGCGAGCCAGTGTACTCCTTTGTTCTCTTCTTCGGTGGCACGGCGACTCGGCGGTTAAACTTGGACTCGGAAGGAACATTGGATGGATAAGTTTGTGATTCGGGGCGGCAATCCGCTGCTGGGAACCGTAAGGGTGAGCGGAGCGAAAAACTCGGCGCTGCCGTGCATGGCGGCGGCGATTTTGACCGCGGATGAGGTGATTCTCGAGAACATTCCGCAGGTGCAGGACATTGAAACCGAGCGCAAGCTGCTGGTCTCCATGGGCGCGGAAGTGGAGCTGGGCTACGGGCGCGCGCAGCACCGCACTACGGTAAGCTGCGCCGTGCTGTCCGACCCTGTTGCCAAGTACGAGATCGTGAAAACGATGCGCGCCTCCTCGCTCGTCCTTGGACCTCTCGTCGCGCGCACGGGCGTGGCGCGCGTAGCCATGCCCGGCGGCTGCGCCATCGGCGGCCGGCCCATCGACCTCCATATCAAGGGCCTTGAGAAAATGGGCGCAACCATCTCCTACGAGCACGGCTATATTGAAGCGCGGGCGGAGCGGCTGCGGGGTACAGATATTTTGTTCAACAAAATCACGGTGACGGGAACCGAAGACCTGTTGATGGCCGCCGTGCTGGCCGAGGGCGAGACCGTCTTTGAGAATTGCGCGTGCGAGCCCGAGGTGGTGGACCTGGCGAC
>CAXTKZ010000154.1:0-3114 GCA_964244985.1 uncultured Acidobacteriaceae bacterium
TTGGGCCAGGCATCCGCGGGACGGGGAATCTTTTCTGAACCCGCATCGATGCCGGGCGTGGCATAGGGCTGCGGAAGGTCGGCGACGGTGATCTTCCGCGTGACGCCGGGCTGTTCCTTGGTGGTGTCGGTAAAAGCGGACTGGCCGGTCAAAACAGGCTGACTGGACTGCGCGTGGGCAGCAGATACCAGTCCACATCCGGCGAGGGTAAGTACGGCTGCGGTATGACGCATGGGGGGGACTCCTCAAGTCAAATTGTACGTAAAGCACTCAACGTACACAGTTCCGATCCTTTGATGCGGCGATATACTGAGCCGGTCAGGGAGCAGCTTATGGCAACGACGACCGTCTCGATCGAAGAATACCTTCATACGATGTACGACCCGGATGTGGAGTACATCGATGGGTTTTTAAAGGAGCGTCCTGTGGTTTACCCCGTGCATGGTCGGCTGCAAGCGATCCTGGTGCAATGGTTCGGACGTTTTGAAGATGAATGGGATGTCATCGCTTCGGTTGAGGTCCGAACTCATGTTTCCCAAACACGGATGCGCTTGCCCGATGTCGTCGTGACACGGCCCGGACCGCAGGGCAGTGCCTTGGACGAGCCGCCCTTGATCGTGATTGAGATACTCTCCCCGACCGACAGGTTCACGGATGTGACGGAAAAGGTTCGCGATTACATCGGCATGGGGATCGAGAATATTTGGCTGATCGACCCGCAAACACGGCGATGCTCGGTACGGCGGGACGCGACATGGCGCGATGTGGAGCGGTTCGAAGTCGCCGACAGCCCGATTTACGTGGACATGAACCAGATCTTCGCGCGCTATGACAAGGGCAACCGATAGCCGTTTACTCCACCGTAACCGACTTGGCGAGGTTCCGCGGCTGGTCTACATCGCAACCCCGGCGCACGGCGATGTGGTAGGCCAACAGCTGCAGGGGGACGATTTCGAGTATGGGCAGCAGCAGCTCCGGCGCGGGCGGGATCGTGATCACATGATCGACCAACCCGGCGAGCGCGGCCGCATCTTCATCATGCTCGCGGTCATCCGCCTCGGTCGTGATCGCGATGACTTTGCCGGAGCGTGCCGTGACCTCCTGGATGTTGCCGAGCGACTTCTCATAACGCACCATGGAGCCGGGATCGTTGGTGTCGCGGGTGGCGAGCGCGACGACCGGCAGCCGCTCGTCGATGAGCGCATTGGGGCCGTGCTTCATCTCGCCTGCCGGGTAGCCTTCAGCGTGAATGTACGAGATTTCCTTTAGCTTCAACGCGCCCTCCAGCGCGATGGGGTAGTGGATGCCGCGGCCCAGGAACAGGAAGTCGCTCGCATTGGCATACAGCTTCGCCAACTCGCGGCATTGGCTGTCGACCGTGCGGAGAATGGCTTCGATTTTGCCCGGCAGCAAGGCGAGTTCACCGACTAACCGCTGTTGCTCCTCCTGCGGAACAGTCCCGCGCACCTCGGCCAGGTGGAGCGCCAACAGGAACAGCGCGGTAAGCTGCGCGGTAAACGCTTTCGTGGACGCGACGCCGATCTCGGGGCCAGCGTGTGTGTAGATGACGCCCTGCGCCTCACGCGCGACCGCCGCGCCGACCACGTTGCAGATGGCGATCGTTTTTGAGCCCTTGGCCGCCATTTCGCGCTGCGCCGCGAGCGTATCCGCGGTTTCGCCCGATTGCGTGATGAGCAGCCCGAGCGCGGTCGGGTCGGGGATAGGGTCGCGGTAGCGGTACTCGCTCGCGTAATCGACCTCGACCGGCAAACGGGCCAGCCGCTCGATCATGAACTTGCCCGCGAGTGCCGCATGCCAGCTGGTGCCGCAGGCGGCCACATGGAGCCGGGTGGCCGCGCGGAACTCGTCCGGCGTGATGCTCATTTCTTTGAGAAAGACCTGCCCGGTTTCAAGCGAAACGCGGCCGAGCGTGGTGTCGCGGACCGAGCGCGGCTGCTCGAAGATTTCCTTGAGCATGAAGTGTTTGTAGCCGCCCTTTTCCGCCTGGATCGGGTCCCACACGACGCGGGTGACCTGCCGTTTAACCGGCACCCCGTCGAAGTCGGTGATGGCGACGCCCGCCGGGGTGAGCACCGCGAGGTCGCCGTCAGCGAGGAAATAAAAGTCGCGGGTGTGGTGGAGAATACCGGGCACATCGGAGGCAACAAAGTATTCGCCCTCCCCGACGCCGATGACCGCGGGCGGCCCCATGCGCGCGACCACGATCGTGTCCGGGGTATCGGCGGAAATAACCGAAACCGCGAACGCCCCGGTGAGCTGTTTCGCGGCTGCGCGCACGGCTTCGGGCAGGGTTGCCGCGCCATCTTTTGTTTCCTGCTCGATGAGGTGCGCGATCACCTCTGTGTCGGTTTCGGTGAGGAAGCGGTGGCCCTGCGCTTGAAGCCGCGCTTTGAGCCGGAGGTAGTTTTCAACGATGCCGTTGTGAACGACGACTAGGCGGCCGGAGCAGTCGCGGTGCGGGTGCGCGTTCTCCTCTGTCGGACGCCCGTGGGTGGCCCAGCGGGTATGGCCGACGCCGTAGGTGCCCTCGACCGGGTGCGCCCGCAGCACTTCTTCGAGGTTGCGCAGCTTGCCCGGCGCGCGCCGCAGTGCAAGCGCATGGCCGGGCGCGCCGACCGCGATCCCAGCAGAGTCGTAGCCGCGGTACTCCAAACGACGCAAGCCTTCAAGAATGACCGGGACCACTGGTTGAGAGCCGACGTAACCGACAATGCCGCACATACGAGCAGGGTAGAGCGTGGCGGGGACGGGGTAAAGGGGGAAAGCGGTAAACAACCCGGTACGTTCGTTTGCGGCTGCCCACGCCAGACCCTCAACTACCGGTTATTGCATCGTCAGCCGCAGGCCATGGATAACGGACCTGAGGTTCCATGTCGAGTGCTTGGAAGACGGTATTCCATTTCTTTCTTGACAGGTACGAATTCACCCCAGCTGATTACTTCCACGGTGGAAGGACCGACGGAAGCAGTTTTCTGGGGAGTGGTTCCGGCGCTTGTGGAAACGTTTTCAGTGTCCGACGTTCCTTTTAAAGCTTAGTTTCGCAAGAAGTACCAAGCAGGAGGAATGACCATGCAGGTCCTATTTTTTCGGTCG
>CAXTKZ010000155.1:0-3006 GCA_964244985.1 uncultured Acidobacteriaceae bacterium
GAGTGCCACCTTCACACGGTGGAAGTCGTAGGTTCGAATCCTGCTGTGCCCACCAATCAATTGACAATCGACAGGCAGTAGCCCCTCCCACATCGAAGCTCCACGCCCTAGCGGACGGAGCGGCAGTCGGGAAACACGTCGACGCGTTGAACCAACTTAAAGCAACCTTCGGCTGCTTGTTTCCCGCAGGCAGCTCACAGCTGCACCCAAAACATCTCAGACCTAAGAAAAGAGGTGTCAGTGATGAAACGCTTCCCCGTAACCGGCTGTGCCCTCGGCATGCTGCTGGCAGGTTCCATGGCTTTGGCGGATGTACGGACCGATTATGACCACAATGCCAACTTCACCAACTACCATACTTACTCCTGGGGTCCGGTAACCACCGACAATCCTCTCTTCCAGGGGCGGATCAAGAGCGAAGTGGACAAAGAATTACAGGCGAAGGGCTGGCAGATGGTGCCTTCGGGCGGACAAACTACAGTGTTCGCCACCGGCAACATCAAGGACGAAAAATCGCTGGAAACCAATTACAACAATCTCGGCGGCGGTTGGGGCAGGGGTTGGGGTTACGGCGGGTTTGGCGGCTTCGGCAGTGGGTTTGGGCCGGGCGGGTTCGGCACATCGACGACGCAAACGGTGGATCAGAAAGTCGGCCACCTGGTGGTCGATGTATTCGACTCTTCCAACCACAACCTCCTGTTTCGCGGGGTAAGCGATAACGACATCAACAAGAACTCCGATAAAACAACCAAGGCGCTCGATAAAAACATCGACAAGATGTTCAGCAAGTTCCCGCCGCAAGGTAAATAATTATGGGCCGGTTTGGAAGCGCAGCGCAGCCAAACCGGCGCGGTAGCTGTATCCGGCATTGGCATAAGCGATGTCGGCTTGTGTCTGCGCCAATTGAGCCTGGCTCAACTCAACGATCGAGGCAAGCCCCAGGTTATACCGCGTCTGCGCAAGACTGAGTGCTGTATTTGCCTGCCGAAGCAGCTGCGCGGCAACGCCGATGCGGGCAAACCCACTGTTTGCAGCCAGCCACGCGGTATGCACGTCGCGCACAATGCTGTCGCGAAGAGCCTTCGCCTGTGCATCGGTTGCCTGGGCGCGCAGGCTGGTTTCCTTTGCCTGCGCTGAATATAGGAATCCGTTAAAGATCGGGATTTGCAGGTTGCCTGCAACCCCGCCATCCCAACTGGAGGTGAAGTACCGTCCGCTGCGGACCGGGTCGCCGCCCGCCGTGCCGAGCGCGCTCAGGGTAGGCAAGCGCTGGTCCGCCTGCGCCTGGCTGAGCTTCTGTTCTGCTTCGCGGGTTTTAGCAAGGGCTTGCAAATCCGGCCGCTGCTTCAGCGCTGCCTGTGTCAGCACATCCAGGTCGGGCGGCGGCGGGGGTGGCGCGCCGGGGTCGTCGATCAGAGCGAACTCCTGGGCGTGATCGAGGCCGAGCACGTCGTCGAGCGCGGCCATCGCTCCAGCGGCGTTTGCCTCGGCATCAAGCACGAGGATCTGCGCTTCGGACACATTCACATCGGCGAATGTTGCATCGAGGGTGGAGCGCAGGTTGTTTTTCGCCAAACCGCTAATTTGCGACTGCGCCGCCTGCCGCGTAGCCACTGTTTGGCGCGCAACCCGGAGCACCGCCTGCGTTTGCAGCACATTGTAAAAGGCTTGGTCCGCCACCAGCACCAGTTGGTCGTGTGTTGCCGCTTCGTTGGAATGCTGTGCTTCCACCTGCAGCTTTGAGGAGGCAACGAGGTTGTGCGTGCGCCCAAAGTCCGTGATGAGCTGCGAGAGGATCACACCTCCACCCACGTGATTGATGAGCCGCGTGGACGAAAGCGATCCGTAGCCGAAGCGGCTGCCGTCCTTGGCTTCTTCTCCGGTGATTGCACCACTGAGGATGGGGAACTCGCCCGAGCGGGTTTCGCGCACCACTTGCTCCTGCGCGAGCGAAAGGAGGTGGCTGACCGTCATGCGCGGATTATTGCGTACAGCCGAGTCTTCAGCCTGTGCGCGGGTGAGCGACATTTGGGCGTGGAGCGCAGGGGCGAGAACCGCAAACAGCAAAAAGTATCTATGCACGGGCGTCCTCCTGCCCGGCTGCGGGCTGTTTGCGCCCGTGTACCAGGATGTATACCGCGGGCACCAGAAACACCGTCATCGCGACCGAAACTGACAGGCCGCCGATGATGGCGCGGGCCAGCGGCGCATACTGCTCGCTGCCTGCTTCCAAACCGAGCGCCAGAGGAATCAACCCCAGCAGCGTCGCAAGCGAGGTCATGAGGATGGGACGCAGCCGGATCTTGCAGGACTGCACCACCGCATCCACGCGGCTTTTGCCCCCCTCATGCAGAATGCTTGCAAACTCGACGATCAGGATGGAGTTGGAAACCACGATCCCGACCATCATGATGACGCCCATCAGCGACATGATGTTGAGCGTGGAGCCCGTAAGCACCAGCATGACGACCACGCCAGCGAGCCCGGGCGGCACGGCCATGAGGATGATGAACGGGTCGAGGAATGAGGTGAACTGCGCCATCAGGATGAGGTAAACAAGCAGGATCGCGAGAATCAGTCCAAGGCCGAAGCGCTCAAATGCAGTTGTCATGCTCAGGCTCGCGCCATGGAGCGTCGTGCGCATGCCGTGCGTCGTCGGCACCTGCCGTATCAGGTTCTGTACTTCTTTGTCGATCGCGGTCAGTGACTCCGTGCGCGGCTGCACATACACGTCGATGACGCGCCGCAGCTGGTAATGGTCCACCTCGGTCGGCGTGTCGATCTGCTTAAGGAACGCGACCGAGCGCAGGGGCGTGTATTGTTTCGCGCCCTCCCCACGCAGGGGGATGTTTTGAAGATCTTCCATGCTCATATGTCCGATCTGCTGGTTGGAGTACTGCACGGCCAGCAGGTAGTTGTTGCCGGTTTTCGGATCGATCCAGAAGCTCGGGCCGACAACCGAGTCGGAGGTGAGCGCGGTGATGACATTGTCGACGATGTTTTTCG
>CAXTKZ010000156.1:0-2948 GCA_964244985.1 uncultured Acidobacteriaceae bacterium
GGGAGCTACTGTACCGGACGCGGCCCAACGGGCTCCAGCGCGATCTGGCCGAAGGTCTGCTCGTACTGGGCCAGGTTCTGCCCGAGTATGTTGAACAGTGCCTTGGCCTGCTGCGGGCTCAGGTAGATGCCCTGCTGGTTCTCGATGACGACATCGTCGGGGGAGGTGGGGTGGGCCAGGCCGAACAGCAGGAAAATATCCCATACGCTTACGCGCACCTGCACGCTGTTGGCGTAGTTTTCACGGTAGTTCGCGCCCTGGGTCACGGCGAAAGTAGGTTGGTTGGGTTGGGAACTCATAATGGCTCTACTTTACCTGAAGCAGTTGAAGATTGGTGCGAAAGGGGGGACTTGAACCCCCACGGGTTGCCCCGCCAGATCCTAAGTCTGGTGCGTCTGCCAATTTCGCCACTTTCGCAGGATCATACAATTGCTTACCTCCAGTCATTTTACCCCGGCGGACGGCTCCTTTTGAAAGCAGCAACAGCGGGCCCGCTCAAACGTCGCCTGGGTGCGAAAACCGATGGAGCGGTAAACCGGGCTTTGCACTTTCCCTCCCTTCCGGCGCATCCTATACGGGCGCATGACGGCCTCCCTCCAACCTATTTCGACTTCCGCGACGGCGTCCGATGAGGCGGAGCGGGCGCTCGGCCTGTTTCACCCGGTCACGGCGGAGTGGTTCCGCGCGGTTTTTGAGCGGCCCACCGCGCCACAGCGTCTTGGCTGGCCGGCGATCGCGGGCGGCGAAAACACGCTGATTCTTGCGCCGACCGGGACAGGAAAAACGCTTACTGCGTTTCTTTGGTGTCTCGACCGGTTGATGCTGCGGGGCAATCCCGCTGAAAAAGGCTGCAAAGTCATCTACATCAGCCCCCTCAAGGCGCTGGCGGTGGATGTGGAGCGCAACCTGCGCTCGCCGCTCGCGGGGATCGCGAACATGGCACGGCAGCGGGGCCTTGCCTTCCACATGCCGGAGATCGCGGTGCGCACGGGCGATACGCCTCAGCGGGACCGGGCGCGGTTTCGGCGTAGCCCTGGCGAAATCCTGATCACCACGCCGGAGTCGTTGTACCTGCTGCTTACCTCCGACTCGGCGGAAGTGCTGCGTACCGTGGAAACGGTCATCATCGACGAGATTCATGCGCTTGTACCCACCAAGCGCGGAGCGCACATGGCGCTCTCACTGGAGCGCCTGGAGGCGATTACCGCTAAGCCTTTGCAGCGGATCGGGCTTTCAGCGACACAGCGGCCGCTGGAGGAAGTCGCGCACTTCCTGGCCGGGGCACAGGCGCGGGCAGGTGTTGAGCTGCCGCTGCTTGCACCTTCTGTCGCTGCCGATGAGCTGCGGACGACGAGCGAGCGCGAGTGGACAAGCGAGCCGGAAGCCGTCGCGGACGAGCTTGCTCCAACAAAGCCGGTGGCGAGCACAACCGAAGACACAGCGGCGCGCTACCGCCCCGTGACCATCATCAACGCCGCCGAGCCGAAGCGCCTAGAACTGCGCATCGAGGTGCCCGTCGAAGACATGGCGCGGCTGGGCGAGGTGCAGGAGTTGCCGAGCGGCGCGGCCTCGCAGGGGCCCAAGCGGACCTCCATCTGGAGCGCCATTCACCCGCGTTTGCTCGAAATCGTGCGCGAGCGGACCTCCACGCTGATCTTCGTCAACAGTCGTCGCGTCGCGGAACGATTGGCGGGCGCGCTCAACGAGCTTGCGGCGGAAAACATCGCGCGTGCGCACCATGGTTCGCTGGCCGCGGCGCAGCGGTCGGAGATTGAAGAGCTGCTGAAAGCCGGGAAGATCAAGGCGCTGGTCGCAACCTCCTCGCTTGAGCTGGGGATCGACATGGGCGCGGTCGACCTGGTGATCCAGATTGAAGCGCCCCCGTCCGTTGCAAGCGGCATGCAACGGATCGGGCGCGCCGGGCACTCGGTCGGGGCGGCAAGCGAAGGCATCATCTTCCCCAAATACCGGGCCGACCTGCTGGCCTGCGCCGCCGTGACCCGCGCGATGCACGAGGGCTTGGTCGAGTCGACCCGGTTTCTGCGCAATCCGCTCGATGTGCTGGCACAGCAGATCGTTGCGATTACGGCGCAGCCACCGGTCCTGGCGCAGCCGCGCGAGAAAAAGAAAAAGCTGAAAGCGGAGATTGACGAAGAGCGCTCGCCGGGGATCGCGGTGGAAGCCCTGTACGCAATGATCCGCGCCGCCGCGCCCTATGCGGAACTCTCCCGCGGCGCATTTGAAGGTGTGCTCGATCTGCTCGCGGGTCGCTACCCGTCGGACGAGTTCGCCGAGCTGCGCCCAAGGGTGACATGGGATCGTGTGACCGGCATTGTGACGCCGCGGCAAGGCGCGAAAGGGCTCGCGATTTTGAACGGCGGGACGATTCCCGACAGAGGTCTGTACGGGGTTTTTTTGTCGGGTTCCGAGAAGAAACCGATCCGCGTGGGCGAGCTCGATGAGGAGATGGTGTTTGAGTCGCGCAACGGCGACACATTCATCCTGGGCGCGAGCACATGGCGCATCGACGAGATCACGCACGACCGTGTGCTGGTTTCACCCGCGCCGGGCGAGCCGGGCAAAATGCCGTTTTGGCACGGCGACAACGCAGGCAGGCCGCTTGAGTTCGGGCGGCGCATCGGCGCGCTGACCCGCGAGCTGCGGGCGCTGCCGCACAATGTCGCGCTCACCCGGCTGGTGCGGGAGCACGATTTAGACGCGAAGGCGGGTGAAAACCTGTTGCGCTTCCTTGCCGATCAGGAGATCGCGACCACGACGGTGCCGGACGACCGCACCATCGTGATTGAGCGTGTGCGCGATGAGCTGGGCGACTGGCGCGTTTGTGTGCTGACGCCGTTCGGCTCGCGGGTGCATGCGCCGTGGGCGATGGCGGTGACGGGGCGCATCCGTGCGAGCGGCGGGCCGGACGTGGAAGTGATGTGGGCCGA
>CAXTKZ010000157.1:0-2439 GCA_964244985.1 uncultured Acidobacteriaceae bacterium
CGACCGTTTGTGACGTGTTGGGAACTCGCGGTTCGGCACAGAAGCGCGAACATCGGCCCGCAACAGCCGGGCATCACTCTTGACGCCATGTGAGGCAACGGTTACGCTTTCGCATGATCGTTACGCGGCATGGCTGTTGTTGCTCCTCCGGAATCACTTCCGTCGAGTTGAGCAATCGCGTGCCGGTGCGCTTCTCTTAAGACCTTCTGTACTTTTCCTGCTGAGCGATCTCAAGCTGATTGGGTCCGGATTCTCCACGCCGACCTAAGCAACACCGAGACTGGATTTCTCGCTCGCAGCTTTGTCCGAGTACGTCAAGGATGACGATATGAACGATCTCAATTTACGTTCCCTCCGTGTTGCCCTCGCTGCGCTGGGTTCTATCGGATGGCTGACCGTGGCTGCGGCGCAAACCTACAGCGGCGGCCTGCGAGGCACGGTGACCGACCCCGCGGGCGCAGTCCTGCCGAACATCTCCATCACGCTTACCGACGAAGCGACGCATGAGGTGCGCGTGGGCAGGACCGACGCAGCGGGCGAATATGTTTTCAATGCCCTCCGGCCTTCAACGTACGACTTGCGTTTCAACGCGCCCGGTTTCAGCGCTGCTGCCCGCACTCATATTGCTCTTGGAACGCAGGACTTCCTGACCCTCGATGTGCCGCTGGCGGTGGGCGGGTCAGAAAACACAGTGCAGGTAAATGCTGACGCCTCATTGATCGACTCCTCCACGGCTTCGGTCAGCACGGACCTTGACCAGCGCCGGCTCGAGGACATCCCGATTCTCGGCCGAAATCCTTACCTTACGGCGAAAGTGTCTGGAGCCTTCATCAACACAGGGAGTCCGCAGTTCGTGCGGTTCGCCGACCAGAACGGCACTTCGGCCACCTCGGTCGCGGGCGGGCCGGTCGCGGCGAACCTGTATCTGATTGACGGCGTGCCGATCACCGACACCAACAATCGCCCGATCGTGATCCCGACGATCGAGTCGATCCAGGACGTGAAGGTTCAGGCGCTTACCTATGACGCGCAGGTCGGCCGCACGGGAGGCGGTGTTTTCAACACCCTGCTGCGCTCCGGGTCCAGCATGTATCACGGCTCACTTCTGGGGGAAACGCGCCAGGGCAGCTGGCTTGCGAACGACTTTTTCGCCAACCGCGAGGGCATACCCCGGCCCGACAGCCCGTATTACAACTGGGGCGCATCGCTGGGCGGCTTTGTTTCCATTCCTCATGTCTACAACGGCAAGAACCGGACCTTCTTCTCCGTGGGGTCGGAGGGCTATATCCAAACTTCGCCCTACACCGCAAGCTTTGCCGTCCCGACGGCGCTTGAGCGTCTGGGCGATTTTTCACAAAGCTTCAACTCCGCAGGCTCGCTGAACGTCATCTACGATCCCACGCAGACTTTCCGCGATGCGGCGGGCAGGGTGCGTCGCGCGCCGTTTCCGGGGAATCGCATTCCGGCAAACCGGCTGAGCACGGTCGGGAGAAATGTAGCCGGCTATTATCCTCTGCCGCAAGGGAGCGGGCCCACGGGCACCAATAACTTCACTGGAACAGATAATGTACGCGACCACGCGCAGGAGGTCACGGTCAAGCTGGACCAGCAGATTCGCCCCTGGTGGACACTCAGCGGCTCCTACATTTTTTACGAAGCTCTCCAACCGCTCGGCAACCCGCTCGGTACGCTGCCCGGCAGCTACTCCTACACCTATCATCGACAGGTTGATGCCGTGCAGATCAACAGCGTTTGGGTGCTGAATCCTCAGACCGTGCTGACGGCGCGTTACGGTACAAACCGTTTTCCCAACCTTATCGCCGAGGTGAGCAACGGCTTCGACCCGGCCGCGCTCGGGTTTCCCGGGTCACTGACCAGCCGGTTGCAGGCCCACTTCTTTCCGACTATCTTTATGCGCAATTTTTCACAGCTGGGGCAGGACACCAGCTCGCTCGATAACTGGAAATCGCAGCTGTTGAACGGCACTCTGGCTCGGAGCATCGGCCGGCAGAACTTCACCTTCGGGGCGGAGTACCGGCGTCTCCGGCTCAACTTTCAGGACTCGGGCGACGCGCCCGGCACCTACACCTTCAGCGGCGCGTTCACGCAGGCCGATCCCAACATCTCGAATGATGGAACGGGCTCCGACCTGGCCGACCTCCTGCTTGGCCATCCCATCAGCGGACAGGTGGAAACAGCAGCGCCGCTCAGGACATACCTCGACTACTGGGCGCTGTTCGCGCAGGACGATTTCCGCGTGACGCGCCGCTTCACGTTAAATCTGGGCCTGCGCTACGAGAATGAAACGGGCCTGAAGGAAGACCATGATCAGTTGGCTGTGGGCTTCAATCGCGACGTCCAAGCGCAGATCGCGCCCGGCACCACGGTGCGCGGCGGCATTCTTTTCGCGGGTGTCAACGGGAACCCGCGCGACATCGG
>CAXTKZ010000158.1:0-2206 GCA_964244985.1 uncultured Acidobacteriaceae bacterium
ACCCCGAGCCAACCCGCGTCGTTTACATGCCCGGCCGCAATCTCACCGGCATCGCCCGCGCGTGGCGCGAAGCCGGTTTGTCCGCCGACTATCCTTGCGTTCTGGTTTCGCACGCCGGCCGACCCGAACAGCAGGTCACGCGCACCACACTCGGTCTGCTGCCCGTTACCGCCCCAGGCCCCGCGCCCACCCTGCTGATGGGCGGCGCGGTGTTTGCGGAGCGGGCGCTTTCAGAACCTGAAACTCTCGCGCAGTTCACCACTTACGCCGCGCCAGTGCAGGTTGAAGATCGTCCGTAACGGCCAAAACGTTCAACCTTTGCGTAAAAGAAACGGGTCATCCTGAGGAGCGAAGCGACGGAAGCGCTTCGCGCCAACGGACCTGCTTTTTACCGGTAACGCAGGAAAAGCAGGTCCTTCGCTGCGCTCAGGATGACCCTTTATTGAATGGAACTTCGAATAACTACCCTACCGATAACACCGCCACACCCACCCCCGGCAGGCTCAACTGCCCGCCCTCAATCGTGATCCCAGGGTCCGATGCCAGCAGCAGTGTTACGCTCTCATCCAGGCTTGCCGAGTAGCCTTCCTCCTCCAGCGTGAACACCAGCACCACGCCGCCGCGCTGCATGGTGAACCAGCCGTCCTCTTCGTCGAAGTCCACATCGACCTCTGCGAGAACGCCATCCGTCAGCTCGCGCCGCGAACGCCGCAAGGCAATCAGGTCTTTGTACCAGCGCAGCATCCCAGCATGTTCGGGCTGCTCAAGCTCGTCCCACTTCAGCTTTGAGCTCTCCAGCGTCGATGCGTCCTGCGGGTCCGGTATTTCAGAAGGGTCCCACCCGAAAGCTTCAAACTCACGCTTGCGTCCCTCCGATACCAACCGACCCAATTCCTTATCCTCATGGTCGGTAAAGTACTGGAACGGCGTGGATGCCCCCCACTCCTCGCCCTGGAACAGCATCGGCACAAACGGCGCAAGCATGGTGAGCGCCGCCGCGATCTTCGCGCGCGGGCCGTCCGTCAGGTGGATCAGCCGCTCGCCTTTCGCGCGATTGCCGATCTGGTCGTGATTTTGCGAATAGCCCAGGAAGTGCCATCCCGCGAGGTTTTCCACCGGCTTGCCGTGCACCCGGTCGCGGAACGGCGCGAACTGCCCGTCGTACACATACGCCTGCGTCAGGGCTTTCCCCAGATCCGCCATATCGCCGAAATCGGCGTAGTAGCCGTCCCGCTCGCCTGTCACCAGAGCCACCAGCGCGTGGTGGAAATCGTCGCTCCATTGCGCGTCGAACCCATAGCCGTAGGCCTCTTTCGGCCGCACCAAACGCGGGTCGTTTAGGTCGGACTCGGCGATCATCACGTAAGGACGCCCGGTTTGCGCCTGCAATGCATGCACTTCGGTGTTGATCTGCTCCATAAAGTTGATCGCCGAGCGGTCGATATACGCATGCACCGCATCCAGCCGCAGCCCGTCCATGTGGTAGTCGCGCAGCCACATCAGCGCGTTGTCGCAGAAAAACCGCCGCACTTCGTAGGAGCCCGCAGTTTCGAGGTTTACCGCGTCGCCCCATGGTGTCTTATGCTCATCGGTAAAGTACGGACCGAACTTGCCCACGTAATTTCCCGCCGGGCCGAAATGGTTGTACACCACGTCCATCATCACCGCCAAACCCTTGCCATGCGCCGCGTCCACAAAACGCTTCAGCGCATCCGGGCCGCCGTAGGAGTTTTGCGGCGCGAATAGATCCACTCCGTCGTACCCCCAGCCATGCCCGCCGGGGAACTGCGCGAACGGCAAAAGCTCCACATGCGTCACGCCGAGCTCGTACAAATACTCCAGCTTCTCAATCGCCGCGTCGCAGGTTCCCTCCGGCGTCCATGTACCGATGTGCAGCTCATACACCACCGCGGCAGGCCAGGCCTTCGCGCTGAACTTCCCGTCCGTCCATGCAAACGCCGCGTGATCGACCACCCGCGAAGGCCCGTTGACGCCTTCCGGCTGGAACTGTGTGCGCGGATCGGGCAGCTGCTGCTCTTCCCCGTTCAACAGGAAGAAATAGTCCGTGCCCGGTCCCGCTTCCTCCACTTTGCCGCTCCACCACCCGCCTTCATCCTTCTCCATGGGGTGCTTTGCCCCGTCGATCTTTACCTCAGCCCGCTCTGCTTTTGGCGCCCAAACCCGAAACTCGTGCATGCCTGCTCCT